>CAZLKK010000054.1:3461-3933 GCA_964559995.1 uncultured Chloroflexaceae bacterium
CTGACCGGGCAACCGCTCGTTGACACTCGCGGCTCGGTTGGCAGGGGACGGACGAGGGGGATGGGGGGAGTCTTGTCCTCTGCGGTTCTGCGGTTCTGCGTTCTTGTCGGGACTCTCTTGCCCAGACTTTGTGTCTCTGTGGTTCTGTGGTGAAGTATTGCGCTACTACTGAAATCATCTTATCCCTCGGTGGGAGAAAGGGATGTTTGGTTCCATACTCGCCTTTATAAGGGAGCATATTAGTAAGGAGCGTAGTTAGTGATGAACAATCATATTTGTATAAGTGATTTCAATAAAACTGTGGTTATTAATGTCAAAAGCATCAATAATATGTACAAAGTTAGCTGTAAAAATTCCCTCTAATGCTCTATTCGAGATATTACCAGTTGAGATAAGCAGGAGTTTATGGGGTTGGTTTGAGACAAGAAAAGAATTAACGAAATCAGCATCTTTCGTTATTACTACACGATCT
>CAZLKK010000054.1:3973-7501 GCA_964559995.1 uncultured Chloroflexaceae bacterium
AATGAATGTGATGTCCTGATAGCCGTAGGCATGCGGTTTGATGACCGGGTGACCGGTGATGTCAACCGGTATGCCAATCAGGCCAGGGTGATCCATATCGAAATCGATCAGGCGGAGATCAACAAGAATATTCATGCTGCTAATATCTCCATACGCTTTATGTGACTTAACCGTGCGGCAAATGCAAGCACAGCCAAAATGTCTTCCTGTTCTAAATCCTCATAATCAGCGAGAATTTCATCAAAGGTCATCCCGGCACTGAGCAGTTCAAGGATAAGCTCAACAGGGTACCGAAGATGTCGAATACACGGCTTGCCATGACAAATAGTCGGGTCTATGGTAATGCGTTGATTGATGTCTGTCATAGGATTTTTTCCTTTCGTAGTACCTCTAGGGTATCTCTAGTCTCCTCACCCTAGCCTGTCACAAGCAGACGAAACCTGCTGCACCAAATCATCAATCACTGCTTGCGCGTCTTGTACGGCGAGATGCTCTTGGGTATCATAACTATGCGGACGAGCATCCCCCGATACCATACACCAGGGAAGGTGGATATGATCTGCGTTTAGCTGTTGTAGCCACGGCTTATGGATACCAAAGGCTATGGCGTAGGCTAGATACTCGCTGGTGGTCGTATCCGTTCCATCCCCAATTGGGGGATGATTGCCTTGCTCCAGAGACCGTTTGAACCCACGCCACTTTGCGGCAGCAGTAGCCCCCTTTGCCGTGGTCCGGTGCATCGCCCGGCTCAAGAAGAACACCACCACCCCAAAGGGCAACAAAGCAAGCGGCAGCAGAAATATAAGCGGGGCATTGTGGGAAGTCCCCGGTGCCACCGTGAAGACTGCCCCCATGATCGCCATAAACTTGACGATAAGCCCAATACCCCGAAACCGACTACGCAGAGCATCTGGGTCTTCAGAGAAATACCCCTCACGTACCAGTTCGGCATACATTTCTGCCTTAATCTGGGCAAACTCCCGAAACAACCGCGAACGCACCGTTGCCAACCGGCGTTGTGGCTTGCCTTCAAGGAGCACCTGGAGCAGCGTTTGTTCATAACCACGTAGGGGAGAGGTTTCTTGTGGCGGGGTTGATTGCTCAAAGATGAACGCATGTCCATGCTCGGTACGCTCACCTATCACCCGCAAGTACCCCCGCTCGGCTATATCAACCAACGCGGCGGTTATCTCGTAGCTCTCTATGTGTTCGTCTATCAGGGGACCCGCCAAGCCTGCTGGCAGCGGTTCGGGGGGAACGGGTGAGTCTTCGGCTACGGTATCTGGTGGCTTGTTGCGGGCAAATCGCCACCACAACCAACCATTGACGAGACCCCCACCGACCACAACCACTATCGCTAACAGGATGGTGTACTGTTGGTTGCTCTTGCGCTGTGCTGCCAGCATTGCCTGCCGCATCTCCTCATGCTGCCGCTCGGCATCCTCGCGGCGTTGCCAATCGGGGGGCGTAGCGGTCAGGTGTCCATGCGGAAACTGCACCCGGATTTCCCATGCATCCCCCAACCGCAGCGCATCTGCCGCAAACGCTACGGTCTGCCCATCTACAATACGGGCAGTAGCCGTATTCTTTACCCAGTAGCGGTAGGTTGAGATAGCAAGGTCTGTTGGGGCAAAGGTCGTGGGGAGATGGACTATCGCCTGCGCCTGCTCGATAGGATAGGGGCGATTTTGCCGTTCTACCACATTCCAGCGCAAGATGTCGTGGTCATCGTAGATACGGATAGCCCCTTTGACCGTGTAGGTAAGCGTGTAGGTCTGGTTTGTATCGGTAGTCGGCGCAAAAAACCAGGAGATGTTTGGCGCGTGGGGATGAGTGCTCGTGTTGGTTTGGTATGTTCCCGCCTGCCCACTGGTGATGGGTTGGTAGGGGGTATCCCCCTGGCTCACTGCCCAACCGGTAATCTCCGTAAACCCATTGTCGGCTATTTCGTAGGTCAGCGAGGATGACGGCTCACCGCCAAAACGCACATCCCACTGTTCTACCACCAGCACATCGCCACTAGGCATGATCGTCATGTCCAGCATGCGCTGCATAATGGTGCTGTCGCCACCTGGTGAGGTAGCAGTTTGGGCTTGTGCTGCTAGGGGGAGTGAGAGGGCAATAATGAGCAGTACAAACAGCGATAGGCGGTATTTCATAGTTATGAGACCTCTTGACCTCTTTATGTCTCTACACCCGATACAACCCCATCCAACGCTGCACAAGATACTCCCAGCGAAACGACTCCGCTTGGGCTACCGTCACCTGTGAGAGCCGCGCTTGTCGGGTGGTGTCTGCCAACATTTGGTGCATCCCATCCGCCAATGCTGCCGCATCGCCCGGCGCAACCAACACCCCCGCCTCGCCGTCTGCCAGCATCTCGCGGCGATCCCCCACATCACTTGTCACGACTGGTACGCCTATCCCCATACTCTCCACAATCTTGAGCGGCGAACGCGAGTGCATAACCGGTATATCATACACCTGGTCTATCGAACACTGCGCTAGAGCAAGGTAGTTGCGCGTGGCTGAAGGCAACACCCGCCCTGCCCACACGACAGCATCACCAATACCCGCCTGTTGTGCCTGCGCTTGTAAAACTTGGCGTTCGTCACCATCACCGACCATAAGCAACCGCGCTTCTGGCATGTCCTGGAGCAGCAGACGGAAGGCATCAATTAGCAGGTCAACCGCATGCGCGTGTGTTCCCATATAGCCGAGGTAAATCGCCGTTGGGTGTCCCTGTAGACCAAGCGATGAGCGCAGCATCTCGACCTGCGCCGCAGGGGGACGATGGTATTGTTCACTGCTCAACCCATTGGGGATGTAGACGAGCCGCTTTTCGTGAATACCAAGCTCTTCTACACACCGCTGGTAGATAAACCGCGTATTGGTACTGACTGCCCGTGCCATTGGGGGCAGTTTGTCTTCCCACAGTTGGACAATCTTCTTTTGCCATTGCCCATCATAGCGGTTAATCTCCGCCTCGTAATCGTCATAATCTATATACAAGCGTCCACTTCGCAGCCGTGCCAACACCCCCGCTAACCCATTCATCGGCTGTGGCTTTTCCACATGGATATAGTCAGGCTTGAGCCGCATGGCATGCGCCGCTAGGGACACGGTGCTTTGTATAGCAACTTGCAAGAACTTCAACGGGCGAAAATAGCGGCGTTCGCCCGGTAGCCCATAGACATGCATCTGTCCCACATAGTGAACCAACACGCCGGAGTCCATATGGTAGCGTTGGGCATCGGGTAGCTGATCATAGCTATGGTGCAAGAGCAACACCGAAACATCATGCCCATACTGCACCAGTTGACGGGCAATAGGAAGACACCGTCCCCGTGGGAGCGGATCATCCATACCTGATGTACAGAGAAAAACGATCTTCATTGTGTGAGTACCTTGTTTCCTGGTTTCTGTTCTCTTATGTTCCCCGCTCCCCCTCGCGTTGCTTGTTCTCTTGCATCCAAGCAGCCAGTTTTTGTAATCGTCGTTGAACACTCGTCTCATCTTCATCATAGA
>CAZLKK010000054.1:7511-16276 GCA_964559995.1 uncultured Chloroflexaceae bacterium
GTTCTCTTATGTTCCCCGCTCCCCCTGCCCCCGCTCCCATCCCAGGGCGAGGGGGGGTACCACCTGCCTGGTTCCCCTTCTCCCCTCAGTGGGGGAAGGGCAGGGGATGGGGCTTGCCCGAAGCGACCCGCTCACTCGCGGCTCGAATAGCCCCCTGCCCCCAACCGCGGATTATTTCCGCCTGTTGGTAGACACCCGCAAATTTTGGAGCATCAAAGGGGTCTTCTTGCCAGCAATAGCCCCTAGCCAGCGGGCTACCAAACAACGCACAAACCCCATAGTTGTAACGGTCAAGCCGGCGACAATAGCCCCCGAACGAAGTATGCCCCCGTTATCACCATGCAGCAGCGTGTCAGTAATCCCACGCCATACCCCTTTGGGCAGCGTCTTGCGGACATATGCCCGCTCTGCCGCCAGACCATCACGAGTGCCGACAAAGCGGGTCATCAACCCTTTGGATAACCCCTCAGCATAGCAGCGCGAATGAAAGTAGCTCCAACGCGCACGACTCGCTGGTACATAGTGGTTGACCTTAGCGCGTGGCTCAAAGATGATGCGGTGCTGGGGGTAGCTTTGGCTAATACGGATAGAGAGCTCTGTCTCCTCGCCGGCAAAGGGGCGTGAGCCAACCCTGCCTATTTCGCTACGAAACCCCTCTATCTCATCAAACACCCAACGCCGAAATGACATATTGCACCCGATGAGCCGTTGCACAGGGGCAGTAGTTTCTGGACTACCGGTGTAGGTACAACCAAGCACCCAATCAAACTCCCGTGGGAACCACGCTGGTCGCCCACCGCTCCAGAGTGGCTCAATCGTGCCACCCACCCCGATGACATGCGAATCGGTATAACCAGACAAGAGGTTTTCTAGCCAGTCTGGTGCCGTCAACGCATCATCGTCAGTGAAGGCGACTATACCACTCGTTGCCCGCTTGACCCCGCTATTTCGCGCCCCAGAAAGCCCTGGCGTTTCGGTATTCGTAATAACCACTTCGCCAGGAAACCGGGCGCGTATCCGTTCAAACAAGACGGTATTGTGATCAACCACAATGATAATTTCATCTGGTGGGTGGCTCTGCTGCTGAACAGACTCGATAACCCCCACGAGGTAGTGCCAACGTTCCTCGGTGAAGGCACAGATAACTACCGAAACGGTCAGCGCATGCGCTTGTGTCATTCATTATTTCCTTACGTTAGCTAAACGGTTACTAGGTACTCGCTTATGCTTCCTACTCTGTTACCTCAAAAATTACTACCCCGTCCTGTTCATAGACCAGGGTAAACCCTGCTGTTTGCCGTAACGGGTCTATGGCTATCGTATCTGCCGCCAACGGTCCCGGTGATCGCTGTGCTCCATGATACACGTAATCTATCTCCTCGTTGCGAAGCACCTGCAACGCGGCGGGGGTGGTCAGGTCAATCTGCACTGGTGCCAGGAACGTAAGCGGGTGTCCCCGTAAACGCTCTGCTACCCTATTCACCTGCCGGAGATAATCCGGCGGGTCTGCTGCTTCGCTGGAATAGACGATAGGCGGCAGCGTTGAACGCCGCCCGGTGAGAAGCGGTATCCACCACCCCGCATCTGATCCAACTACCAGTGTACCACCATATGCGGGAAAGCTGTTCACCAAAAACCGCGCTTCTGGCGGGGTGTGGTTGCGTATCCAATCCATTGCCTGCATATCCGCCTGCGAGACCAGTTGGGTGCTGCCGTCAATGAGCGTTTGCTGCCACGTTGCCCCCCACCCCATCACCGCCAGCATCAGCAGAGCTACCCCCCCATTCACGATGATATTTGGCAATGCCAGCGCGTTTTTTGACCAGAGAGACCTACGCTTGCCTGAACCATCCTGTACGGTCTCTGGGTCTCTGGGTCTCCGTGGTGAGAATTTGCCCGGTTGATCTTGCAACACTCCCCAACGTTGCAGCCCTGCCAAGATGGTTGCTTGTCCCAATGCCAGCGCATAGGCGGCTAGGGGTATCAGTGTCAGGTACCATACACTGAGGGCAGTGATATGGTCTATGATACCAGTAAGTGGCAACCCAAGCATATGCGGCACAACACACATCACCAGAATAATTGTCCATAGCCCCGCTATAGCCACCCGCCACTGCCGCTGCCACCCCGCCAGCCATAGCCCAACCAACGCCGCCACTATCACATAGCCACGAGCATAGAGCGGCACGACTGTGGGCAGGATAGCATATTGCGCGACCCGCTCCTGCTCTACTGCCCCCGTCACAAAGACGGTAGCCGTTCGTACTAGGTAGCCATTGAAGAGGTTGATAATCCAGGGGGTTGTGAGAAGCAAGGTCAATGCCAATGCCAACCCAATGGCAGGGAAACGTAACCGTAGCGTGTGGAAAGATCGTTGTCGTATAAGCCAGACCAACAGATAGCTTGCGACAAAGAGCGCGGCAAAGATGGTCACGAGGTAGTGGGTGAGGATCATACTTGCCGTTGCGAGGGCAGCCAACAACACTGCTGACCAGCGCGGACGGGATGTGGGGGCATTATTGGTTGTACTGTCAGGCGTTGGGGGCGTTGGGGATGCTGTCCAGAGCGGGGCGCGTGAGTCTATCAGGTTGATCCAACTGACCACGACAACAACGAGCACCGTATTTCCCGTAAGTTGCGTATAGCGACCCCACACCACGTAGTGCGCGGGGATGGTCGCTACAAAGCCGGTGAGCAACGCTGCCCATAGCCCTGCCTGCCGCTTGCCCGTCAACGTCATTACGAGCAGGTATGCCATTGGGACGGACAGCGCATTGATTACCTGCCCCATATACAGCACACTCTGGACAACATCATAGCCGGTTATCCAGTGGAAAAAACCAGCATTAGCGTGAAAGCCAAAATGGTAGGTAAAGCTGACCAGCGGCACATACGGCTCCCACGAGGTAAAAAGCCCGGCGTTTTCCACAAGCAGCGTAGCAATCATCGTGTGGTGATAGGAGTCGCCAAACAGCCCGGTAGGGATGTCCCGTATAGTCCAGAAGCGCACTACCAACGCCATGATAAAGAGCACTACCAGGGCTACATCAGTAAAGCCAATGGGAAGCGTGCGCCAGGGGAACGCATAGGCTAGGGACAGCGATGTCCCCTTGTTGGGGTTGGTTGCCCGGCGGATATGCAGCGGTGCCAGAGCTATTACCCCACTAATCCCCACATACCCCCATGTCGTTATGCCATTCCAGGGAAGGTGTAGCAGGTCAGCGAGGAGCAGCAGCACAGGGGGTAGGGCTACACTAACCCCCATTGCCAATGCAAGCAAAGCAGCAGGTGGGAATGGGGCTATGTGCAAACGGAGTAATCGTATCAGTGCCAAGCCAGGGAGAACACTTGCCCCGACAGCAGCACCAAGCGCAAATGGTGTGGTAATTGAATGTATCTCCCATCTTTATACCCCTATTTCCCTAGCGTGTAGGGTAAGGGGGGGTGTGCTATCACTGATGTGCTGTATTCAACCGTTATGGTAGCATCAATACGTGCGGTTTGCAAGCATACCAACGTGTGCTTCCCAATCGGAGAGCCGTTGGCGTTGCTGTCGGTTCAGCATGATATTTGGGCGGGAGACCCGCAGGTAGTTGATGGCTGCTGTCCTATCCATATCGCGTTCAGCCATGAGGTAGGCGGCAGCAGTTGTCGGCGCACGCCCTATCCCCGCTTGGCAGTGGACCAACACCGGCAAATGTTGCTCGTGGGCGCGGGCGATAAACTCTACGGCACAGCCAAGTTGCTCAACGCTTGGGGCATGATGGTCTACCACCGGCAGACGCAGCATATGGGATGGGATGTTTTCCATAAAGCAATCTTCACGCTCATCTTGTAGGTTGAGCACGGCACGGATACCCATAGCGTAGAGGGTTTGCCACTGCTTCGGGGTAAACTGCCCCCCAACGTAGAGCAGCGGGTCAATGAGCGACACATTGACCCCAAAAAACCGTTGCCATTCTGTCTGAATATAGTGCCATATCCAGTTACGCTTGACGGTATGCATCTGGTGGGTTGCTTGCATTTTTTGTATCCTAAGTTTTTGCGTCTTTTAGCAGACACCATTTCGTTGTACAATAGGAGAGCGATTTTTTGTATTGCCAGAACGCGGGATAACCAACCGCTAACCAGTGTACCAATCAATTCAACAAACGTATTGTATCATACCCTATGCGATGGTTTCGACGCAACCCAGATTTGAGCCAAGCTCTACACCGCTTTACCAGCGAAGCCGATGTGACCCGCGTGTCACGGCTATTACGTGATGGTTCGCGGTGCTACTATGCGTTGACAGGCAACGAACTCCCCCAACTGCTCAAGCAGGGAAACGCAGTGGTTATTCAAGGGCAAAAAGACCTATGGGGGGTAGCAGTGGTCAGTTTGCGAACCCATCAGACAACGTGGCTACGGGCAGTAGCTCTGGTGAAGGGGATACATGTTACCGGGAGTTTGCAAAAACTGCTTTGCCCCTTGCACGATTCGCTGCGCGACCAGGGAATAGCCCACATCTACTATGCCGGCGACAGTGCCACAGACTCGTGGCTTGTGCCATCTTTGCGCGAAATCGGCTATGGGCAAGATACCGAGGTTATCATATATGAGAAGCGTACAATGGAAATTCCCTCATATGGCAACCAGCAGGTGACGATACGCCCGGCGGTAGCCCAAGACCTCTACCCTATCCACATCTTAGACCGCACCTGCTTTGAAGTTCACTGGACCAAAGACGATACCATCCTCAGTACTGCCCTGGGAAGTAGTGAGGGTATCTTCTTTGTTGCAGAATACCAGCGGCGCATTGTGGGCTATGCGTATGCGACCCATCACTTTGGCGGACGGCTTTTTCACCTGGTACGCCTTGCGGTAGACCCACGCAATCGTGGCGAGGCTATCGGGGTGCGGTTGTTGGCAGAGATTGTCGGCATTGCCCAGGAGCACAACGCCCAACTCATAACGCTCAACACCCAGGCGTACAATGAGCGTGCTCAACAGTTGTACGGATGGTTTGGCTTTGTGAACTCGGGCGAGACGCAGCCAATATTGCGCTACGATTTGGTGCAGTAGGGGGAGCGGGATGTTTGCCATCCATTGAGTATAAGGATGAGGCAATATGCCTTTTGCATGGGGTATGCTATAATCTACGAAATGTCATGACACACACTAGTTTGAAGACTTACGTCATTCGTGTTATGATCTGGTAGATCGTTGGGGTATCAATCTTATAACTGGACAGGCTGGTGCGTATGACTACAAAAGAAAAGATCGAACGTCTGCGAGAGGTAAAAGCCCGTCTCCAAGAGGGGGGCGGGGAAAGCCGAATAGCAAAACAACACGAAGCAGGCAAAATGACTGCTCGTGAACGGGTAGCAGCATTCTTTGATGCTGACACCATCCAAGAGCTGTTTTTGTTTACCAAACACCGCTGTACAATGTTTGGCATGGCGGGGAAAGACTTGCCCGCAGATGGCGTGGTTGTTGCTGCTGGGGCGGTAGATGGGCGACAGGCATTTGTCGCCTCACAAGATTTCACCGTCTCTGGTGGCTCTGTTGGCGAGATGCACGCCGACAAGATTTGCCAAGCTATGGATATGGCACTCAAAAGCGGCTGTCCTTTTATCATGATCAACGATAGTGGTGGGGCGCGTATCCAAGAAGGCATCGGCTCCTTGAGCGGCTATGGGCGCATCTTCTATCGCAACGTGCTCCTTTCGGGGGTCGTGCCACAAATCTCCATCATTGCCGGTCCCTGTGCTGGCGGAGCAGCCTATTCCCCTGCCCTCACCGACTTTATCATCATGGTAAAGGGCATTGGTAAGCTGTTTATTACCGGTCCACAGGTCATTAAGCAGGTGACAGGCGAGCAGATTTCTGAAGAGGAACTCGGCGGGGCATATGCCCAAGAGAGCCAAAGTGGGGTTGTCCACTTCATCGCGGAGAGTGACCAACATGCCATAGAAATCAGCCAAAAGCTGTTGAGTTTCTTACCCGCAAACAACATTGAAGACCCCCCCTACTATGGCACAGGTGATCTTGACTTGACCGAAGACCCTGCCCTCAACAAAATTATCCCCGACAACCCGCGTGAAGCGTATGATGTTAAAGAGGTAATTTTACGCTTGGTAGACGCAGGGGATTTCTTGGAAGTCCAACAACACTATGCCCCCAATGCCATTATCGGCTTTGGGCGAGTGAACGGTGGCACAATAGGGATAGTTGCCAATCAACCTATGGCAATGGCGGGGGTGCTAGACATCAACTCCTCCGACAAGATTTCTCGCTTTGTGCGCTTTTGTAATGCGTTCAATATCCCGCTTGTGACGCTGGTAGATGTACCGGGCTTTATGCCAGGTGTGCAGCAGGAATATGGCGGTATCATCCGCCACGGGGCAAAAATGCTCTTTGTCTATTCTGCTGCGACAGTCCCCAAGATTTCTATTATCTTGCGAAAAGCCTATGGGGGGGCATACCTCGCCATGTGTGGCAAGGACCTAGGTTGTGATCGGGTTGCCGCTTGGCCCACCGGCGAGGTCGCGGTGATGGGCGCAGAGGGGGCAGTGAATATTGTCTACCGGGGCGATATTAAAAAGGCAGAAAACCCTGCAGAAGCCCGTAAGCAATTTGTCGAAGAGTATCAGGAACAGTTCGCCAATCCCTATGTTGGAGCTGGACGCAATCTCATAGATGATATTATTGAGCCAAAAGACACGCGGCGATATTTGAGCCTTGCGCTCGAATCATTGCGAACGAAGCGAGATTTCCGTCCACATAAGAAACACGGCTTGATACCACTGTAGAAAAAGGGGACAAGAGGATATGGACTATATAGCAATTGGGCTACAACTAACAGCAACCGGAATGACCATCGTCTTTTCTGGTTTGGTCTTGCTGTTTGTGATGATGAGTACGTTTCGCCTGTTCGAGCAGCGTAAGGAACAGCCTAAAGCGCAAGAAAAGGTGGGGACAACCCCCTCCCCGTCCCTCGTCGATGCTGAGTCGCCTTCCCCAGAAGTGCTGGCGGTTATCTCGGCAGCAGTGGCAGAGTCATTTGGGCGAACCGTTCGGGTCAAACGGGTACGTTTCCGATCTACGCAAGATATAGCCAATACGTGGTCAAAGCAAGGACGGGTAACGATTATGGGGTCGCACCATACACGGCGGTAGCAACGGGTCGCGCTAAGATGGGTGTTTGGGTACAGGGTGTGTACGAAGTATACATGTCCTATAGAGGAGAGCAGTAAAGCCCTGCCCCTGATGGGTGGGGTGTGGGGTAGAGAATACCCTAATGAGGACAAGTAGGTACAAATAGTTATAACAGAGGAGAAACGAGGAGTGAAAAAACTACGAGTGACAGTCAATGGGGTGAGCTATGATGTAGAGGTCGAGGTGCTAGAAGATGATGAGGAGGGAGGTACCCCCTACGGATTCCCACCGGCAACGGGAGTTACCCATCGTGTGCCTGCCCCCGCGGCAGCAGAACCTCCCAAGACCAGAAAAGAACCCACCCCGGCAGCGAAAATATCATCCGATGGGGGGAGAGAAGTCACCTCTCCCATTGCTGGTGTGGTGGCTGAAGTCAAGGTGTCTGTTGGGGACAAGGTACAAGAGAATGATCTGCTGATCATCATTGAAGCCATGAAGATGCATACCAATATTAGTTCACCTGCCACCGGTGAAATACAGGAGATTAAGGTTCGAGCAGGTGATGCCGTCCAACAGGGACAAGTATTGGTCACGTTTGCGTAACAGAGAGAATAACAGAGGACGAATTGGAGGTTGCTCTTGGGGCAGATTCTTGAAGCACTCATAGAGTATATCCAACACAGTGGGTTTTTCCTGATATTGCATAGCCCTGGCAATGCCATTATGATCATTGTCGGGATCATTTTTATCTACCTGGGTATTGGCAAAAAATTTGAGCCATTACTCCTTGTGCCTATCGGGTTTGGGGTTATCTTGGGCAATATGCCATTTGCTCCAGGATCAGGTGTTGGCTTATACGAGGGACCGGTGTATGAAGGAACGACACTCGTCAATGATGGGAGTGTCTTATGGTACCTGTATCAAGGGGTAGCACGCGGTATTTATCCGCCGTTGATCTTTCTTGGTATTGGAGCCATGACGGATTTTTCCAGTTTGATAGCCAATCCTAAGCTGATTTTGCTTGGGGCGGCGGCGCAGTTTGGTATCTTTTTCACGCTTTTCGGCGCGATCTTTCTTGGGGCTACGTTCCCGGTACTAGGGTTATCAGACCCAGAAGACCCGCTGCGACTGGTCCGAGCTGCTGCCAGTATTGGGATTATCGGTGGCGCAGATGGACCTACGGCTATTTTCATCACCACCAAACTTGCGCCAGATTTGCTTGGGGCTATTGCGATCTCTTCCTATTCCTACATGGCGTTGGTGCCCGTTATTCAGCCGCCAATTATGCGGCTCTTGACGACCAAGGAAGAGCGGCTTATCCGTATGCCACCGCCACGGGTCGCTACTCGCTTTCAGCGGATACTCTTCCCCATTTCGGGGTTAATTGTCTGTGTGTTTATTGCGCCTGATGCGTTGCCCTTGCTAGGGATGCTCTTCTTTGGCAATTTGCTCAAGGAGAGCGGGGTTACAGAACGGTTGGCACAGGCGGCGCGGAATCCGTTGATTGATACTGTGACGATCTTGCTCGGCTTGACGGTAGGGGCGAGTACGCAGGCAGATATTTTCCTCAAGCCCCAGTCTATTGTGATTTTCCTGTTGGGGGCAATTTCTTTTGCGATTGCTAC
>CAZLKK010000055.1:0-7563 GCA_964559995.1 uncultured Chloroflexaceae bacterium
CCCAAATATACCACAGCCGATGACCCGACCGTCACCTTTTCAAACAGTCTCTAAGCACTGGCAATTGCAGCCTTGATAGGGTATTATACCCATGCAACCTCTTGCAAGATGAAGGGTTTTGGTATGCGTATCCTCATTGATGGACACAACTTGATAGGAAAAATTGATCTTCTTAGCCTATCTGCTCCTGATGATGAAGCACAACTGGTCATGATGCTACGCCGATATGCAGCCCGCAAACGGGGGCGGCGTATTGATGTCATCTTTGACAAGGGCAGCTATGGACACCCCGAACAACTCAACGGCTATGGGGTACAATGCCACTTTGCCAAAGACCCCCACGATGCTGACCGCGAGCTCATCCGGCGAATACGGACGATACGCCACAAAAACCTCTGGCTTGTGGTATCATCAGATAGGCGTGTTATTGGTGAAGCAAAAGCCTATGGGATTACCTCCCTGTCATCAGAAGCCTTCGCTCGCAGGATGCTCAAACAAGACCCCATACCAGAGGTGTGTACTACCGACAAACACAAAGATCGGGTTCCTAGCCAAAAGGAAATAGAGGAATGGCTACGGCTTTTTGGGGCAGAAGATGAATTGTAAAAAACCCGTTATCCATTCGTTTGTGGGACTATAGACATAAAGGTTAGGACATAGAAAAAGAAGATCGGACACCTATGCATACCATAGCAGGCTACCATATTATTGCTCACTTGCATGAAAGCGCAAACTCGCTGGTCTACCGGGCACTGCGTGAAGAGGACAACTTCCCTGTTGTCCTCAAACTGCTGAAAGAGCCATACCCCTCGCCAGAACGCATCGCATGGTTCAAACGCGAGTATGAAGTGACCCGCAACCTAAAAATGGATGGTGTCCCAAAGGTCTACGATCTCCAGTCCTTACAAAACCGCTGGCTCATGGTCTTGGAAGATTTCGGCGGCGAATCCCTTACCCGCTTGCGAATGGCAGGCAGGCTAGAATTGAGCGAGTTTCTCCAATTAGCCATTGCCATTACGACCACGCTAGGGCATATCCACCAACGCCACATTATGCACAAAGACCTCAACCTGGCAAACATTGTCGGTAATATCCATACCCAAGAGGTCAAAATCATAGACTTTGGCATTTCTACCGTGCTGTCCCGCGAAAATCCCGCCTTTCGCAACCCCAACGTGCTAGAAGGTACGCTGGCGTATATGTCTCCAGAGCAGACCGGGCGCATGAACCGGGCGATGGACTATCGCACCGATTTCTACTCGCTAGGCATCACGTTCTATGAACTGCTGACAGGGATGTTGCCCTTCTCTAGTGATGATGCCCTAGAACTGGTCCACCAGCATATAGCCCGCTCCCCCACCCCCCCCCACGAACGCAAGCCAGAGATACCCGAAGCCCTCTCGGCTATCATCCTCAAGCTCATGTCCAAAAATGCCGAAGACCGCTACCAGTCTGCCTATGGCTTGAAGGCAGATCTGCTGCATGTGCGCGGGGTGGTAGATAAGGTTGTCGCATCCTATGAGCCATTTCGCCCCCACTACCTGGAAGCAGCCCAACAGATCAATGCATTGTTAGGCAGTTTTGTGCCGGGCGAGCATGATGTATCAGACCGCTTCTTGATACCGCAAAAGCTGTATGGACGGGACAACGAGGTATCCCGGTTGCTTACCGCCTTTGAACAGGTGAGCCAGGGGGCAACCAAAGTGGTCATGGTCAAGGGAGAAACCGGCATTGGTAAGACCGCCCTTGTTCAAGAACTGTACAAACCCATCACTCGTCAACGGGGCTACTTTATCTCTGGGCGGTTTGACCAGTTCCATCGCAACAGCCCCTATGCTGCGCTTATCCAGGCGTTTCGCTCCCTCATACGCCACCTGCTCACCGAACATGCGTCAGTCATTGCCACATGGCGCGACAAGCTGCTGCATGCGCTTGGCAGCAATGGGCAGGTCATCATTGATGTTATCCCAGAAGTGGAGCTGATCATTGGCGAGCAGCCCCAAGTCCCCCAACTTGAGCCATCCCAGTCCCACAATCGTTTCACGCTGGTATTTCAACAGTTCATTCACGTTTTCACCCAACCAGAGCACCCGCTGGTGCTCTTCCTTGACGATATGCAATGGGCAGATGGGGCTTCGCTGAGTCTGCTAGAGCAATTCATGGTCGCGCATGGGAGTCCCTACCTGCTCTTGATAGGCACCTATCGCAGTAACGATGTGGTCGGCACCCACCCGCTGGTAGAAACACTTACAGCGATAGAGCAAGCCAAGACCAGCATCTCTACCCTATCGCTTAATGCCCTAGAGGTATCAGCCGTCACCAGACTGGTAGCCGAAACACTCCACTGTAGCGAAGAGCAAGCCCAACCACTGGCAGAGTTGGTCGTGATGAAAACTGGCGGTAATCCCTTCTTTCTCCAAGAATTTCTTACCTCGCTCTACGTAGACACATTGATAGACTTTGACTATATAACGGGCAAGTGGCGATGGAACATGTCCCTCATCCAATCGCAGCGCATCACCGACAACGTCGTAGACCTGATGAGTAAGAAGGTGCAACGGCTCTCCGTCCCATCACAGAATGTCCTCAAATTGGCAGCTTGTATTGGGATGCAGTTTGACCTGATCAAACTGGCGGTGGTTTCGCAAAACCCGGTAAGCCAGACGGCACACCTGCTAGAACAGGCAATCATGGAAGGCGTGGTTGTGCCGCTTGGTGAGACCTACAAGCTCATGACGCTCGATGTACCGGGCTTAATAGACGCTGTGACGGCTGAGTATGCCTTCTCGCATAACCGCTTGCAGCAGGCAGCCTATTCGCTTATTCCCCTGGAAGAGCGGCAAGAAGTCCACTGGCGTATTGGCAGTTTACTGTTGTTGGACATCCGCGAGGAGCAGCGGGAAGAATATATCTTTGCTATTGTCAATCAACTGAATCATGGACGAGCCCTCATTGTTGACCAGGACGAACAGCAAGAACTGGCAGAATTGAACCTCATAGCCGGCAAGAAAGCCAAATCTGCCGCAGCTTTTGCGCCAGCAATGACCTACCTCAACACGGGTATAGCGTTGCTGACGACCTACAGCTGGCAAAACCACTATGCAATGGTATTGGAGTTGTATGGAGAAGCAGCCGAGGTCGCCTATCTCAATGGCAATTTTCAACGTATGGAGCAATTGAGCGAAATAGTGTTTGTGCAGGCGACAAATGTGCTCGATATGATCAAAGTGTACGAGATCACCATACGGGCAAACATTGCCCAGGGCAAGCAGGTAGAAGCGGTACAAACCGCCCTTGATGTGCTCAAAGAGCTAGGGATTGTCTTTTGTGAAAAGCCGGATGTGTCGGATGTCCTAGAAGGGTTGCAAGAGACCCGGTTGGTTTTGGCAAAACGCTCATTTGAAGCCCTGATCAGCCTGCCAGAAATGACCGACCCCTACAAACTGGCAGCTATGCGTATCCTGACCAGTACCATCAATGCCGCCTATGTCGCCATGCCCCGCTTGATGACGTTGATTACCTTCAAGATGGTCCAGCTCTCGGTCAACTATGGCTACACCCCCATGTCCGCCCATGCGTATGCTTCCTATGGGCTTATCCTGTGTGGTGATATAGGCGATATAGATGCAGGCTATCGGTTTGGGCAATTAGCCCTTCAGTTGCTCGCCCGCTTTGATGCGCGTGAACTCAAACCCCGAACATTGATGGTCGTCAACAACTTCATTCGCCACTGGAAAGAGCATGCCCGTGAGACGATTCATCCCTTGATAGAAGCGCATCACTTGGGTATGGAAGTTGGCGACTTTGAGTTTGCATCGCTGGCTATCTACGTCTCATCGAGCCTCTCCTTCTACACCGGCAGCCAACTTGAGCGGCTCATGCAGGAAATGTCGCTGTATGAAGAGGAGTTGCACCGCTTGGGGCAGCTACGGGCATTGTACATGATCAACCTGTACCGACAGGTGACAGCCAATCTGCTAGAAACCAGCGATTGTCCAAGCCAACTGCTTGGCGAATACTACAATGAAGAAACCATGCTGCCGCTGCATAGCGAAGCAAACGATAAGACAGCCATTTACTATGTCTATTTCAACAAGATGCTCTTGAGCTACCTGTTCTATGCCTTTGACGAAGCGGTAGACCACGCAGCTATGGCAGAACAGTATTCGGCGAGTGCCGTAGGGTCATACTCCATTGCGCTGCTCTATTTCTACGATTCGCTGGCGCGGTTGGCACTAATACGGGAGCAGCGTGACCGGCGAAAACGGGTCATCTCATCGGAAACCAAATCCGCTACCCATCACCTCTCGTCCATTACGCGCCACCTAGAGAAAGTCACAGGTAATCAGAAGCGGTTAAAACAATGGGCGCAGCACGCCCCGATGAACCATCTCCACAAGTGGTATCTAGTCGAGGCAGAACGGGCGTATGTACTCGGCAATGATCGAGATGCACGAGATTACTATGACCGGGCGATAGACCTAGCGCGAGATTATGGCTATGGCAATGAAGAAGCCCTAGCGTGTGAACTTGCAGCCCGGTTTTATACCGACCACAAACGCTCACGCATTGCCCATATCTACCTGGAAGATGCCCACTATGCCTATCGGCAGTGGGGGGCAGTAGCAAAGATTGAACACCTAGAAACCATCTACGCCCCCTACTTTAGCAAGAAAGACGATTCTTCAGCCGACAAATTCCGTGTCACCTCGTCCATCACGGAAACTGGCGGTAAGTTGTCTAGCTCGTTGGATGTCGTCAGCATTATGAAGGCTTCGCAGGCGATTTTTGGCGAGATCGTGTTGGAACCGCTCCTCACCCGGCTGATGCATGTTTTCATCGAGAATGCTGGCGCACAGCGGGGGACGCTGTTATTACGCAAGGGGGAAGACTGGGTTATTGAAGCAGACGGGATAGAGAATGACGATATGCTGGTGCTCCAGTGTATCCCGCTCTCTTCGGATATTATCCCCACGACAGTTATTCACTACGTCTCGCGTATGCGGGAGAGCGTGGTTATCCACGATGCCCGCCGAGAGCATGCCTTCGTGCAAGATGTCTACATGCAAAAAGGTACCCCACAGTCTATTCTCTGTATGCCGCTTATCTATGAGGGGGAGTTAATCGGTATCCTCTACCTTGAGAACAACCTGGCAACCGGGGCGTTTACCGAGGATCGCGTTGAGGTGCTGAATCTGCTGGCAAGCCAAGCGGCAATCTCTATTGTCCATGCACGACTCTATCGCCATATGGAAGACCTCGTTGCCGCTCGCACTGCCGAGCTTTCGCGGACTAACGAGACGTTGCAAGCGGAGATTGCCGAGCGCAAGCATATTGAAGAGGTCTTGCAACAAGCAAAGGATGCTGCCGAAGCAGCAAACCGGGCGAAGAGTGCCTTTCTTGCCAATATGAGCCATGAACTGCGAACCCCCCTCAACGCCATCTTGGGGTTTGCCCAGATTATGCAGCGCAGTCAAAGCCTCTCCGCAGAGCATCAGGAGAGCGTGTCTATCATCCATCGCAGCGGTGAGCACCTGCTCTCCCTGATCAATAGCGTACTTGATCTGTCCAAAATTGAAGCGGGACGTATGGAACTCCGCGAGATGACCTTTGCGCTCCATCATATGCTCGATGATCTCTACAATATGTTTCAGCTACGGGCAAAAGAGCGCAACCTGGAATTTCGCTTTGTGTATACCCCTGAATTGCCTCGTTACATCCATGCTGATGGGGTACAGTTACGCCAAGTACTGACCAACCTGCTTTCCAACGCGCTCAAGTTTACCCGCAAGGGCAGTGTAGTCTTACGGGCAGAAGTGTTCAAGCAAGCACAGGTATCAAGCATAAGCGACTACAAGCAACAGAAGGTTGAGGGTGGAGAGCATCAAGATGGAGCAGAAACCTGTTTTATCCAGTTTATCGTAGAAGATACCGGACCAGGAATTGCCAAAGAAGAATTGCATGTTTTGTTTGAAGCCTTCTCCCAGACCCAGACCGGGTTACAGTCCCAAGAGGGGACTGGGCTTGGGTTGGCTATTAGCAACAAGTTTGTGCAACTTATGGGCGGCGAAATGCAGGTGCAGAGTGAGCCGGGTATGGGGGCGATCTTTTCCTTTGTGCTCCCAGTAAAGGTCGTGCAAAAGGGTATGGTTGTGGAAGAACAGCACCATAGGCAAGTGGTGGGGATTAAGCCGGGGCAGCCAAAATATCGTATGTTGGTTGTAGATGACCAACGCGATAATCGGCACTTGCTCGTCCGGCTGTTATCTTCACTTGGTATCCAGGTGCGCGAGGCGGCAGATGGGCAGGAAGCCCTCGAGATGTGGCAATCTTGGAACCCCCACCTGATATGGATGGACATTCGTATGCCGGTCTTAGATGGCTATGAGGCAACCAAGCATATTAAAAGCGATCAGCAGTACCCAACCCCGGTGATTATTGCCTTGACGGCAAGTGCTTTTGAAGAGGATCGGTCTGTTATCTTAGCTTCAGGTTGTGATGATTTTGTCCGTAAGCCGTTTCAAGAGTATGACATCTTTTCGGCTATGCACAAGCATATTGGGCTGGAGTATGTGTATCAAGATGAGCAAGAGGGACAGGATGAACATTCTGCTGCCTATCCGAGAGCATATCCTGCTACATCGCAGCCGTGGCAGCAGGAAGCCTATACTGAACTGATTGCCCAGATGCCTATATCATGGATTGCCAATATCTACCGGGCTGCCACGCTAGGCGAGATACATATGCTCTTACGCTTGATAGAACAGGTAGAAGCCAACAATACCCAATTGGCAGATTGGTTAAAGCAACTGGTCAATACCTTTCGGTTTGACGCAATCACGGATGTATGCCGCCCGTTGCTTGAGGAATCACAGCATGCATCGTTGTACACCTTTACGGGGTAGGGCAACGTTCATCTCCCCTAACCTACCCCTTTCCCCCCTTGCCCTTTGCGAGCCGCGAGGGTCAACGAGCGGATGTATGGGCGTGGGGAGCGGGTAACGACAATTGGGTTATGTTCAAGAGAAAGCGGCTATGATAACGTTTGAGCGGGTAAGCTATTGCTACCCTGAAGCAGATTTGCCTGCCTTGCGCGAGGTGGATTTGCACCTGCCAGAAGGGTGCTTTGTGCTGGTCGTGGGGGTATCGGGGGCAGGCAAGTCTACCCTGCTACGCTGTATCAATGGGCTAGTGCCACACTTCAGCGGCGGTGAGCTAACCGGGTATATTGAAGTAGACGGGCAACAGCCGGTATTGGTTGGCCCACAACAAATGAGCCGTCATGTGGGATTTGTCTTCCAAGACCCCGAAGCGCAATTTGTGGTAGACCAAGTAGAGGATGAGATAGCTTTTGCCCTAGAACACGCCGCTATGCCCCGTCAGGAAATGCGAATACGCATTGAAGAGGTGCTCGACCTGCTTGACCTAGCCCCGTTGCGGGGGCGACGGCTAGATACCCTCTCCGGTGGTGAGCGACAACGGGTAGCCATTGCAGCGGGGTTGGCGTTGCGCCCAAAAGTCCTCGTATTGGATGAACCAACCTCACAGCTTGACCCTAAATCA
>CAZLKK010000055.1:7573-16223 GCA_964559995.1 uncultured Chloroflexaceae bacterium
CGGTTATATTGGCTGAGCATCGGCTAGAACGGGTCATGGCGTTTGCTGATACGCTCATCCTGTTACCCGATGATGGGAACGGGGTTTGTGTGGGTACACCGGCGGAGATGGCCCAGCAGATGGGGCTTACCCCGCCGTTGGTATCGCTTGGCAAGGCGTTAGGATGGGAACCACTCCCGTTGACTATCAAGCAAGGGCGGCAATTTGCGCGGGCTATGGAGCAGACTATCCCTGCCCCCCCCCCCCCACCAGCGGCACAGACTATCTCGCCAAGCAAATCTCGCCAACCGAGCAGGTCTCGCCAATCTCAAGAAAAGCCAGTTATCCAAGTGCATAAGCTAGATGTCACCTATGGGGGACGGGCAGCTTTGCGGGGGGTATCGCTAGAGGTTCAGCCGGGCGAGATGGTCGCACTGATGGGACGCAATGGGTCGGGCAAAACCACGCTGCTACGCACAATCGTTGGCTTGGTCAAACAACGGCGGGGGGAGATTGCGGTTATGGGCAGGAGCATAGCAGGACGCGACACGGCAGATATTTGCCGTGAGGTGGGGTATGTGCCACAAGACCCAGGCGCGTTGCTTTTTGCCGAGACGGTGCTAGAAGAACTGACCATCACCTTGAACAACCACGGACAGCAGGCGACCACACCATTTGCCCCACACGACCTGCTCGAACGTCTCCACCTGAGCGACAAAGCCCATCGGTACCCCCGCGATTTGAGCGCAGGTGAACGACAACGGGTAGCGTTGGCGGCGGTGGCAGTCGTGCGTCCGCGAGTGTTGTTGTTGGATGAGCCGACCCGTGGGCTAGACTATGCGGCAAAACAGGGATTGATAGACCTGCTCAACGATTGGCGCAGCGAGGGAGGGGCAGTGGTGCTGGTCACACACGATGTGGAGTTGGTAGCGGCGTTGGCAGACCGGGTGGTGTTGTTGAGCCAGGGCGAGGTGATAGCCAGCGGCACACCAGCGGATGTGTTAGGGGCATCGCCTCTGTTTGCGCCACAGGTGGCACGTCTCTTCCCTGGGCGGGGATGGATGACGGTAGGCGATGCGCTGGCAGGCATACGGGGGTGACGTTCTTTAACCATACGAAAGCCATCTAGCCCCCGCAATTCCCCCCATCCCCTTCCCTCTCAGGGGTAGGTCTTGCCAATTCCGGGCAGGAATAAACCATAGATGCACCCAGATGCACCCAGATACCGGACAGGATTTCCGGGCAAGATGCTACAGCCCGTTTCCGAATATCTGCGTCTCTGCGTCTCTGTGTCTCTGCGTTTCTGTCGGGAATCCTTGCCCGGTATCTATGTCTATCTATGTCTATCTATGTCTATCTATGTCTATCTATGTCTATCTATGGTTCCATTCTGCCCGGAATCCCTGTGACCTACCCCAGGGGATGGGGGCAAGGGGGGACGCGGGGGCAGGGAGAGCGGGAGCAGGGGAAGGGGGCAAACAAAGGACGGGGAAAATATCTGCCACACCCCTAAAACCTAGTTGCTAAACTTCCAGGAGACGGCTATACTTAGGAGAAAGTTCTTTGGGCTAAGATATTGAGAAGAAAACCATGCTAGACATTCCCGGCTACGCTATTATTGCAACCTTATATGAAAGTGTCAACTCGCTGGTCTATCGGGCTGAAACGATGACAGACCATCAACTTGTTATCCTCAAACTCCTGAAAAACCCAACACCAGAGAAAATCGCCTGGTTCAAGCGTGAGTATGAAATCACTAACCATCCCGATATTCCTGGCATAGCGACCATCTACTCCCTAGACCATGACCCCTATTGGATGATGGTCATTGAAGATGGCGGCACCTCGCTCAAACAGCTAGACCTTGCCGGGCGTATCCCCATTGCCACCTTCCTTGACATTGCCCTAGCCATTACCGACATCCTCGCCCAGGTGCAGCAAAAACACATCATCCACAAAGACATCAACCCGGCGAATATCCTGTACAACCCGGACACGGGGCAGGTCAAACTCATTGACTTTGGCATTGCTACCGTGCTGTCCTATGAAATAACCTCGCTCAATAGCCCCAACTCCCTTGAAGGCACGCTTGCCTATATCTCCCCTGAACAGACCGGGCGGATGAACCGCAACGTAGACTACCGCACCGATTTCTACTCGCTAGGGGTAACGCTCTATGAACTGCTCACCGGTGTGTTGCCCTTCACCAGCGAAGACCCGATGGAACTCATCCATAGCCACATAGCCCGCCAACCCATCCTGCCGCACCAACAGCGTGAGTCCATTCCCCCCATGCTCTCGGCTATCATTATGAAGCTCATGGCAAAAAATGCCGAAGACCGCTATCAATCTGCCTATGGGCTACGGGCAGACCTAGAACGCTGCCAGCAACAATGGGCAACAACCGGCACGATAGAATCCTTCCCCCTAGCGGAGTATGATGTCTCAGACCGCTTCCAAATACCCCAAAAACTCTACGGACGCGAAAATGAGATACATACCTTGCTCACTACGCTGGATCGGGTCTGTGAAGGCGAGCGCGAAATGATGCTCATTTCTGGCTACGCTGGCGTGGGGAAATCCCTCTTGGCGCAGGAAATCCAAAAGCCCATCACCGAGCACCGCGGCTTTTATACCATTGGCAAATTTGACCACTACCAACGCCATATCCCCTACGCTGGCATCATTCAAGCGTTCCGCCGTCTGGTCCAGCAATTGCTCTCCCAAAGCGAGAAGGAGATTCTCGCTTGGAAAGAGCGTATCCTGAGCTATATCGCCCCCAGTGGACAGGTGATTGTCGAGGTCATCCCCGATGTAGAGATTATCATTGGGAAACAACCCCCCACCCCAACGCTCGATTCTGCCGAATCGCGTGACCGCTTTACGCAGGTCTTTCACCAATTCATCAAAGCCTTTCTCTCGCCAGAACACCCACTCGTGCTTATGCTAGAAGACCTGCAATGGGCAGACCTCGCCTCATTTGAACTAATAGAGCAAATCACCGCCGACCCCGATACCCACTACCTTTTCATCATTGGTACGTTCCGGGATAACGAAGAGGACTCGCTGAAACCGCTGCGACTTATGCTCAACATCACCGGGTATCAAGTGACAGCAGTCCATCACCTCGCCCTCAACCCGCTGTCACTGGACTATGTAACCCAACTCATTGCGGAGACCTTTCATTGCACCAATGAACACGCTCAACCCCTAGCAGAGCTTGTTGTGCAAAAAACCGATGGCAACCCCTTCTTTGTCAATGAGTTTTTGCAAACGCTATATACCGATAGTCAGGTACGCTTTGATTACGAGCAGGGGGTATGGCAATGGGACCTGGACGAGATCAAAGCCCAAGATATAACCACCAACCTGGTAGACCTGATGACGTTGAAAGTCCAGCGGCTCCCAGAGCAAACGCAAATGTTGCTCAAAATTGCCGCCTGTATTGGCAATGAGTTTGACCTTCATATGCTCACATCCCTGAGTGGGCTACCAATGAAAGAGATAACCAACCACCTGCGTGTCGCCGTGGATCATGGCTTTATTGAAGTAGTCGGCACAAGCGACAAGGCGATGACCCTGTGTCTCTTTGATGCCAACGAACGGGAACAGGTCAATACGACCTACAAATTTGCCCATGCGCGGATACACCAAGTGGTCTATACCACGATACGGCATGGCAAAGAGTATGAAACCCATTGGATGATAGGCCAACTGCTGCTGCAAAGCATGACGGAATCGCAGCGCAATGAACACATTTTTGACCTCGTGGGGCAGCTTAACAAAGGGTGGCGATGTATCACAAACTTAGAGCAGCGTATCGAGGTCGCTTCCCTCAACCTGCACGCTGGCAGAAAGGCTATGGAGTCGGTCAACTATGACTCCGCAACAGTCTACTTTGTGGCAGGTACCGAACTCCTCGCAGAGCAAGGTTGGACAGCAGCCTATACGCTCATGTTTGAACTTTCGCAGGAGTATGCGCGGTGTGCCTACCTGACCAACGCCACCCGCGAAGCCGAGCGCGTCTTTGCCGAGATGCTCTCCCATGTCCAAAGCAGTCTTGACAAAGCGTTGCTCTATGCTACCAGAATGGAGCTCTACGCCAGCCGGGGACAGATTGCCCAAGTGGTGGAAACGGGACTTGAAGGGTTGGCACTGATTGGGCTAGACCTGCCGAGCAATCCAGATGAACACCTCATTGAGACTGAATATCAGCAGGTACAGGCACGTATAGGCGGACGAGCTATCCTTGATCTGATGGAACTTCCCCAAGCGACTGCGCCCCAACACATTGCGAAATTGCGCTTGCTTACCGACATCCTCGTCAACGCTTGGTGGGCGGCAAATACCCGGTTGCTATCGCTCGTTACCTTGACCATGATCAAGCTCTCACTCCAGTATGGCAACACGGAATACTCCGCCTTTGGCTATGTCTGGTATGGGATGTTCTTGGGCACCCACCAGCAAAACTACGAGCATGGGCAGCAGTTTGGATACCTCGCTCTCCAGTTGGTAGATGACTATGCGGCAACCCATCACGTCCCGAAGGTCTCCTGTATCTTTGGGGTATTTGTTGACCCCTGGCGATCACATTTTAGGACAAGTATCCAATATCTCAGCAAAGGGTTTGACGTAGGGGTAGCGATAGGGGATAGCTTCTGGGCAGGGGTAAATAGCTATACGATGATCTACACCATGCTCATCAAGGGCGATGCGCTTGATGAGGTGTTGCAACAATCGCACCGTAACCTAGACTACGCCAAGAAAACCCGCCAAGCAATACCCATCAATATGATCACCTTCACGCAGCAGTTCATCCGGTGTATGCAGGGACAAACACGAGCATTTGGCAGCCTAAGCGATGACTCCTACGATGAAGAAACGCATATCCAAAAGATACGCAAAAGCGGCACCCTGCGCCCATACTACTGGTATACCAAGCTCAAAATGCAAGCCCTCTACCTTGCAGGAGACTATGACGAAGCCCTCGCGTTGGCGATGGAAGCTGACCGCTACACGCAACAAGGGGCATCGCTTGGGGTGGTGACGCTGCCAGAGCACTACCTGTACTTCTCGCTTATCCTCGCGGCGTGCATCCCCAATGCGTCACCAGAACAGAGCGAAGAATACTGGCACCTGCTCCAGCGCAACCAACAGCATATGCAGGTCTGGGCAAAAAATTGCCCCGTCAACTTTCGCCACAAATACCTGCTGGTAGAGGCAGAAATAGCCTGGCTCAAGGGCAAAATTCCTGCTGCCGCGCTCTACTACCATCAGGCAAAGGTGATTGCCCAAGAACATGGCTTTATGCACATAGAAGCCCTAGCCAACGAACGCAATGCCTACGTACTGCTGGCACAGGGGCAGGATACCGAGGCAATGTCGTATCTCTTGGCAGCACGCAAAGCGTACATCTCTTGGGGGGCATCTGCCAAAGTCAATAGGCTAGACGAAGCCTACCCTGCCCTGCTCCAAGAAGCCTACCTGACCACGCAAGATACCAACCACAATGCCACAACGATCTCGCAAATGTCTACCACAACGACATCTTCCCAACGGGCAACGATGACCAGTGGCAATATTGCCCACACGCTGGATTTTTCCTCGGTGCTCAAAGCATCCCAGACTATCTCTGGCGAAATTGTCCTAGAGAACCTCTTGACCAAGATTATGAACATTGTGCTAGAAAGTGCCGGGGCAGAGCGCGGCTATCTGCTCCTAGACGAACAGGGGCAACTGGTCATAGAGGCAGAGGGGACAATTGCCAGCCAAGATATAGCGATCTTGCAAGAGACGGTCAAAGATGAGGATGAGCAGCAAGCCGATAGGCTGCCCGTGTCCATCTTGAACTATGTTGCCCGCACGATGCAGCCCATTGTCCTCAACAATGCCAGCCAAGAAGGGCAATTTACCCAAGACCCCTTTATCAAACACCACCAACCCCGTTCTGTGCTGTGTACTCCCTTGCTCAATCAGGGGCGGTTAATTGGTATTCTCTACCTAGAAAACAATGTGACCACTGCTGCCTTTACGACAGACCGGCTAGAGGTGCTCAACCTCCTGGCGGCACAGGCGGCTATATCGCTAGAGAATGCTAAACTCTACACCACACTGGAGCACAAAGTTCAAGAACGGACTGCCCAACTTCAGCAGGCGAATGAAGAAATTAGTGCGCTTAATGAGCGGCTCAAGCAGGAAAACTTGCGGTTAGAAGCTGAGATAGATATTTCCCGCCGGTTGCAACAGATGTTGCTACCACGCCAGGATGAACTCCAGCAGGTCGCAGGGCTAGATATTGCTGGCTTTATGGACCCTGCCGATGAGGTGGGTGGTGATTACTACGATGTACTCCAACATGACGGACGGGTCAAGATAGGCATAGGGGACGTGACGGGGCATGGGCTAGAGAGCGGTGTGGTGATGCTGATGGTGCAGACAGCGGTACGTACCCTGCTGACCAGCGATGAATCTGACCCCACCCGCCTATTCACCATCCTCAACCGCACCATGTACGACAACATTAACCGGTTGCAAGTGGACAAGAGCCTCACGTTAGCCCTGCTAGATTACCAGGACCAGCGGTTGCGGTTGAGCGGGCAGCACGAGTCGCTTATCCTCGTACGCAATGGGGGGCATGTCGACGTGATAGATACCATAGACTTGGGCTTTCCCATTGGGCTAGATGATGATATAGCCAGCTTCATTGCCGAAACGACTATCCACCTAGACAGCGGCGATGGGGTTGTGCTCTATACGGATGGCATCACCGAAGCGGAAAATAGAGACGGTGAGCAGTATACGCTTGAACGGCTCTGTGCCATAGTTCAACGAGCTTGGGGGGGCAGTGCTGATGAAGTCAAGCAGGCGATCATTGAGGATGTGATGACCTTCATTGGCAGCCAAAAAATCTTTGATGACCTGACCCTGCTTGTGTTACGGCAACGTTAGGGGGAATATCCCTCGCCCTAGCGGGACGCTCCGGGCAGCCCCCATCCCCTCGCCCCTGTAGGTGTATGCGGGTGTAGGGGCGCACGGCGGTGCGCCCAATGTTCGGCTCCCCCTCGCCCTGGGATGGGAGCGGGGGCAGGGAATGTTGCCCTGTCCCTAACTCACCGCTCTTGCAGCAGTTTGTAGTAGACCCCTGTAGCTTCCGTGCGGTTGTTGACATTGAGCTTTTGGTAAATATTTTGTAGGTGAAACTTGACGGTGTTTTCGCTGACGTTGAGGTCTTGGGCAATCAGCGAGTTGGTGAGTCCACGGGCAACAAGAGCCAATACCTCTGCCTCCCGTTCGGAGAGGTCCTCAAGCGTGGGTCCAGAGGGTCGTTGTCGTTGGGTACGCAGCCACCGTCGGGCGGCTTGGGGGAAAACAAGATGTCCACGGTACACTTGGCGGATGCTGGCGATAGTCTGCTGTGGCGGTTCTGTTTTGAGGGCAAAGCCGTCAGCCTCTTTCTCCAGTGCTGCCTGAATAGAATCACCGTCATTGAAGGCTGAGAGGACCAATACCTTACTAGACAAACCAACCGCACGAATATGCTCTAGGCAGGTAAGCCCATCCATATCTGGCATACGAACATCGAGCACAATGACATCAGGACGCAATGCTTGTGCTGTCTGCAAAACTTGAGCACCACTGCTTGCAGTGCCAACAACTTCTATATCATCTTCAGCTTCTAGCAGCGAGCGTAGCCCCTCTAGCACCAACGCATGGTCATCTGCCAGCATGACCCGAATATGAGTCGTAGGCATATCTGCCCTCTTGCTTTCCTATTCACATGGGACAACAACGCGAATACGAGTACCCTTATTGGGGTTGCTTTGGATGTCTATATTGCCACCGAGAATATCCACCCGTTCTCGCATGCCAGCCAACCCAATATGCACCCCTTCCTGTTGATTCATCACCGCCTCTACATCAAAGCCCTGTCCTTTATCTGAGACTTCCATAATAATCTGGTTGTTCTCACTCTTGAGCAAAACAAAGTGCTGGTCTACGTGGGCATGGCGTGAGGAATTAGAGAGGGCTTCTTGGAGCACCCGATACAATCCTATCTTGACTGGCAGCGAAACTTCAGGGAGCGTCCCTTCAACGTCTAGCTGTACGGGGTTGCTGGTCATCTCTTCATGTTGGATAACCAATCCGTCTAGTACAGAAATGAGGTCACGCCGTTCAAACTCCGGGGGACGAAACATTCCCATAAAGGTGCGTATTTCATTGAGCGCATTTTCGAGCAAGGCGATGCTCTGACAGACCCGCTCGCGGACTTGGATACATTCTGTGCTTGGATTGCGTTCAAGATTGCGCTGGACAATGTTAAGCTGTGAGAGGGCAGCGAAGATGTTTTGCACCGGTCCATCGTGGATGTCTAGGATAATACGCCCAACCTCACGCTCAGCTATTTGCAGCAGCCGCTGTGAAGACTCGCGGCTACGGTCTTCTCCCTGGTTTGCCATCGATATTGCCTCTCTCTTGGTGTATCCAACTAAACTGTGGTGATTTCCAATGCTTACTATTATACTACAGGAAACGGTTGCCATCCGATCCTTTCAGGGGTAGTTCAGACGGGCAAATTTTTTATTTCCCTCTCCCCCTCGCCCACCAAACGAGCCGCGAGGGTCAACGAGCGGATGTAGGGGCGCACGGCGGTGCGCCCTATCGGGCAACCCCC
>CAZLKK010000056.1:0-4180 GCA_964559995.1 uncultured Chloroflexaceae bacterium
GCGCCCCTACATCCGCTCGTTGACCCTCGCGGCTCGTTTGGTGGGCGAGGGGGAGCCGCCCCTTGCCACGGTTCCCCTTCTCCCCACGGTGGGACGTGGGGCTAGGAGATGGGGGGCTGCCCCCATATCTACAATGAGTGTTGGGTATGCATCGCATAGGTGATGCCATTTTGCAAAGTGCTGCGGGTCACAATGCCGCTGAGATCGACCCCCAGATGCACCAGGGTCTGTGCCATCACCGGACCGATGCCAGTGAGGATAACCTGTGCTCCAAGCAGTTGTACCGCTTGCGCTGCCTGTATCAGCGCGTTTGCTACTTGCGTATCAACCACTTGGACACCCGTAATGTCGATGATGGCGATTGTGGCACGGTTAGCCGCTACGCCATCCAGCAACGTTTCCATAATCTGTTGTGCCCGTTGGCTATCAATACTACCGACCAGTGGCAACACGACAGCTTGTTCAGAGATGGGCAATAGAGGGGCAGAAAGCTCCTGCAAGGTAGCCCGCTGTGCTTCGATGATTTGCTGTTGCAGCGCGGTACGCTCGGCTTCCTGTCGGTACTGCTCCCTCAAGTCGCGGAATAACCCCATGATGGCGATGATATTACCTGCTTCATTGCGCGTGACAAAGCCCTTCGTATCCACGGGAATGATAGTGCCATCCTGGTGCTGAAAGTTCAGCACCCCCTGCCAATCACCCTGCTTAGCAGTTGTTGAGAGGGCTTCTATTGCCTTCGCACGGTCAGCATCAGTGAAGTGGTCAAGAAAGTTCATGCCAATCAACGCATCACCATAGCCAGTCAGGGTACGGTAGGCAGCATTGGCATAGGTTAGCGTACCATCGGCATTAGCCATACCAAAGCCATCGGGTGCTGTGTCAGCCATCGTCTGAAAGATGCTCACTGCAGTTTCCCGCTGCTTGCGCTCGGTAACATCCTGCCCTGTGCCGATAATGTACTGTACAGTACCAGTGTCGTCACGCAGCAGGGTATTTGACCAGGAGAGCAGGCGGCATTGCCCATCCTTGGTCTTCCAAAAATCTTCATAGCGATTAGGCATCTGATCGAACTCCAGCGAATGAAAGACTCCTTGCACCCTCGCCACTTGCTCCGGTGGGATGAGGAAATCCCACAAGAGTTTGCCTACAACTTCGCGTGATTCATAGCCGGTGGTGCGCTCACACGCTGGGTTGAAGCGGACAATATACCCTTCTTTGTCGAGCACCACTACCAGGAAATCGGTTGTTTCTAGCACCATTTCGGCTAGGTTGCTGTTTTGTCCTGGAATTTCACGCTCATCATGCCCAGGTGAGTGAGGTAGCGTGTGCATGTTGCTGTCTTGGTTTGTCATAGGTAAAAAACCTCCTAAATATAGACCAGATGCCCATTCCAACGCTCTATATATATTATACCTTGAATGTGAGGTGATTTAGAGCCGAAAAATAGCATGCAGGGAGTATAAGCGTCCTAGCCCCCCATCCCCCACTACGCGGGTAGGTCATACCGATTCCAGGCAAGTTTTAACCATAGATGCACATAGATGCACACAGATACCGGGCAAGGATTCCCGACAGAAATGTAGAGACGCAGAGACGCAGAGACGCGGGAGAAGGGGAACCGCGGTAGGTGTTCCGCCCCCTCGCCCTGGAATGGGAGCGGGGGCAGGGGGAGCGGGTCTCACCGGGCAGACCATCCATCCCAAACACCAAGACTCCCCGTAGCCATCAATAGCTACCGGGAGTCTTCTCCGTTGTTTGTGTACCTGTGATAATCGTTTTTATGCTACCATAGCCGCCTGCTGCAATGATGGATAGGCGGTAATCGTGGTATCCTGCTCAAATCGTGCGTTGAGTTCCGTTAAAGCGTGTTGTAGTTCTTTCCCAATCATCTCATTGGGGATATGCTTTGGGATAAAGTGAACCATTGGACCAAGCAATGGTGCTAGGTCAAGCGAAGCTGTCACCTTCACTATGGTACCCTGCTCCGTTGGGGTCAGAGTCCAGCGTATTTGAGCATCCAATGGCTTGCTCACACTAAAGATAATTTCTTCTGGTTCGGTCCATTCTAGCTTGCCCGCAAAGCAGATCGTGCCAAACATACTGCCAATGGAGAGGCAAAGGGTGAGGCGTGCGCGATCTGTGTCGCTCTCCTCTAGGGTTGCTTTTTGGAGACGTGGCAGTAACTTATCAAGAACTTCTGGATTAGAAAGCACAGTAAAAATACGATCAGGGCTAACAGATTCTATCAGAATTTCACGGTTTACACGGATCATAACACGACCTCCCTTTTGCTACTCAAACCAAATACCATTTTGCTTGTCCAGCGGTTGTCCATACTTTGTATAGTTTTTATTATACAAACTTTGCAAAGGTTTGTCAAGGGGTTTTAGCAAAAAAAGCCAAAAATCGAAAAAATTGACCATCGCCCCCCCTTCCCCGCTCCCATCCCAGGGCAAGGGGGAGCCGCTACCAGCCCGGTGCTCCTGCTCCCCGCGGGGGGAAGGAGCAGGGTATGGGGGCTGTCCGTCGAGATGTTGCATGTACCATCTTGGCAACCTGACCTGACCTATTCCTAAAAGGATACGCCCCATCCTTGAAGGTGAGGTACAATAGGAAGACATAGCCATTGGCAACGATAGCCAGTCCTCCCCCTTGAACCACTCAGGGCGGAGGTTTTGCTTGTATGGCAAAAAGCCAGAACAAAAGGTGGGGCTGGTCTTCGCAACGCTGCAAGAAAACCCTCTTCCTGGAGAGCAGAAAAAAGGGAACACCCCCATGGCATACCAACAACAATTTAGGAGAATTTCATGGCAACACGAAGTAGAGTCCCTGCACGGTTTATCGCAAAGGATTTGCTCAAGGTGATGCTGACTGACCAGCGCACCTTTGCCAACCTTGTAGGGTTACAGATAGCAAAAGAAACCTTTGACCTACGGCACCCTTTTGGTACAGCCCACGGACGAGGTGATAAAGTACGTCAGGTTAGCCTGCGTATCACCGACCTGTGCAACCTACGATGCCATACCTGTGGACAGTGGGGAGACCACGGCTATCTGCTGGATAAACCCCTCAAAGATTTGAAGCAAAATGAAGTAGATGTAGCTGTCTACAAACGGTTAGCAGACCAATTTGTTGATCAGGGATGGTCGCCAATCTGGTATATCTGGGGGGGCGAACCCATGCTCTATCCCGGTATGATAGACTTGCTCTACTACATCTCTGAGCGCAATATGCCTATTATGATGGTCAGCAATGGTACACGCATAGCCCAACACGCCAAAGAGATTGTAGATACCTGTAATAATATTTGGCTTAGTCTGGATGGTCCCAATGCAGAGATACATAACCAACAACGCCCCGGTGTCTCTGCGAGTATGGACAATTTCAAGATGGTTGAAGAGGCATTAATTGCACTGAATGAAGAGAAAATGCGCCGCCACAGTGTTTACCCTTATATCTCGCCCATTAGCGTTGTAGCCAGCTACAACATAGACTATCTGGTAGACATTCACCACTTCGCCCGCCAATACGCCGACTCGCATATCTTCTACCTTTCGTGGTGGATAGACGAGGAATCGGCGGCTGACCATAGCCGCGATTTTCAGCGGCGGTTTGGGTTTGAACCGCATACCCACCTGGGTTGGCTTGGCTCTTGGAAAGACTTTGATCACAACTTGGTCTATGATAAGTTTCAGGAGATATACCAGATATTTGACAATTACCAGCATAATCCCAACGGCTACAAGCGATGTGTGCCGCTGATGTACCCGCATCTTTCTACCCGCGAGGACATTCGTTTGTACTACGAAGATCACCATGCTGTCTTTGGGTATGAGCAGTGCGTAAGCATTTTTATGACGATGGAGATAGATAGCAATGGGGATGTGAGTTTGTGTCGTGACTACCATGACTACATTATTGGCAATATCAAAAACCAATCGCTGATGGAGATATGGGACAGCGAGGAATCTCGCAAGTTTCGCGCTTCTATTAGCACAGAAGGATTGATGCCGGTCTGTCGCCGCTGCTGCGGGTTGATGGGCTACTAAGCGGGGGCATGCCCTGGTCTTGCCGGGTAGTTCCGGGCAGCCCCCATCCCCCTTACAGGGGTAGGTTAGGGGAGATGAAACAATAACTCACCGGTCATCCCCCCCATCCCTAACCCGCGTCCCCTGGGGGA
>CAZLKK010000056.1:4230-9971 GCA_964559995.1 uncultured Chloroflexaceae bacterium
TACGCCCAATGTTCAGCTCCCCCTCGCCCTGGGATGGGAGCAGGGGGCATGGGGAGCGGGTCGATAAAGCGCAAAGCACAAAGCGCAATTTGCCCGGTTATTTTTGTGGAAGAATCAAAAAAGAGGGGAGCGTAGGTGGCTATAGACCACGAACACCAAACCTGATTACACACGAACATCCCCCTCATTCCCACATAGAAAGGATGAGGGGGAACCAATCAAGGGGATAAGCCGGGAGATTTACCGATGCTGTATCTGAGAACGCCGCAACGGAATATCAGCCTTGAGATGGTCACTCGCCTCACCATGCAGCAACGTCACCTCTATCTCTGCTGGCTCCACATTGGGAACATACCGGCTAATCACCTCTGAAAGCTCATTTTTCAATTGTTCAATCGTATCAGGAGTCAGCTTGACCCGATCATGCACAAGCACCGTTAGTAAGCGTTGTTGGGCTATAGCTGCGCTGCGCTCCTGCTTTTTACCAAACAAATTATCGAAAATGCCCACAGCATCCTCCGTATCAGCGGATTTTATCGCTATCGCCGCTTCACAAACATCCCGAAGAATCGCTCCAACATGCCGGTCTGTTCGGTGAAGTCTATAAAGGGCACATCTTCCCCATGCAATCGCCGGGCAATATTCTGGAACGCCAACCCTGCTTGGGTGTTTGATGAATAAACTACAGCTTCTCCCCGGTTGGTTGAGGAGAGAATAGCCTCATCTTCCGGGATAACCCCCACTGGGGTGATTGCCAAAATCTCGACAACCTGGTCCATAGAGAGCATCTCGCCGCGCTCAATCAAGCGGGGTTTTATGCGATTGACAATGAGCCGTGGGGGACCCTTCTCTGCAGCTTCCACCAAGCCAACCACGCGGTCTGCATCACGCACAGCCGACACCTCCGGCGTGGTTACAATCAACACCTCATCGGCACCAGACAACGCATTGCGAAAGCCATTTTCAATCCCCGCAGGGCTATCTATCAAAACAAAATCAACTATATCATGTAACTGTTTGACCAACGAGACCATATCATCAGCACTTACACAGTCTTTATCACGAGTTTGTGCAGCGGGCAGCAGGTAAAGTTCGGTTAATCGCTTGTCTTTAATCAACGCCTGCCGTAACCGAGCACGCCCTTCTATAACGTCTACCAAATCATAGACAATGCGATTTTCCAACCCCATAACCACATCAAGATTACGTAGTCCAATATCGGCATCTATAACAGCAACCCGTGATCCATGCATGGCTAGTGCTGTGCCAAGATTAGCCGTCGTGGTCGTTTTGCCCACGCCACCTTTACCGGATGTGATAGTGATGATCCGTGCCATAATTCTCCTACACTCTTTTGTAGACATCCCAGGACTCTACAACGATCTGGTCCTGGTCAATACGAGCAACTTCAGGAGGGTTGCTGCCTGATTCCTCTGGTGCGCGGGCTATCAAATTGGCAATACGCAGCTGAGTTGGGCGGAGATCAAGCGCACACACGAGAGCTTTATCATCGCCTAACGCCCCCGCGTGGACCATCCCACGAAGCCTCCCCCAAACGAGTACACTCCCGCCTGCGATAATCTGTGCGCCGGGGTTGACATCGCCAATGAGCGTAATATGCCCCGGAAACCGCACCACTTGCCCAGAACGAACGGTACGGCACATCAACGTTGAGTCTGCGCCCCCCTCGTTTGTAGCAGGTGTTGGGGGAACTGGCGGCAGCGGGGTTACGCGAGTTGCCAACCCCACCGCACGGGCAGCCTCGCGGCTCTCCCGTAGGGTTGTTGCCAAAAGCTCTGGGTGCAAGCCATAGGGTTGCATCAGGGCTACCATATCGGTGAGTTGCTGCTCATCTACCTGCCGGTTGCCAATATCAATAGTCATATGCGCCCCGGCAAAGAAATTGCCCGCCTGTTCAAATTGTTCTTTGAGCAAAACAAGGATGTCATGCCAGGGAGGTGCTTCGTCAATGATAAAGCGCAACCCTTCTTTTCCACCTTTAATCGTAATATGATCGTGCATGCTTGGTGCCAGACCCACGCTTCCTTTGCCTATTTGCCTATTTGCCTATTTGCCTATAGTACCACAAAGAGGCGAGGGGTATACTTCTATTGTACACGAATCCTCTGTATATCCGTGGTTTTCCATTACAAGACGTTTACAGAGTAGGGCCATTGTGGGTATTTGCCCCTACGGGACACCCCGTGATGTCCTCCGTAGACATCAAAGCTGTTGCTTGGCTTTTTCGCTCCTCCTACTGATTATAGCAGAAATGAGGTAGTTTGCATGCCGGGGGGAATTAGGGCATCCACGGACAGTCCTGGGGTGGCTCCGCTGGTGGTTGGACCTGAAAATAGGCTTGCAACACCTGAGTAACGGCAGGTACCGCCAATGTTGACGATCCATCTTCCATATCGCCTGCCCCTTCCAACAACACCACGACAAGCACTTCCGGGTTTTCATACGGCGCAAAGCCGACAAACCACGCATGGCTCCGGCGAGCATAGGTGTCGTCATCCTTGAGTATCAGCGGACCATACTCTGCCGTGCCAGTCTTGCCGGCAATCTGGAGACCAGAACAGGGATCACGGGCTGCCACATTGAGACCATCTGTCACCGAACGTCTCATCCCCTCACGCACCACCGAGAGGAAATCTGATTCTACTGGCACATAGTCAAGGATTTCTGGCTCTTGTTGCAGAATGATATTGCCGTTGGTATCTGTGACCTGGAGTACAAGCTGTGGGCGATAGATTGTCCCCCCGTTGGCAACAGCGGCGGCGGCTACCGCCAGTTGTAGGGGGGTAACTTCCATATAGCCCTGCCCAATCGAGGTATTGTAGGTATCACCAGTGGTCCACGGCTCACGCAGTGTCCGCGACTTCCACATGGGGCTTGGGACACGCCCGATAGCCTCGCCCGGTAGCCGTATCATCGTAGGTTTGCCAAACCGGAACCATTCCATACCCTCTTGCAAACCATCAATGGTCAACCCACGTATATGGGGATCATCATCAGCAATGTTGACAACTTGTTGATTACCGCCTGCAATAGAGGCAAGGAAAACGTTGGATGAAACCATCAATGCATCAGACACATTGATATACCCATTATCTCGTGGATCGGAGTTGGGGAGCTCAAAGATCAATCCGCTTTGCTCCTCAATAACCAACTTTCCAGGATCGCGGAGCTCGGTATCTGGCTCAATGATATGCTTTTGTAAGGCTGCTGAAGCCACAAATTGCTTGACGGTTGACCCAGGCGGATACTGCCCCGAAATAGCCCGGTTGGTCAGGGGAGATAATCGCTCCAGCTCTTCTTGGAGACGGGGGTCGTTGGGGTTGAGCAGATTTTGCAGGGCAGACTGTCGCTCCGGGTCTACCCACATGTTGTTATCGTAGGCTGGCAGGCTGACCATAGCGAGCACAGCACCATTGCGCGGGTCCAACACGACAACCGACCCGCTGCGAATGGGGGGGTACTCCTGCTTATATGGCTCTTCAGCCTTTTTGCGGCGTTCATCGGCTATCTCCAGCCATTGGCGCAAAATCATCTCGGTCTGCTGTTGAAACGCTGCATCTATCGTCAGGACCAGGTTATTCCCATCTTGCACTGGTTTCTCAGTACGGTTGTTGCTGACTGGACGCTCAAGCGAATCAACCAACACACTTTCAATGCCTAGCTCCCCCCGCAAAATCTGCTCATAACTGGCTTCTAGCCCATCCTTGCCAATATAATCATCGTTTTGGTAGGGGGGCAAGCCAGGATAGTCAGTCACGATATGTTGCTCAAAGACTCCACACGTATTCACATACCCAATACTTTCTACCAAACTGTCCATCCAAGAAGTAGACGGATTTACCTCGACCAGTTCACACTCATTGATGCGTCCAATATAGCCAAGCATATGCGACAATGAGGGTATCCTATCGCTCTGGGGGTACCGACGTTGATAATCTTTGACCACAATACCGCCGGGGATGTGCTGGCTATTTTCTTGGATGATGAGCGCGAGTTCTGGCGAAATGTCTTCTTTGATGACCACCGACTTGTAATGGCGAGTGTTGCTCTCGATAATCTTGGTCTCAACCGGATTTTCCAGTTCTAGGGTATCGCTGTAGGTCCAGGAAAGCGAGATAGCATTGAGGATGTGTTCTGGCTCAATGGTAAAGGTCATAGAGGAGCGCGATTCCTCTTGGCGGTTTTGTTCTTCTTTGAGCAATTGGTCATCCCCCACAAGCTGGCGCAGGTCCCGCGAGAGGGTCGGCATACGGTTGAGGGCAAGCGCAGGGGAGAGGGTGAGCGTGCTGGTGATGCCAGAGAGCAGCGCAACTTCCCCAAGCACAAAGTCTCGTTGTTGCGTACCAAATGGGGGCAGATTACCGGTACGTACTGCAATGTGAAATTGTGGCACACTTTCTGCCAGCAGCGTTGTACCATCACGCGACAATATTTCGCCACGGCGTGGCTCCACGGCTACATAGCGGGTAGTGTTTGCCTCCACATCGGAGCCATACCCCCAGGTAGCAGATTCGGTAAGTTGTAGTTGGTAGAGCCGCCCTACCAGGATAACCAGGATGATAACGAGGGCGACTCGAAGGGCTGTTAAACGTTGCATTGCGGTACTCTTGTTGTCTGTTTGCTCCTAGTATGCATGCTACCATAGTTTGTCAGATATTTCTTGACGGGTATCAGGAAACGTCCTACTATGAGACAAGATGGTACGTGTTGCTCATAGCAAAGGTACCATAGGAATAGCAGGATCATAGCAATGTCCCACAATCACAGGATTACTGCTTATTCTGCTCACCCTCTCCCCCTGCCCCCTCTCCCATTGCAGGGCGAGGGGGAACCGAATATGCCCTTCCCCCCCTCAGTCGAGGAAGGGCTAGGGATGGGGGATAAAGGGGACTTTGACACAGAACTCATAGGGAAAATCCCCCTAGGACACCCGTTTATGTACCTACCCTGGCTATGAGCCGGTGGAAACTCGGCACACTGGAGCATATAGTCTCATGTGGAAATACCGCAGCATACGTACCAGAATACTCGTCCCACTGGTTATCTTAATGTCCCTCGCCATCCTGGGAAGCACCCTGGGCTTTGTTGTGCTTATCTCCACTGCTCGTACCCGTATCCTCGATGTCCAACTTCAAGAAGAAACCAAACGCATCATTGCTGCCATGTACCAGAGCGAAAACGATACCTTCAATGCCACCAGAGGACTCTCCCGCGATCCTGCCCTGATTGCATCCCTCTTGGAAGATACCAGTGGTAGCGACAATATCCTTGCTATGGACAGCAGAGCCGTAGCCGTGCGGAGCCGATTTCGCCTAGACCAAGTACTCATCCTCAACCAAGCCAACCAAGTGCGCGTGAATCTTGCGACCTCTTCTCTGTTAAGCACCCTGTCGTTGTATGATTCGCCAGAGATGGCAGCGTGCCATGATGATGTCCACTCTGCCGTGCTCCACAGAGATGACCGCTGGTTATTGGTCGGGTGTGCGCCAATCCTTGCCGCCATCAACGACGACAGAGGGCTACGACGGGAAATGATAGGCACAGTCTATACCGTTCTCGATATATCCAAAAGGCTCGACACCATACGCCGCGAGTTGGGGCTAGAAGCGGCTATTGCACTCAAAGATGCCCCACTAAGACAGCTCTATACCACCCAAACCCGTGAACGGCGGTTAATTGACGACTCTTCTGTCATTTATTCTCAGAACGACAGCAGAATA
>CAZLKK010000056.1:10044-16054 GCA_964559995.1 uncultured Chloroflexaceae bacterium
TCCCATTTCCTATTGGAGACCCTGAAGCTACCATAGAGGTTCGGTATAATGAACGCGAAATTAACCAGATTGTCGGTATGGGTTTTTGGTTCGCATTAGGGGCAGGAATGGTCTTTCTGCTCCTTATGCTCTTGGCAGTGGGCTATTGGTTGGCACGCAGTTTCACCAGTCCCATCTTGAACCTTGCCGAGGCAGCCAAAAAAGTAGCCGCTGGCGACCTCACCCTAAGTCTGCCAGTCACCTCAAACGATGAAATCGGTACCCTAACGCAATCGTTCAACACGATGATCCAGGGGCTACGAGAGCGTGAAGCAGTGGAACACCAGCGCGAAGAGGCAGAACGGGAACGGGAACTAGCAGAAGCAGCGAATCAAGCCAAAAGCCTCTTCTTGGCGAATATGAGCCACGAACTACGAACACCCCTCAACGCCATCATTGGTTACAGCGAGATGCTCACTGAAGATGCGCTTGACAGTGGGCTTGATGATCTCATCCCTGACCTCAACCATATCCACGATGCCGGTACCCACCTCCTGCTGCTTATCAATGATGTGCTCGACATCTCCAAGATAGAAGCTGGCAAAATGGAACTCTACCTTGAGACGTTCGACATTTCCACAATGCTACAAGCCATTGTCTCAACTATCCAACCGACCTTTACGCAAAAGGGGAACATCTTAACTGTAACCTGTCCAGAAGACATAGGGACAATGTATGCAGACAAGCGGGGGAAGCGAACGGCAATGTACCCAAAGGGGGGTCTCTAGGTGGTAATGGACATGCCCAAGAGTACGTCTTGTTTACCGTAACCGATACGGGTATTGGGATGTCCCAAGAACAATTATTGGGTATCTTTGATCCGTTTACCCAAGCGGATTCCTCAACCACCCGCAAATATGGTGGTACGGGGCTAGGACTCGCTATTACCCGCAACTTTTGCCACATGATGGGTGGTGATGTGCAGGTTGAGAGCAAGCCGGGCGAAGGGTCTACCTTTCGTATGCTGCTGCCCATGACCGTTGTGCTACCAGATTCCAGATGAATTACGGATCATAGCCATGTCCCACAATCACAGCTACAATCACAGGATTACTGCTTATTTTGCTCACCCATCCCCTGCCCTTCCCCCACCGAGGGGAGAAGGGAGTTGGTTCCCCCTCGCCCGCCCCGATCCGCGAGGGTCAACGAGCGGATGTCTGGGACGCGGGGCAGGAGATGGGGACTATGGTTATAGAGATGTTCATAAGGATAAAAACTCATGATAACGATACCCAACACCCGCCGCTTTTTTGTCTCCCCTGATACGGTAGCCAATGGAGAAACCGTCATGCTCACTGAAGCGGAGGTTATGCACCAAATGAGCCGCGTTTTACGGCTCCAACCAGGCGACCATGTGTTGCTGCTCGATGGGCAAGGACTCGCTTACCCTGTAGAACTCACCCAGGTTGGTCGCAACCAGATAAACGGACGCATCTTGGCAGTGTCCCCTGCCAGCGGTGAGCCTGTTCGCTACGCTCTAACATTGTATGTTTCGCTGCTACGGGCAGAACGGTTTGAGTGGGTATTGCAAAAGGGAACCGAGTTAGGCGTGACGCAGTTTGTGCCGGTAGTATGGTCTCGCACCCAAGCCACAGGAAAGACCCACAAGTATCCCCGTTGGCACAAGATTATCCGTGAAGCAGCAGAGCAATCGTGCCGGGGAAAATTGCCTATCCTAGCAGAGCCGATGGATGTTGCCATAGCCTATCAGCAAGCACAACCCTCTCCCCTGTCCCTGTTGCTTTGGGAACACCCAACAGCACAGGGACAGCCCACCCCTACGATGCGCGAGATCATACGTCAGCATATTGCCTGTCCTGCTCCCCCCGCCTCGCCCGACCCCATCCCCATGGCTATCTTCAGTGGTCCCGAAGGGGGTATAACCGACAATGAACTGACAACCGCAAAAGAGCATGGTATCATACCAGTGTCACTAGGTCCGCGTATCTTGCGGGCAGAGACCGCACCTATTGCTGCAACGGCAGCCATCATCTATGAATTGGAAGGGTAGAGTCTTATGGTTCGCATATCTCAAGCTATTCTTGTAGGAGTTCTCGGTATCTGCATTGCTGCCATCTTGGGCTTTGTGGGTGGATGGAGACTCTCGTTTCAAATGCGCGAAGTGGGCAACCAGGGGTTTGCCCCAACTGTCCAGGAAACCCGCTCAGAATCCACTGGGCAACAGGCATCAACCGAAACAACCAATACTTCATCATCTCAAAGCCCTGCTACTGACATGCAGGCTCTCGCAGAAGATACCCCAACAGATATAGGGACAAAATTCCGGGTTTTCTGGGATGTGTGGGGTCTGGTAGAGCGAGAATTTTACCATACCGAACCATTGGACAAACAACAGATGGTGTATGGAGCTATTCGGGGCATGCTGGCATCACTTGAAGACAACTATACGGGCTTTGAAGAACCCAGGGATGCCGAACGGAGCCGTGAGTCGCTGCGCGGGTCGTTTGAAGGTATCGGGGCATTGCTCAGGATGCGTGAGGGCGAGCTCGTCATCATACGCCCACTCCGCAAATCACCCGCTATCAAGGCAGGAGTGCAGAGTGATGATGTCATCGTCAAGATAGACGGCGAAGAGGTAGCAGAACTCACCGAGGGGATGGAGGAAATAGAAGCTATGGACACCGCGGTAGATAAGATACGCGGTCCCAAAGGCTCCACGGTTGTATTGACTATCCGCCGCCCACCAGAAGACACCATCCTTGATATTGCCATTGAGCGGGACAATGTACCGCTTATTAGTGTCAATTCGCAGATGATTGGCAATATTGCCCATGTGCAGATTACCAATTTTTCAGATTCTACCCCAGATGAGTTTGCAGAGGAACTTCGCCAAGTGCTGGCAGAAAATCCTGCGGGTATGGTCCTTGACCTTCGCAACAACCCCGGCGGTATCGTAGACTCCTCGTTGACTATACTAGGCCATTTCTATGAGGGAACAGCCCTCTATGAAGACAATAGCTTGGGGACAAGCCGCGAATTGAAGACCATTACCGATGATATAGCTGATGATGTGCGTATCCCGAAAGACCTGCCCATCGTTGTACTGATCAATGAGCACTCCGCCAGTGCTACGGAGATTGTCGCGGGGGCATTGAGCGAGCAGCGCGAAGAACAGACTACGCTGATGGGCAAAACGAGCTACGGTAAGGGGTCAGTACAGAATGTCCACAAACTCCGGGACAATAGCAGCGTGCGTATCACCATAGCCCACTGGTTTACCCCGGAGCGGCAGGAGATACAGGGCGTGGGTATTCCCCCGGATTTCGTTGTGGAGTATGCCCAAGATGAAGCGTATGCGATGCCCTGTATTGGTGATATGGTGCCACCTGATGGGATGGACCAATGCAACGATTCGCAGCTGACGTGGGCGGTGCGCTACCTGACGGATGGGGAAACCCCTCCGACCCCCACACCAGAGCCGACCCAGGAGCAGGATTAGGGGGATAGTCTCCGGGGATATTGAAAAGCTCCCTGTTTCCTACAGGGAGCTTTTCAACGCTATGAGGCTATGAGGTCATTTTCAAGCAAGCCTTTAGTACTTTTTTTGCACGACCAACGGCTCCAAGAACAACACATGATCGCCATCGTCTGGTGTACCGGGCGGTGGAGGGGGCGCATCTAGCGGCAACCGCGACCAATCTGACGGGTCATAGACCCCCATACCTAGCGTATATGTGCCATCAGGCACGCCTGTTGGCAAATGGACCGGGTGTTGCCATTGGAATACCCGCCCCGGCTGCCATGCACTGGTGGGGACAGGAGGCTCACCTGTGCCATAGCGCGGGTCAAGCAGAGGCACATCAAGCTGCCCCACCTGCTGCCCCCGTTCATCAAAAATGTGCATAAAGAGCATATAGTCAGTGTCCATAACTGCTTGTGTTTGCCATTGTAGCGTTAGGGTGAGGGTGCTACTGGCTTGTAGCTGGGTAGTGTCTATAGCATAGCCCTGCACCCGTAGGTTCTCGCCAAAATTGGCGAGAAGAGGATAAGGCATAGGGCGTGGCACCTGATATATCCAGACATACGGCACCCCTTGCACCTGTACCGTATGGATAGGCACAGTATGCTGGTAGAGATCAGCGTAGGGGGCAGTCAAACCGCGCTGGAGATGGCTTAGGTAAATGATCGCATAGCCTGTGCCACTAGGCATACGCCCTAACTCATCTGATGTAGCATAGGCACCATCGCGTAGGTAAGGGGACAGTACCGAGCGCAGACTGGTCAACGTCACCACGCTGGTTATATCCGGCTGCTCATTGAGCCAAGCGGCTGCCTGTTCCATCCCCTCGCCCCATCCCGTCAGGAAAGTACGTGCGCCTGCTGGTGCGCCGCCAAGCCATTGGTTGGCATAGGCAACGTTGTAGGGGAGCCACAACGCCGCATTACCAATGGCAACGAGGGCAACGAGGGCTAGGATACCCCGCTCCACCCACCCACGCCACTGTGCAGTGACAAGCTGTGCCAACATACCTGCACCCCACACCAGACCACATGCTGCCAGCATATCCAGCGCGGGAAATATCGGCACGAGGTAACGGTTCATCTTTTTGGGAAAGAGGCTCATAGCAATGACGAACAGCAGGATAAACCCGGCTACCAACGCAAGGTATTGGGGAGTAAAGCGATGGGGGGGATTGTCGGTATTGTTGGCGGCAGCAGTATGCTGGGGATACCGCAATGCCCACGGGAGCAACAGAAGCCCCGCCAGCGTCCAGGGAGTTGTGCGGAGGGCTAACGCTACCGGGTAGAAGAGCGTACCAGGAACATCTACCGGCTGTCCAAGAAAGAAGTTGCCCCACATATGCGGCTCGCCCCCCTCAGACTCAATACCATAGCGAAACGCATCAACCACACGCAACGGGTCTACCCACGCCATTGGGGTCAGTACAACCATTGTTGCCATACAAACGATGCCCCAGAGCAGTAGCCAAGTGAGCATATGCCAGTATTTTGTACCGCGCTCTCTTTGCTCCCCCTGCTCCCGTTCCCTCTGCCCCCGTTCCCCCCGACCCCGCTCGTTGCCCCTCGCGGCTCGAATAGGGCGAGGGGGAGCCGAATTGTAGGTAGCCCCCAATGCCAATAGTCCAATAGGAGGCAATAGTGCCAATGCTGGTAGCTTGCTCATGATCGCCGCCCCTGCACATATGCCAGAGAGGATAAGCCAAAGCCACCAACGGTAACGATATGGTCGCCGTTCGCTTTGCCAAGCGACCCATGCCGCTAGGAGGCTCACTGTCGCAAACGTGCCTGCCAACGCATCTACGTGGAGTATGCGGCTAAATGCCAACACAAATGGGTCTGTTGCCCAGAGCAATGCAGCGAGCCAGGCTTCGGTAGGCGATGCCAGTTTTTGCAACAGGGCATAGCCAACGAGCAGCATAACACTGTGGGTAAGGACAGTAGGGAGACGGTGCAACATCAGCAGGCGGGAGTAGGTTTCCGTTTGCAAAATGCCCTGTTCGTAGAGGATGCGTCGTAGGGAGATACCCGCACTACCAAGCCACATGGTCGTAATACCGGGGTGTCCTACCATTGGCATATGTGCATAGTCTGCCGTCTGTAAACTTTGCAAAAAACGCGCTGAGCGGGGAATCCAAAACTTTGCCTCGTCTATCGTGACAAACCTGCCGAGTTCTGGCAAGCGTAATGCCAACGCAACTAGGGCAAGGAGCAGGTAGGGGGTCCATTTTCCCACAACACGAAGTGGGCTTTTTGCTTTGTGTACTGTATGATATGCCAAGAAACCAAAAACCTCACGCGCCGATTAGTTGCGGGTAGCTCCAAATAATTGTGGCATAGTAGCATAGTTGTGGGTTGTGTGCAATGGGCAAAACCGCCCCCTGCCGCGGTTCCCGCTCCCCCATGTCCCCGCTCCTATTCCAGGGCGAGGGGGTATGGCGACCCTCTCCCTCTCTCTCTCCCATTCCAGGGCGAGGGGGAGCCGAACATT
>CAZLKK010000057.1:0-15922 GCA_964559995.1 uncultured Chloroflexaceae bacterium
TATCTATGTTCATCTATGGTTAAAACTTGCCCGGAATCCCTGTGACCTACCCTTGAGAGGTTAGGGGATGGGGGGCTGCCCGGAGTGACCCGCTCCCCCAGGGGGAAAAGGGTAGGGGATGGGGGCAAAAACGACTCTTTGTTCAGGCAAACAGACGCTCCTGTGTCCCATAGGGTTCATATGGTTGATAATAGAGCACGAGAAGATCATGAGTACGCAGGGCAAAACTGGCATAACTGCGACCTTCATTGTCGCTAAATTCTACCTCAACCACTCCTGGAGCCAACTCCTCTACCACAGTGCCAACATGTCCACGCAATAGTCCGTGGTCAGGATGATTACTGAGCAGCGCGACTACATCAAGTATCGTTGGTTCTGCATACATGGTCATTTCCTTACACTACATAACAACTCGTTAAACGGGGCGTATCTTCATGATGAAGGATAATCCAACTACTTCGCACTATTGCCTTTCCCTGGGTTCCCTTCACAAGCACATCCATACTATACCGCTGTCCATAGCCATCTCGCTCACCGAGGACAACATCATGCGTACTGGCAGCTTCAAGCAACACGGCTAGAAGATAGGCAGCATCTTCTGCGGTAAATCCCAGAGCTGATTCACAGACTCGTGCTTTGTGCCTACCGCGTGGATGGGTTGTGCTAAGACAATAATCACGCAGTTTGCTGATGCTTCCGATGGCTTGGTTCCCATTTGGAAGTTTCAAGAAGAAATCCCCCGGTTTCTGGTTTTATGACTTTGCCGTGAGACGAGCGGGAAGCGTAAGCAACCCGCTCCCCCTAACCCGCGTCCCCTGGGGGAGAAGGTGTCCCGTAGGGGCGCACGGCGGTGCGCCCAATGTTCAGATCTCCCTCGCCCTCTGGGAGCGGGGGCAGGGATGATTGCCCGGTGAGCCATGCTACGGCTCTACACCCTAAAGGGAGCTATAATCATCGTCACTCTATCCCCTCATACTCCCCCAGAAACGTCGGCAACGGGTGCAATATATGCACATCAACCAGGGCTTTAGCTGTCGCCAGCATCTCACGAAAGGTATAGCTTACCAACAGCGTAGAGGGATACCTGCCCCAATCTTGCACCCCTACCCCAACCGCATCGACCCCCAGGTGGCGGCAGGTGATAGGCTTGGGTTACAAGCACCGCTTGCGCTACCCCAAAGATAGCACGCGCCCGGTAGCAACTCTCATACGTACTGAAGCCGGCATAGTCCAGCGTAATATCCTCCGCATGCACCCCCGCCTCAACTGCATACCGCTTCATTGCAGTCACCTCATCGTAGTTGGTACTGCTATTATCGCCAGTCATCAGCAACTTGTCTACCTTGCCCTGCTGATACAGCGTTACCCCCATCTGCACCCGGTCTGCCAGCATCCATGTGAGGCTCCCATCGGGGCGCACTCCAGCCCCAAAGATAATCGCCACCCGTTGCGGTGGCACTTGATGGGCAGCAGTATAGCGATAGGGGCGAGTCATCCACTTGACCCAGAGACTGAGCAGGGGCAAGAGCAAGAGAGCGGCAATACTCACCAGCACGATACGCTTCCATCGCCGCTTTATGAAGCCAACCACGCTAACCACTCCTCCTCAAGTTGGGACAGACTTTTGTCGTAGATCGCCGCATAGGTTGCTGCGCCGGGTGTCCCCCCCCCGCTCACATAGAGCACGTCAAATTTCTCGCGCCCATACGTCTCCAGCAGAAACTCGACAAAACTTGCCCATTCATAGTAGAGGGTATTCATATCGCTAATAGGTCGCCCGACATAGCTTGTGGCGAGGGGAATAAGCGCATCATTGACCTGGTAGTTGTTGTGGACAAAATCCTTGAAACTCGCCGCTCCACTCAGCCAATACTTGCCTGCCCCCCATGTCGCCACCCCTTCGGAGAGGATGAGATCGGCTTGGAGATGCTTGTCGCCATAGCGATCATGGGCAAGCTGATGGACAAATTCATGCGCCAGGATGAGCACTGCTCGCTCGTGGGGCAGGTCGGCGCAGGTGAAGACCTGCACCAACCGCTGGTCTGTGTAGGCAAGCCCATTGAGATTACAATTGCTGACCGTCCCGATGTAGACGGTAATATCGGCGGTAGCCCCACTGCCAAACCGCTGGCTCACATAGTCTAGGGCGGTCTCTATCTCGTTTGCCACTGTTGCCTGTTCCTCTGCGGTATACAAGCCATCGGCACTCGTGATAGCGAGGTTGACCCGTTCAAACACCGGACCATCGGTGGGTACCGGTGTGGGACGGGGGCGGTCCATTCCTGGCGACCACTCAAAGGGGAAAAGGTCCGATACCGCCCACGGTGGCGCAATCTCTGGGCGCGGCTGTGGGCGATACCAGAAAAAGAGCAAGACCAACAGGGAAATGAACAGCACGGGACCAATGGCGGACATTGACGGGCGACGTTCCATTTGCTCTTCCCTTAAAATACCTGTTCATCTTGGGTTTCAATATCGCACACATGCGGCGCAGGCTGTGCCATAATTCGCGCAATCGTGCGAAGGTCCATCCACCATTGCTCCTTCGGGCGACTATGGTCCTTGTCTACCATGCGCGGGAAATCTTGCAGATCGTAGAAAGAGAATTTCCCACCTTGTAAGCCAATAAACGCCCCGCCACAATTGTGGTTTATTGCCTGATCTATCAGCCAATTGATACCCTGAACGGTCAGGCGGGTTGCCAACACGCGGTCATAGGGGGAGGGATCGCCGCCTTGTTGCAAGTGTCCAAGAATAGCCTGTCGCACATCAAACAAGCTCCCCCCCTCTTCTTCAAAGAGCGCACACATAAAACTGGTCGAGTAGACATCGTTTGCCCCTTCGCTACGGATAATCAAGCCAAGCCGCTTGCCCCGCTTGAACCCCTGAACGAGATCATCCAAATCATGCTTGAGGTCTATCAGCCTTACCCCCTCTTCATGCATATAGACCCGCTCGGCACCTGTCGCAAGCCCACTCATGAGTGCCAGATAACCACAGCTGCGCCCCATCACCTCAACGACAAAGCATCGCCGTGAGGCTACCGCCGATTGTTTGATCTTATCTACCGCATTGACAATGTTGTTGAGCGCAGTATCTGACCCAATAGAGAGTTCAGAGCCAGGCAGGTTGTTATTGATTGTCGCAGGGACACAGATAATCGGGATGCAAAATGCCGGGTAGTTCTCCCGCTCAGAGACCAGTTGGTAGGCAGATTGATACCCTGACCAGCCGCCAATGATGATCAACCCTTCAATCTGGTACTTCTCCAACGTGCGGGCAATCGTGTAGAGATGCTGCCGCTTGGGTAGCCAGCGGTTGGTGCCAAGTTCTGACCCCCCTCGCGTAGTCCAGTCACTTACGCTCATCCAATCCATCTCTTCGATATGCTCCTCTATCAACCCCCGAAAGCCATCATGCACCCCAAACATCATATGCCCACGGTCTATACCAAGACGCACCGCAGCCCGTATAGCGGTATTCATTCCAGAAGCCGGTCCGCCAGCATTCATGACTGCCAGACGAAGCCGCCGCTGCCCAGGAGCAGGCTTTTTGGGCAGGGTACGGACGAGGGTCAGCATCACCTCGATAGACTGGCGAAAACTCTGCCCGCGCAGTTCAACTGCCCGTTCATAATCTTGAGATGCGATGGCATCAGCTACGGCGTGGGTTTTCTCAACGCACTCCATCAAGGGAGCCTGGGTGATGCGGTTGTTGTGGATGCCTATGAGCAAAGGCTCTGCTGATGGCTTGTCGTCTAGCAGAGATTGTACCGCTTTATAACCCAACATGGTGCTCATATTACGGTCAAAGGTGCTGGTGTAGCCGCCACGCTGCACATGCCCTAGCACGGTAACGCGGGTCTCTTCGCCAAGATTATCTTCTATCACCTGCCGAACATACTCACTTTTGATATGATTCCCATGCCGATCCCGTGCGCCCTCTGCCACCACAACAATACTATCCCGCCGCCCGGCTGCCCGTCCTGCCTCCAACACTTCGCACATCTTGGCTTCCCAGTTTTCTACATCCGGTGGGTTCTCTGGGATAAACACCCAATCTGCCCCCGTTGCAATGGAAGCCATCAGCGCAAGGTAGCCACAGTTTCGCCCCATCACCTCAACGACAAACGAGCGTTGGTGGCTGGCAGCGGTGCTGTTGATAGCGTCTATCGCTTCACAGATTCGGTGGAGGGCAGTGTCGGTGCCGATAGTCGTATCGGTGCCGAGCATGTCGTTGTCTATAGAGCCGACAAGCCCAACGAGGTAGAGTATGGCATGCTTTTGGGCAACATCATAGCCAATCTGCCCCGTCTCTACCAGTTCGTCAAGCAAGCTGGGCCACTCTTGGCGAAAGACATTTGCCCCCGTGAGGCTGCCGTCACCGCCAATGACGACCAGCTTATTGATGCCATATTCTAGCAGGTTGTGGGCTGCCTTGAGCCGCCCTTCGCGGGTCTGAAATGGCATACAGCGTGCGGTACCAATGACGGTACCGCCTCGATGCAAGATTCCCCCTACGCTGTCCCACGACATTTTGCGGATATAGTCGCCGCCATCTACCATACCCTGGTAGCCTTCGTAGATAGCATACACTTCTACGCCACGGTCTAGTGCAGTGCGGACTACCGCCCGCAATGCTGCGTTCATCCCCTGCGAGTCGCCGCCGCTGGTTAGTACGCCTATGCATCCAGTATTTTTCATCACTCGTTCCTCCTCCTTATACGTATCCACGTAATCCTCTATCTCTCCTGCCTCTAGCCCCGTGATTATCCCCGCGTCACGTTGTCCAGTGATGCTGCCTGTGCCAGCGTCTCCTCGTCCACCATCGCCTCGGTAAGGTCTGCCCCGGTGAGGTCAGCGTTGTGCAAGCGAGCGTTGGTCAAGATAGCCCCGCGTAGGTCGGCGTTTTGTAGGTTCGCATTGGTCAGGTCGGCGTTGGTCAAGATGGCACTTTGAAGGTTAGCTGATGTGAGTATTGCCCCGTGCAGGTTGGCATCTGTGAGTATTGCCCTACTGAGGTTGGCGTTTTGCATATTGGTATTCGTCAGGTCAGCATTGGTCAAGACAGCACCCTGAATATCTGCCCTGATAAGAGAAGCACCTTGAAGATTGGCTTGTTCCAGAATTGAACCACGTAGAGTTGCCTCTTGAAGACTCGCTCGTTCTAGGTTGGCTGCATCTAATTGACTATCACTCAAATCTGCATAACGTAGGTTAGTACGACTAAGATTAATCCTAGATAGACTGTGTTTTGAAAGTTTTACCGATTCTAATAAAACATCCCAGAGAGAAAGTATCGGATTACTTCCTTGAATTAACGCAGAACCATACAAAAACTGCACAACCTTTGCCTGGTATTCGGCATTGATCCGTTCTAGGGCAAATTTTGTTCGCCCTGCGGCAAGTCTGCGTATGGTATTTTGATTACCTTCATCTTCGTTATCAAGCCCCTTTTCAAGCATCATTGTGGTGATAAGGGTAAAGTACTCTTCAATAATGGTCTCTTGCCTATTTTCATCAGCAATCCGTTGTTGTTCTTCTCTGTTCTCATCAGCAATCCGTTGTTGCTTTTCCCGTTCGGAACGGTTGAAAAGAAAGCCACCCACAGCCAAAACCACTGGAATAATGAGCAATTCCAGCCAATTCCAGAGCGTTTTTTGCCGTTCAAATGCAGTACCATCAGGATGTACCATGCTGGTATAATCAGTTACCCCTACCCAACTCCATCCCCTAACATATCCCCCCCATAGCGCAACCAGCACGAAAATCAGGATTGATGACACGAGCAAGATACCAACTATGCTCAAGGTAGGTTGCATTTTTTTGAGTAATCTCGTTACGTTATCTTTCACGTTAGCTTACCTACAAATTACCTAGTTGATACTTGTTCAAGAGATGTTTTTCTTGCTTGCAATGCTTGTATCAACTTTTGCATAGCATGCTCTTTTGTCTGTCCTTCTCTGTCAAAGAGATCAAGTTCTTTCCCAGGTTTTACCAAATGACTGAGCATATTTGGTATTTCTACTACTGGGTCTAGCCTTACAGGAATAATACTTATCGTCCCCTCTGGTTGCTCTTCAGCATGGTCTAGGGCATAGGTTATTTCTTTGTGGATATAGCCTGCCCTTGAGACGGATTGTTTTGATAAAAACACTATCACCACATCTGTATTTCGTATAGCACTGCGGGTAACAGATTGCCAGTTTTGCCCTGGGAGAATATCCTCCTCATCAAACCAGGGAGAAAACCCCTCTTTGATTAACCGTTCATACACTTCACGTACCTGTGCTGAACTTTTGCCATCATGGGCAAGATAGACCTTGAGCTTTTCTTCACTCGCGTTTTTGTCTGGTTTTGAATCCATGTAGGGTATACCTAGTACCCGTGGGGTACCACTGCTCGTTTCTTGTTGAGTACGCTTCAAGAACAGGGTATCATCTTCATCATTCGGATGATCAGTATATGCTACCCCCCATGCTTTCAATATTCCTTTGACCCGTTGAATTTCTTGCCGGGCTTCATAAATACCATGCAAAATAGAGGGTGGGGTATAGGCTTTACCATGTATTCCTAATTGTTCTAGGTACAATGCTAACGTGCGGCGGTTGACTTCGAGCAACCGTTGCATTTGGGCTATTTCTTCTTGTGTCGCCATTGGTCTATATGCTCCTTTCTGCATATCCGCTCTGCATATCCGCTCAACACCCGCTATGGTGCGCCTATGAGTTCTACTGCGTCTATCTCGCTCCAGTTGGCATCCTTGCGCTGGTCTATCGTGAGCTTCACCCCAACCACGCGGAATAGCAACGGCTCAAATGTTACTTCCATCTTGTAGGGGCAGACGTTTTCTAGCTCTACCGTGCCGCTATACACTTCCGACCAGCGTCCCCGTTCGTCTAGCACCTCTACCGAAGAGACGAAACCCGGCTGATGGTTTTGGTAGATATTCACCTGGGTAGCAAAGACGGGGGTCTCATACTCTACCTCTAGCGTTTCTACCGTGTCTGGCGTAGCAGATGCCCAGGCATCTTTGCTGTCCTTGCACCCCTCCACATCAGGCGGTCCCGTCACCCCATCGGGTCCGTAGTCCTCGCCATACGAGCTACTGGCAGTCGCTGCTATTGCCCACTGGCGCAGGTAGCCGCCTTCGGTGACAACACGACTCGGCACAATCTGGTCGCCAGTGACGTTCAGTTCGGTGGTGGGGAAGAGGCGTAGGGCAGTGATTGCGCTGTATTCGCCGCTGTTATCGCTTACCCACACCGCATTACCCGGCGCAGCAGCGATGCCATTCGGCAGACTAAACTCACCGGGTGACGGCACCGTTCCCGGCTTGGCAATCAAGCCGCCGCTTGCCATCAGTTCGCCATCGGCAGTCATCTGCAAAATACCCTCGCTCCATGTGGCAACGTAGATATTGCCCTGGCGGTCTATGTCTATGGCACCAGCGGTAATGCCCTCTTCCAAGATGTCATCACCTAACCGCTTCACTACAGTGCCGTTCTTGTCAATCTGGAAGACCCCACTATTTGATGCATCAGCAATGTACAAGTTACCAAGCGTATCTACCGCGAGATCATTTGGTGCCAGACCAGCGGTCAGATTGATGCGCTCAATAAACGAACCATTCTCGCCCTGGAAGCGCACAATGCTGCTGGTTGTTTCACCGCTATCTTCGTCTACGTGGTTGTCTAGGGCATAGACGCTGCCATCTGCCCCCACCGCAATGCGTTGCGGCGATTGTGCGCCAAACTGCCCCTGCCCATCGCCGCTGCCACCCCAACTGCCCAACAATGCCCCACTTGGCGAAAAGCGCACGATGGAATTATGCGCGTAGTCGGCAACGTAGATATGGTCATCAGGACCGAGCGCGACATCATATGCCCCTGACATCAGTATATCTTCACCAAAAGTACGGATGAGCGAACCATCTGGGGAAAACATCCAAATACCCCGGCTGCTCTCTGCCAAGTAGATCGTCCCATCGGGACCTGCGTCTAGCCCCCGCACGGAGGTAAAGCGACTATCGGGTGCTCCCTCGTTGCTGCCTATGCGGATGAGGAAGCCAGGGGGACCATTTTTGGTGATGATAGGCTGTAGGGTCATCGATTCTTCTGGCGTGGCGGTGGGGAGTGCCATAGCTGTATTAGCTAATGGGAAGCGTATACTGGCTACGATGTTGTCAAACAATGATTGTTGTGCTGCCCACGCCTGCGGGGTTGCCTGCGCCAAGATACGCACAATATGCGCTGGCGCACGTATCACCACGAGCCGCCCCGCCCCGCCATTCGCGCTCAGGTCTGCTTGCAACCCCATACTCCCGTCTACGGTGATGGGGGTTGTTTCGCTGACGGTATAGCCGGCTTGTGCTGGTCCCTGGCTACTCGTCTCAAACAGGGTATCAAGTTCTCCCGCATTGTCCCCAATATCAGTCGTTGCGTCAAGCGGAGTCCAGTCTAGCAGGAGCACGAGATTGTCGCCGGGCGTGGCAGCGGTAATCGCGGCTTCATCTGCCGAGAGTGCCAGCGTGGTTGAGGTCTCTTGGGTTGCCCACGCTTGCGGCAGGTCTAGCACTATGCTTCCCGCGGCGAGTTCTTTGGTCGCATCGAGGCTGATGGGGGTAGGCTCTGTGGTCGGGGGGGCAGTTGGTTGTTGTTGGCTGTCGGTGGGGGGGGCAGTTGGCGCAGGCGGTGCTGGTGGTTGCTCCAGCAGCGAGCATGCTGCAAGCCCACTCCCTAGTACAACCAGGAGGGCGATAATGATAGCGGTATGTGTTCGCATCTGTCTTTGTCTATCCTCTTTCTTTCGCTTGTTGTCTTCCCTATTGCCACGACTATTGTCGCTTGTCGCTTGTCGTTCCCACTGCCCCTATTGTAGCAGAATCATGGCAAAGTTGCTTTCAGGAGTATTGCCCCCGCTCCATCTGCTCGTTGACCCTCGCGGCTCGTTTGGCGGGGCGAGGGGGGAGAAGGGAATACAATAGGGGCAATACTTCTTTAATTATGACGAGAAAAAAAGTTTGTCACACCCGGTTTTTTGCCCTGCCGGTCCTTGCCAAAACTTTGCTACAATAACATCCAACAGGTTGTACAATAGTATGGGATATAACGGGATAATTTAAGGACACATAGTTATGCAGATTGCGCTCTGGTGGCTTATTATACAAACAATTGGATTACTGGCATTGCCAATCACCGCAACGTTGCTACGAACGCTCCCAGACCGCGGCTATGCTTTTAGCAAAGCACTTGGCTTGCTCATTACTAGTTATGGGGTATGGCTCATTGGCAGTGGACAAAACATCCCGGTAGGTGTGCCGCTTATCATCATTGTTGCGCTGCTGATGGGCGCAGGTGGGATATTGTTGGCAAGACATCGTATGCGCCGCCATGCTCCCCAAGAACGCCCTAATCTCCAGGCTTTGTTATCCGCGGCTCTCGCCTATGGCAAGCAGCATTGGCGAGAGATTATCTTGTATGAAAGCGTCTTTCTCCTAGCACTGCTGGCAATGGCTTGGCTGCGAACAACCAACCCTGCCCCGTGGGATTCTGAACGCCCAATGGACTTTGCCTTTTTCAATGCCATACAGCGCAGCGAAACCTACCCCCCGCACGATCCCTGGCTGTCTGGCTATACGATCAACTACTACTACTTTGGCTACCTGATGATGGCTCTGGTTGCAATGGTGAGCCACCTAGACGATGTGGTCTGCTACAATCTGTCTATGGCATTGATCTTTGCCCTCACCGCGCTGCACATTGCCGGCTTGCTGGTCAATATGATCACCATGACTATGCACCATCGCACTGCTCAGGGCAAGGGGGGGCAGCAGGCTTCTTCTGTGGGGGAAGAGGCAAGGGATGGAGCAGGGGATGAAGCAGGGGATGGAGTAGAGCATAACAAGCCAGTTTCCCCCTTCTTCGTTTCGCCTACTGGTACTGCTGTGCGCGTAGGGTTCATCATCTTGGGTATCCTATTGGTGCTGATAGCTGGCAATCAAGGGGGGGCTATGCAATGGATTGTCGGCAGTCCACGGGTGGTTGCCCTCACCGGCGGGGAGTTGGTATCTGCTCTGCGCCAGGCGTGGGATGATGAGCCACAGATTGCGTTCAAGAAGCCAGTGACGGCGCGAATGTTTGGCACATTTCAAGAGATTGAGCGCGAAGACCAACATGCCAATTTTAACCCGTGGTGGTCGTCTCGTTTGGTGTGGGACAATACGATATACCAAACAGAAGAGCGCATCGAGAGCATTACGGAGTTTCCCTACTTTAGCTTTTGGCTTGGCGATATGCACCCGCATGTGATGTCGCTTCCCTTCACCTCGCTTGCCATAGCCCTAGCGTTGGCGACTATTGCATGGAAGCGTCTGCCAACCATGCGCTCGGTGCAAGATTGGCTAATGCTCATGGTAACGGCGGTGGTGCTTGGTAGCCTGTATATGATCAACGGATGGGATATACCCACCTACACCGCCCTGTACTTGGGGGCTTTTGTGCTCGTTGTTGTGAAACTGTACCACCAACAGCAGCAGCGGTTGCAATGGGTGCCCATCGTTGCCTATGTGCTGTTGTTGCTTGTGGGTATGCGACTTGTTTTGATGCCGTTCACTAGCACGATTGACTCTATTGCGGGTACCGATGAACCAACGATAGATATACCCATTCTCGCCGGGATAAGCCAGTTTGTTGCGCTTGTTAAAGACTTTCATACTACGCGGGTAGGCTTGCATACCTTCTTGCTTATCTTTGGAGTGACTGCCCTGCCGCTCTTTGGTTTTCTTGCCTTCCAGCGGGCTTCTGACCAAGATAATCCCCCCCTTTGCCCCTGGTTTTTGCTGTTGCTTGGTCCCATGTTGCTTATCGTTGGGCTACTCGCTGGTTTCCCATTGCTGGCAATGGTCGGGGTGGGGGTAGCGGCATTTTACCTGGCGTTGCGCCATAGACAATCGCCAGTTATCGCTTTTGTATTGCTGATTATCGCGCTTGGGAGTGCGCTTTGTCTCGTACCAGATTTGGTCTACATCCGCGATACGCACTATTACCGTATCAATACTATTTTCAAGTTCTATTACCAAGTCTGGTTGATGTGGGGGATAATTGCCAGTTATGCGTTGTGGTGGTTGATAACTCTTGGCACACAGCGTTTATCTCCCTCTAGGAAGCAACAAACAAAGTCTGGCACTGTTACTATTGCCCCCCCATTGCAAGGGCGGCGGTTGCGGGTGGCGGGGGTAACGAGTATCGTTGTGCTCTTCGCGCTCTTTTTGACTGGCACACTCGTCTACCCTATCGTGACGCTCCGTGATATTATACAAGGGGGGAACATGGTCAATGGTCCGCTCGTTGGGCTAAAGGACAAAGATTTTCCCAGGGGGGATGGGTTGAATGCGCCTGCTAGTCCACGAGAAGCGACCCCCGCTGGCAAAGAGGCGATAGATTGGCTACGGGAGCATGCCTCGCCAAACAGTGTGGTATTGGAAACGGCGGCAGAACCAACCTATGTTGGCAACGAGAGCCTAGAAGGGTATGCGGGGGTGTCGGTGAGTACGGGTATACCGAGTGTACTTGGATGGTACAATCATGAGCGGTTGTGGCGTTCGAGCCGTCCCGACATCCTGGCAGAAATGGACGAACGCTTGGCAGATATAGACCGCATATATACAACAAACGACATTGAGGATGCCCGGCAGTTGCTTGATACGTATGCTATAACCTATGTGTATATTGGGGAGCTTGAACGTGAAAAGTACCCGGCTGAGGGGTTGGCAAAGTTTGCTGCTATTGGGCAGCCGGTGGTGGAGAACAACGAGGTGACGGTGTACGCGGTGGGGGAGTAGTTTACCCGCTCCCCCTGCCCCCGCTCCCAAAGGACGAGGGGGGGGCTGCCCGGACGTTGACGTAGCCCTCGAATATAAGGAACCTTCATGACACAAGACATCCTGATCTGGTGGCTCGTCATACAAGTCATCGGGATACTCGCCCTGCCAATAACCACATGCCTATTTCGTGCCCTGCCAGACCGCGGCTATGCGTTCAGCAAAACGCTCGGCTTGCTCCTGTTGAGCTATGGCGCGTGGCTTGTGGCGATGTTTGGCATTGCCCCCTTTGGCAAAGGGTTACTCATTGTTCTATTGCTCCTAATGGGGGTAGTATATGGGGTGCTCTTCTACCGTAATCGCAATCGTCAGCGTACCTCGCCCCAGTCCCCTGATATGGTATCACCGTCTCCGCTTGCCTACCTCAAAGATCACTGGGCAAGCATCCTCGTGTATGAAGGGTTGTTTCTCGCCGCCTTGCTCTTCCTCGCCTGGATGCGTGGGTTTCAGCCTGACCCGTGGGGGACAGAGCGTCCTATGGACTACGCCTTTTTCAACGCCATACAGCGCAGCGGTCTCTTCCCCCCACACGACCCCTGGATGGCAGGCTATAGCATCAACTACTACTACTTTGGCTACCTGATGATGGCTGTCGTTGCGCTATTGAGCGGCATAGACCCATCCCCCGCCTTCAATCTTTCGTTAGCCCTCACCTTTGCCCTCACCGCAATCAACATCGCCGGGTTGCTCTCCAATCTGGTGACGCTAACCTACCGCTACAAGCTACAAGCAGCACCACCTGTTACCCCCGCTCCCCTCAAGGACGATGGGGGAATAGCCCCCCCGCCCCCCGAAGATGCAACAAGCAAGGTCTCTGGGACACTGGGAATCCATAGTGAAGATTTGCCCAGATTTTCAGGCGAGCGGGGCATACGGTTTGTGGCGATACGCTCGCTGCTGGTTGTCGTGGGGACGCTGCTTGTGCTGATAGTCGGTAATCAAGTGGGCGCATTGCAGGTTATCATTGGCGATTATCGCATTGTTGCCCTAGACGATACGCAGCTTATCGCCGCGCTCCAGCAGAGCATGGGCGACCTCTCCCAGGATGAGGTCAAAGAAATCACGTTGCCCTATCCCGTGCGAACCCGTGACGGCGATTTTGGGACGTTCACTACCCTGGAACGCATAGACCGCATCAAAGACTTTAACTGGTGGTGGGCATCACGGGCGTTGTGGGATGAGCAGATAGATGACCGCCTGCCCGAAGGTGAGCAAGCGGTGCGGGTCTACAACATTACCGAGTTTCCCTTCTTTAGCTTTTGGCTTGGCGATATGCACCCGCACGTTATGGCGTTACCCTTTGGCTTGCTGGCAATGGCACTCGCCCTAACCACGCTTGCTCGCCAGGATCGCGTTACCTTTGCCAGTGGGAAGTATGGGTGGGCAGACCTGCTGCTCGCCGGGCTCATCTTGGGCAGCCTCTACACCATCAATAGTTGGGATATGCCCACCTATACGCTGCTACTCGGTGCATCCCTGCTCCTTGTTGCTATGCGCCATCCCAAGCCTGATGGCACGATAGCCTGGGGAGCGTTGGGGGGGCAGGTGGGGGTGTTGTCCCTTATGATGTTTGTCTTGTTTATCCCCTTCTACCTCACTTTCCACTCCTTCGCCGGGGCAAACACGGAACCATTGATAGACCTGCCTATCTTGGGCAAGCTATCAGAGATTGTCGCGCCGCTCAACGGCTCGCAAACGGGATGGCATGCTTTCCTGATTATCTTTGGCTTATTTCTTATCCCCCTGACAGCTTTTGCCTACCTGATACCTGCACAACGGTTGTGGTCTCCCGCTACCCACTATCTGCTGTTGGGACTTACGCCACTGCTACTCGTGATAGGGTTGGTCACAGACTTTCCCCTACTGGCAATGGGGGGACTCATGCTGTTCGCCTTTGCGCGGGCTACCCAGCGCATACATACGCCAGCAGAAGCGTTTGTGCTGCTCGTGTTGGCATTGGGGTGTGCTATCACGCTTGGCACCGACCTGATTTTCGTGCGGGATGTCTTCAACTCCCGAATGAATACCATTTTCAAGTTCTACTATCAGGTATGGCTCCTATGGGGCAGTGTCACAGCCTATGTAATGTGGTGGCTCTTGGTGCGTGGGTGGCGAGTACCACCCTCTACTACTACTTCTCCTGCCCCCGCTACAACTGCACCGCTGCGGCGTGTGGTTGTGGGGCTAATCAGCGTAGTATTTCTGCTGCTGCTTGCGGGGTCGCTGGTCTATCCTGTCATCAATGTTTATCATATGAGCAAGGGGAGTGAACGTAGGGGGCTAGACGGGGAGACCCCCCGCGAACGCTCGCAAGCCGGCGAGGAGTCTATTCGCTGGCTACGCGAGCACGCTCCCCAGGGGAGTGTGCTGCTAGAGATGGTGCCAGAGCTAGGCGGCGCATACAACAGCGAGGGGTATGGGGGGGTATCTGCCAGCACTGGCATACCTACCGTGATGGGCTGGACTGGTCACGAGCGGCAATGGCGCGGTGGGCAGCCAAGCGTCTATGAGCAGATAGGACCACGCCAAGCAGACGTAGACCGTATCTACAGCACAACGGATGTGGGGCAAGCACAAACCTTGCTCAACAAGTATCGTGTTACCCATGTCTACATTGGCGAGCTCGAACGGAATGCATATGCTGCCGAGAGTTTGGCGAAGTTTGCCGAGATGGGCGAGCAGGTGTTTCACATGGACGAGGTGACGATTTATCAGCTACCGTAAACACTGGTTTGCCCCCGACCCATCCGCTCGTTGACGCTCGCGGTTCGTTTGGGGACGCGGGGGCAGGGGGATGTATACCCATAACGAGGTATGCTATAATAGTCTCCATACGGGAAATCATTGTTTCTTGCGTTTGGGGGACCTATGCAACAACCATCTCGCTGGCAATCACGACTCCACATGCTTGCCTATGTGCTTTGGGGGGTATCTGGCTTTATGCTGCTTATCCTGATTGTCGTGTGGACATTTGATGCTTTCGGTGCAACCCTGCCATTGGGTATTCCTGATGATGCCTTTGAGCCGCTTACCATGATCGCTACCTCGTTGGGGGCATTTACCAGTGGTTTGCTGGCACGTTGGGGCAGCAACCATACCCCCAATAGTAATCGTACTAATGTTCTGTATCCTTCTCGTAATGTCTTTACTTTCTTAAAGAAGCCAGAATCCACTGCTTTCTCCCATTCAGAATCACACGACCCCTACCCTGAGCTTTATCTACAGCATATTATCTACCAACACCGCTACTTTGATGTCAAGGGACTTTCAACTCAAGGTCCCTTCACGTTACAACTAAACCGGGTATTTGTAGAGTTGAGTGTTGCACCACGATCTTTTCACGAAGCATCCGCTAATCCAATAGAAAAGGTGCCAACTGACTTGCAAACGGGGACACATACTATTTGGCAGTTTATGAACGCCCCACAAATGCAGGGCTTGCCGATGGCAATTATTGGACCGCCGGGCAGCGGTAAAACTACGTTAATGAAAAACATCTCACTTGCGATAGCAACACGGAGCCAACATCGCCAGCGCAAAGGGATACCCAAACAGCTACCAGTGTTACTTTTTCTCCGTTACCTTGCCCCGGCTGTTGCCCATGTGCAGAACAATCACCGTTATGCTGCCTATGAAACTGCCCTAGAGACGCTCAAAATACGCTTGGGACTACAACACCCACGTATCAATGAGTTTCATATCTATGAACAACGGTTGCGGGAGAATATTTATCGGAGAAGATTTGGGGACAATGACACGCTCAAAAGTGAGCGTAACGAGGTAGTAACACTGCTCAATGAGCTTGCTATGGAAACGGTCAACACTTCCTTTAATGATCTCATTGACCAACAGCATTCCTCTCCTAATAATCATCCCCACTTGGACAATCTTACCTTAGCCCAAGCCATAGCTGACGCATCTACTTCTTTCAATGCATGAACAATATCTTCATCATGGAGTGTGATGTAAGGTTTTCCGATAGCGGCACAATATCCAGCATCAAAAGCTGCATTCCATTGTTTGTATTTGTCTCCGAAGCGAA
>CAZLKK010000058.1:0-15811 GCA_964559995.1 uncultured Chloroflexaceae bacterium
GAATTTCTTTGGAATCAATGAGTGAGTACGTTTGAGTACTTAGAAAGTAGCAGGTAATAGAGTTCATGGATATGAACACATTGACGTTGGTCGTGCCTATCTTTGGAATAATGGCACTCGGATACGCTTGGTTCAAGGCGGGATGGATTAACAAACAAGACCCTGGAAATGAACGCATGGTTGAGATTGGCGGGTACATCCGTGAGGGGGCTATGGCATTTCTCGGACGGGAGTACCGTGTGTTGGCAGTGTTTGTCGTCGTGGTCGCTATCCTGTTGGGGGTCTCCAATGCGATGTCTAAAGACCCAATGATGGGGCTAACCGCCCTCTCGTTTGTTATCGGGGCTATCTGTTCTGCCCTCGCCGGGTATATGGGGATGCGTATTGCTACCGCAGCAAACATCCGCACCGCCCACGGTGCCCGTTCTGGTCTGCCAAAAGCCCTAGAAGTCGCCTTCTCTGGTGGCTCCGTGATGGGTATGTCTGTGGTTGGTCTTGGCACACTTGGGCTGTCTATACTCTTGATTATCTACCTAGCCATCTTTGGGGCAAACTTGGTAGATATTGCCCAACTCAACAATGTTGAACGGGTGTTGTCTGTCCTCACCGGCTTCTCGCTTGGGGCAAGCTCTATCGCCCTCTTTGCGCGTGTTGGTGGGGGTATCTATACCAAAGCTGCAGACGTTGGCGCAGACCTCGTGGGGAAAGTTGAAGCGGGTATCCCTGAAGATGACCCCCGCAACCCTGCGGTTATTGCCGACAACGTAGGCGACAACGTAGGTGACGTAGCCGGCATGGGTGCTGACCTGTTCGAGTCCTACGTTGGGGCTATTGTCAGTGCTATGGTGCTAGGGGCAGCCTTGATTGTCCCAAGTACCGGCGATTTCAATTCGGTGATTTTGCCGTTGGTCATTGCTGGTGTTGGTATTCTCGTTTCCATTGTGGGAAGCCTGTTTGTGCGAACAACCGAAGGTGGCAATCCCCAATCCGCGCTCAACATTGGGACGTTTGGGGCTGCTGGCTTGATGATTGTCGCAACCTTCCTGCTTACGCAGTGGCTTTTGCCAACCCCCTTCCAAATTGAAGGCAATACCTATACCGGTTTTGGGGTCTTTATGGCAACCATTGTCGGTTTGGTAGCCGGTACTGCCATTGGGTTGATTACCGAATACTACACCGCAGAAAATCGCCCACCTGTCCGCAAGATTGCCCATGAATCCCAAACCGGCGTGGCGACCAATATTATCGCTGGTCTGGGTATTGGGATGATGTCTACGGCTGCGCCAATGATTGTGCTGGCGGTTGCGATTGTGGTATCCTATAGCCAAGCTAACCTGTATGGTATTGCATTGGCAGCCCTCGGTATGCTCTCAACAACCGGTATCCAACTGGCGGTTGATGCTTACGGTCCCATTGCAGACAACGCCGGCGGTATTGCAGAGATGGCAGATCTAGGTGAAGATGTCCGCGCTCGCACAGACAAATTGGATGCCGTAGGTAACACCACGGCAGCTATCGGCAAAGGGTTTGCTATCGGCTCCGCCGCCCTCACTGCGCTGGCACTCTTTGCAGCGTTTACCTCAGTCGTTGGCATTGACGGTATTGATATTACCAAGCCTCGCGTGATGGCAGGCTTGTTTGTTGGTGGTATGCTGCCCTTCGTCTTCTCCGCCCTTGCTATGGGTGCTGTTGGGAAAGCTGCAGGTGAAATGATCGAGGAAGTGCGCCGGCAGTTTCGTGACATCCCCGGCTTGATGGAAGGCAAAGCTGTTGCAGAACACGCCAAATGTGTGAGTATCGCCACTGCTGCCGCCATTCGGGAGATGGTCGCCCCCGGCTTGATTGCCGTCTTTACCCCGGTGCTTATCGGCTTCATCTTTGGTGCTGAGGTGCTTGGTGGGTTGTTGGCAGGCGTGACAGTCACAGGCGTGTTAATGGCTCTCTTTATGTCCAACGCCGGCGGTGCTTGGGACAACGCCAAGAAGCACGTTGAAGGTGGCGCGTATGGTGGCAAAGGCAGCGATGTTCACAAGGCAGCGGTTGTGGGGGACACTGTAGGCGACCCCTTCAAAGATACCGCAGGTCCCTCGCTCAACATTTTGGTCAAACTCATGAGCGTGGTCAGCCTCGTTATCGCTCCGCTGTTGCCGTTGGTTCCCTTCATCTAATAACCTCACGTAAGGGATTATTTTAGTTTCTCGCAAAGGTGGCTACCAGGATAATTCTTGTAACCATCTTTGCGGGAGTTGCTTTCAAACTATGGGTGAATTACCGACGCTCTATCGTTTTCTTGTATGGGGCAGCACTGGTCTAGCCATTGTGCTGGTGCTGGTTACTTTTGTGTTGCGTGGGCGCGTCTTGAAGCAATCTGCCATTGCATCCGATGCCATCCAAACCATCGCCCCGATGGTGCAATCGCATATACAAGCCTTCATCCAAAAGCAGGCTCGTACCATTGGGATTGTCGCCATACTCATTGCCCTAGCCCTCGCTGCCAGTGGGTTTGTGTTGCCCCCTATGGCACAAGTAGCACAGCACTTTGGTGATGCTGCGAATATCTGGAGCGCAACAAGCCGGGGGATTGGCTTTCTGCTTGGCGCACTCAGCGCGACTATTGTTGGGGTAATGAGCCTGCTGCTCGCTGCTGAGGCGAGTATCCGTTCGGTCTCTGCTGCCCAAAAGGGCTATGTCCCCGTCGTCCAGGTGACGTATGGAGCAGGCAGCATCGTTGGGTTGCTGCTCGTTGCCCTTGTAGCAGTCGGTGGGGGGTCGGCGGTGAGTGCCAGTGGCGTATATGCCAGCGAACCGTTGCTCACCGCAGCACTGGGGGGGGTGTTGGCAGCATTTCTCCTCACTACAGCAAGTCGGAGCACCTATGCCCAAGCGACAGCGGGACAAGCGTCAAAAGAAGCCAAGCCTATACTCATCAGCAAAGAGGGGCAAGCAGACGAGACGGCTATTGCCAACCTTGCCGCTGGCATTGTGCGCGATAGTGCTGCCACCGCAGCGTGGGTCTATGCGATTGGTCTGCTCCTGCTCAGTGCCAGCTTTATGAGTGGGCTAGTACTCAATAATGAGCTTGAACTAAGCAACAAGACGTTTGCCATTTTTCCGGCTATCGTGTTCAGCATAGCGGCGATAGCAACGCTCATTGGCAATAGCCTGGTGCGGACAAGCGAGGAGCGGCGCAATGCGCGGGTGAGTATGAGCAAGGGGCTATGGGTGGCGGCAGTTGTTGGCATTGCCGGTACTGTTGGGGTGTTTTTCTTCTTGCTTGGGCAACAACCAGGTGGTATCTTCCTCCTGCTTGCGCTGCTCGTTGGGTTGCTTTTGGCAGGTGGGCTAGAGCGGATGATCTTTGCGTTGGCTCCCGTCTTTTTCAACCCCTACAAGCGCATAGATCGCTCTACCCTGTTTGCTGGTATGTTTATGGGGCGGGTGCCGCAGGTATGGGCAATCGTCTTTCTTGTTGTAGCAGTGGGGGTGGCGATAGCAGTCGGTGGGTTGCTCATTGCAGGCAGCACCACGGCTCTTGTGTATAGTTTCTCGCTAACTGGACTTGGGGTATTTCTCGTGGCAGGCGTGTTGGCAGCAATGGACCTGTCTGGCACGATTGCCCACTATGGCGAACGGATCGGTATGGGCATACCAGACACCAGCAAAAATGCTCGCAATACGCTAGAAGACCTACGCGAGACGGGCGCGATGATGCGTGGTTTGACGCGGGGGGCAATTGCGGGGCTGGCAGCTATGGGCATACTTGCCCTCGGTGGGGCGTTGTATGCTGTGCTGGTCGCCGCCGTGCCGGTGTTGTGACCCCGACAACTGGACAAAGCCCATCCTTGCGTTTTTTTAATTCCCCGCTCCCCCCCGCCCTCACAGGGGATAGGTTAGGGGAGAGTAACCAAAGTCTCACCGGTCAGCCCCCATCCCCTGCCCTTCCCCCACTGAGGGGAAGAAGGGGAACCGTGGCAGGGGGGGAGTGAGGAAAAACACGCAGTCAGTTTGGCTTTTGATAGGTTTGTAGTAAAGGTAACGCATTGACAGAATTACAAAACCATCCACGGACTATAAAGGGCTATCTCCGCATTTTCCTGACCGGTATTGCTATGGGGGCAGCCGATGTCGTCCCCGGCGTATCGGGTGGCACGATGGCATTCATCCTGGGTATCTACGAAGACCTGCTGCTGGCGATTAAGTCCTTTGACCTGCATCTGGTCAAGTTGTTGTCGCGCTTTCGTATACGGGAAGCCCTAGAACATGTCCCCTGGCAGTTTCTTGCAGCGTTGGGGCTTGGCATCGTTATGGCGATATTGAGCCTCGCGCACATCGTGAGCTGGCTGCTGGAGCATCAGCCCATCTACCTGTTCGCTTTTTTCTTTGGTCTTGTGCTGGCTTCTATCGTGGCGGTAGGAGCTTCGCTGCAATGGCAACCGACTACTATCGGCATGCTCATTGTGGGGACAGTTGTCGCCTACGTCATCGTGGGACTCGTGCCGCTGGATATGCCGCATGACCCGCTGACGGTCTTTATCAGTGGGATGATAGCCATAACCGCGATGATCCTGCCGGGTATCTCCGGCTCGTTTATGCTGCTCATCCTCAACCAGTATGACTACATACTCAACGCTGTTAAGGACTTGGACATCTTAGGCTTGTTGCCCTTGATGGTTGGGATGGCAGTGGGGATTACGGTGTTTGCGCGTGTACTCAGTTGGTTGCTCAAACGCTATCATCAGGCAACCGTAGCCGTCTTAGTTGGCTTTATGATAGGCTCCCTGCGCCGCATATGGCCCTGGAAACAGGTTGTTGAAACCCGTATAGACCGGCATGGCGAGACTGTCCCACTGGTACAACACAACATTATGCCAGATGTCCTCTCCGGTGAATTCCTGTTTGCCTTCGTTTTGTGTCTTCTAGGATTCTTTATCATCTGCTTTCTGGACCATTTACAGTCGCGGTCAAATCCGGTGTTGCGTTTGTTTGGTTTTGGAAAGTCGTTGTAGCTCTTCTCCGGGGTAGTATAGGGGTCTACGATGGTGACATTGGTATTCTTTATTATCGGCGTGGTGCTGCTCATTTTTGGGGCAGATTTTCTGGTACGCGGATCATCCAAACTGGCAATTTCCGTAGGTATCTCGCCGCTAGTCGTTGGATTAACCGTGGTCGCTTTTGGCACAAGCTCACCTGAGCTTGCCGTGTTGCTCCAGGCGAGTTTTACTGGCAAGGCAGACATTGCGTTGGGCAATGTGATTGGCAGCAACATCTGTAATGTCCTCATCGTGCTCGGTTTAACCGCGCTCATTGCCCCGATGACGGTATCACGACAGCTTATCAAGTTTGACGTACCGGTGATGATAGGGGTGTCGTTTTTGCTGCTGCTTTTTGGTTTAGATGGACAGATTGGGCAGGTAGATGGCGCAATACTCTTTACTGGCATTATTGCCTATACCGGTTGGTCTATTCAAAAGAGCCGCAAGCAGAATATGGACGTAGTGAAAGTTCAGGTGTTTGTAAAAGAGGATGTGCGACAATTCTCGCGGCTCGACAGCGACTCGCTGTTAGAAACGCTGGTAGAAGTGCTGCATATCAAGCGCGACCACATCACTATGCTGCCAGTAGCGGGCAATAGTAAAGCCCTGACTATGGAGCTACCAGCGGCAGCAGCAGAACACCTCAAGCATAGCTACAAGGAACACCCAGAACTCCAAAAATTTGCAATCACCAATGTAGACATTGTGGATATGGCAGAAATTATCATCCACATTGAAGAGGATACCCAGACCTTTACGAAAGATGAGCAGGAAGGGCTTATCATTGTCATTGCCGAAAAGGTGAAGATTAGTCCTGATCTTGTGCGTATGTTGCCGGTAAATAAAAAGAGTAACAAGTTTACGCTGGAAATGCCAAAAGAAGCGGGACATACATTGATTGACTTGTACGAGAAGAACGACCTGGATTTTCAAAAACTGCGCTTTTTGAAAATTGAGCGGCAAAAAATGGCATGGCTTGGGCAAGTTGGACTAATTGTACTTGGCTTGGCTATGCTCGTCCTGGGTGCTCGCTGGCTCGTTGATGGGGCAATCGCATTTGCGCTGTGGCTTGGCATTAGTGAGCTTATCGTGGGGTTGACGATTGTCGCTGTGGGTACGTCGTTGCCAGAGATTGCTACCTCGGTTGTGGCAGGTATGCGCGGCGAAGGCGACATCGTAGCGGGCAATGTGGTAGGCAGCAATATTTTCAATATCCTGCTGGTGCTAGGATTAAGCAGCATCATAGCCCCGGTAGCGGTATCCCAATCTGCCCTATATGGCGACATTCCAGTAATGATTTTGGTTGCGCTGATCTGTTTCCCGGTATTCTTTACCGGCAACAAGATTGTGCGATGGGAGGGGGCGTTGTTTACCGGCTACTATGTGGCGTATACCCTCTATCTTGTGCTTCAATCTACCGGAAGTTCGTTGCTCCCGCTGTTCCTCAATGTGATGTTGGTTGTCGTTCCTGCTTCGGTGTTGCTGCTGTTTGTCTTGATGATCAAGTCATTTTTAGCCAATCGAGTGCCGCATACAGTGTGACAACTCCAACTCCAGATGAACATATTGTTCCCCCCCCATCCCCCTAGCCCCCGCTCCCATCCCAGGGCGAGGGGAAAGTAAGTCAATGTTTAATGATATGCTAAACAGCCTGTCTGCTATCGTTTGTGATAGTTGATAGATATGCAGAAAAGGGGTACAATCTGGGAAGTCAACAATATGTCCGTATGGTGAAAAAGCCGATTGTTCCAGGGAAGGTGTACTTATGAGTGGTGTTGTTGTCAAAAAAGCCCCAAACCCAACAGGGATCATTATCCTGTTTCTGCTTCTGCTTGTCCCGATAGTGCTGCTTGTCGTAGCCTATTATGAACCGCTCCAACCAGGATGGTTTCATAAAGGGGTGCTGAGTGTACTGCATGGGGGGGTTCGGGGAGATAACAAAGAGGTGGTGGTTGATGGGTGTGTCCCATTTACGCGACAGCAAAGAGTGCAGACAGCAGAAGGGCTCCTGGTCCAAGATGTCCAAGAATATCTCGCGGTACGGCGGATTAAGCGGACGATCACCTTTGGGGATCGCTCCCAGTTGATTATCACCTACAATTCAGAACCTTATAGCAATCCGCAATGTCCTTGATGTTCTTTTTCGTTGTTCTTCTAAGCAGACCATAGGAGAGGGGGATAGGCAAAATTCATGAGTACTAGCAAAAAGGGTGGGAGATCAGGTATCTTGTTGCTGCTTTTGGTGCTGGTTGTGCTTGTGCCGGGGGCACTCTGGGCAGTAGGCACCTATGAACCGATAAAATTGGCTGTTATGCAAGAAAAAGTCCTCAGCCTCATCAAAGGAGGATCAACGACACCGCGTGAAGAGGTAAAGATGGACGGGTGTGTTGAGATACCACAGGGAGATCAGATGATCTATCGGGCGGTTCGGCGGGTAGAGCGCACAGTGCGCTTTGCTGATGGTTCCGAAATGAAGATTATCTATAGCGAACCCCCAGAACCCAACCCGCAGTGTCCCTAGTCTCACCGGTTGTTGCTCATGCAGGGGATACCTTACACAGGGGGCTTTGCCAAGATGACCGTATTTCGCCCTTGTCGCTTTGCTTGATACAAGGCTTCATCGGCGGCTTTGTTGATAATGGTCGCTTCGGTGTAGCTTGGATAGTCGGCAATCCCACAGCTAAACGTTGCATGAAATTCTGCGTTTTCCGTGCGCTGCCGAACCTGGGCAAAATCCTCACGGATGCTGTCAAGGACGCGCACCGCATCCTGCCCATCGGTATCTGGCAACATCACCGCAAACTCCTCTCCCCCATACCGCCCAATAATATCTGTTTTGCGTAGCCGCTGCTGGAGCACCCGTGACAGGTTTTTGAGCACCCGATCCCCGGTGGGGTGTCCATAGGTGTCGTTTACCGTTTTGAATTTGTCTAGGTCTATCATTGCAAAGGCAATCGAGGCGTTGCGCCGCCGCGCAAACGCCACCTCGCGCCGCAGGTGTTCTTTGGTCGTGGTGTGGTTGTACAGACCGGTTAGGCTATCACGGACCATCGAGTCCCGCAACACCCGCGAACGATGCGCCCGGTTTTTTACTATAGAGACGAAGTGATCAGCCTTGATAGACTTGGTAAGGAAATCATCCCCACGCCCCTCGTGCATTGCCGTCAATTGCTTCTCAATATTAGTTTCTGTCGAGAGAAAGACAATCGGGATACCGACATAGGCTTCCTGTTGGCGAATAACCGAAGCTAACTCGCGCCCGGTACATTGCGGCATATACATGTCCATTAAGATGAGGTCTGGTTGAAAGTCTAGCAACGGATGAAGGACATCCATCGGGTTGTTAATGACGTAGCAGATAATCTCGCTCTGCTCCAGCACCACCCGATAGTATTCAGCAACTGACGGGTCATCATCCACGATAAGCACCCGGTATGGCTCTGGCTTGGTTTCCGTGGTCAGTTCATCCAATTTGTCTATCAACGCCGGCACGTTCACCGGTTTGGTGTGATACGCCAACCCCCCCGCCCGCACCGCCTGCAACCGAGCGGCGACATCATCACGCGCCGACATAAACAACACCGGGATGTGTTGGTAGGAGCTCTGCTGGATTGCTGCTATGGTCTCAACCCCGGCGAGTTGCCCCTCTGGAAAGACGACATCCATCACAATAGCCGCAGGTTGGGTGCTGACCATTGCCTGCTTGATCGCCTCTGGATTGGCAAAGATGCGGACATTGTAGCCAAAATGCCCAATTTGCAACGAGAGATCATGCGCCAGTTCTTCATCATCTTCTACCAAGAAAATAAGGCGGTTATTTTGCTCTTTCACCAACTGCCGACTAGCAACAGACCATCGCTGTGGTTCATCATGTATGGTAGGGGAGACAGGCTCAACCACAGGTGGGGGATGCTCAGGCAGTACTGGCGAGGAGACTACCGGGGGTGGGGGGACAGCAGCATCCTTTACCATGCTCGTGTCCCCAAAGATGACTTGACGCAACTTGTACAGCAGCGAGTGTATGTGTAGGCTCTGTTCAGGCGACAGAGTGCTTGATTGCTCAAGCGCATACTGCACCAGCAGCTCAATTTCGCGGGCTATTTCGCTGACCTCCGTTAGCCCGTGGGTTGCGCTTGAACCGGCGATACTATGCACCTGACGATGAAAAAGCTCTAGGGTTTCCTGTTGACTGTCTTGGATGCATACCGCTTGCCATGCCTGCTCTATCGCTTCGAGCTTGCCCGACAATTGTTGGATATAGCTTTGCCGCAATGCTTGGAGTTTTTCAAAGAACCCACTTTCTGTCATATTCCCTCCCGACCATTCACCGTTCATTGCTATGCTTCTCCCAGATTTGCTGGATGTTATCGGAAAGAGTCATTGGGTCAAAAGGCTTGGCAATGACCCCGATTGCCCCCATCGCTTTATATTGTTCTACCTCATGGGTTTGCACTTTTGCTGTCATAAAGATGGCAGGAACGTCTGCTATCTGGGGTAGTTGCTTCAATGCTTTGAGCGTATCTATGCCATTCATCCCTGGCATCATGACATCAAGCAACATCATGTCAGGAGCAAACGATGCTGCTTCTGCGAGGGCTTCTTTGCCTGAGCTACAGACTTTGACCGTAAATCCCCCGACTTCTTGAAGGGCAAGTTCTGCGACCATCTGAATGTCTATATCATCCTCAACAAAGAGTATACGCTGTATTTTGACCATCATCTTGTCCTCCTTGTGTTCCAATAATTGCTGATAGTAAACCCCGTGCTCCATAGCATACAGGCACGGGGAAATTGGTTGTTTTGGTTACGTTTGGTTATTTCCCCAACATATGGGCAAGATGGGGATTGGGCAGACTATTCTCCTATCAATGATTTGATGGTATTCATCAGTTCTTGGTTTGATGTGCGGGACTTGACCAACGCCGCTGTTACTTTGTGGGCAGTCTCGCTATCTATCTCTTTGGCAGAAAAGATAAGAACAGGGATGGGTTTTCTGTTTGGGTCGCGGAGTAGGGTAAGCAATTCTAATCCTGACCCATCAGGGAGTGAGAGGTCTAGGACGACTACATCAAAGGGTTCTTGCTCCAGTTTGGTATGAGCTTCTTGTATCGTTGTTGCATGGGAAATATCCGCGATCTCTTGCAGAATAGCTGCCACGACTTGCACGACATCTTCGTCATCTTCCACATGGAGCACCCGTGGTTTTTCCACAGAGTGGCGCATAATTGCCCGGCGTATTGAACGATTCAACTGATTATGGTCAACAGTCTTGTCCAACCAGTCGGCAATTTCAAATGCTCCCCCTTCCAGTTCTTGTCGCCCTTGTTGCGCTATGGCAGAGATGACCACAATTGGTAGGTGGCGGGTGCGTTCTTGTGAGCGCAATTCGCGGATGAAGTCTATCCCGCTCTGCCCTGGCATCACGAGATCAAGCGTCATCGCAGCATATTGGTTGTTTTCCAAAAACTGTTTAGCTTGCGTGGTGTTGTAGGCAATATCGGTTTGAAAGCCACTGTAGTTGAGCATGATACTCAGCATACTGGCAAGGTCGGGGGTGTCTTCACAGATAAGAATACGCGGTTTATGCTGTATATTCCCATAGGTCACTTCCTCCTCTTGCCATTCGGGAAGTTCAAAGAAAAAGGTTGTTCCCCTATTGACCATCGTATCAAAGCCCATCTTGCCATTGTGTCGCTCAATAATGGCTTTGCTAATGCTCAACCCAAGTCCGCTCCCCCCCTTTTGGCGCGTGTCTGAGGAATCCGCCTGGGCGAATTTCTGAAACATTTGGGGGCGAAATTCCTCTGGGATGCCAGGTCCCTGATCTTTAACAGATACGCGGATGGTTTGGTGGTGACGCGCTACAATGACAAAGACTTCACTGTTGGCAGGGGAGAATTTGGCAGCATTGGAGAGCAGATTTGCCAATACCTGCATCAGTCGGTCTGCATCGGCATAGACGTTGACTTCTTGTAGCTCGGTTTGCAACACAAAAGAGACGTGATATTGCTGCCCATAATCAGCGTTTGCCTCAAGCGACTGCTCAATCACGGGTATGAGGTTTATCGTCTTCATATTAAAGACCATATTACCAGATTCGATTTTGTCAATATCGAGGATGTCATTGACAAGCGATACGAGCCGCTCGCTATTTTTGTGGGCAATATTTACCATTGCCTTGACTCGCTGTGGCAGTTCGTTTGCCATAGCCCCGGCAATCAAGCCTAGTGAACCGCGTATGGAGGTCAACGGGGTGCGAAGTTCGTGACTGACAATAGAAACAAACTCATTTTTCAGCCGTTCAGCTTTTTTGCGCTCGGTGATGTCGCGCACAATTGCCAGTACTTCATCCTGACCACTCACGACAATGCGGACTTCGTAATCATGGGGGATGTCTTGCACGAAAAGCGGGTATTCAAAAACCTGCATGACCCCGGTTTCTAGCGCAACCTTTAGGTAGTGCTTGGCTTGGATGGCAATGTCTGATGGGAGGATGTCTTCTATTTTGCAGCCGGTGAGGTGGTCTGTTTTGAGGAGGGGGGCATGGTCGTTGCCTTCGGTATATTCGAGCAAGATGCCATCGTGATTGATAAGGAACATCCAATCGGGAATGACCCGGAGCAATGCCCCATATTTCTCTTCCCGTTTGCGGAGTAGCTCGTTGGCATAGGTATTTTCGGTAATATCTATGACAAACCCTTCATAGTAGCAGATGTTACCGTCATCATCGGTAATGGCGTGGGCATTTTCGGAAACCCAAACGATGCTGCCATCTTTGCGGTAGACTTGTGAAACAAAACCAGAAACCATCCCGTGGTCGTGCATCATTTGGATAAACGTATCACGCCGACTTGGGTCTACATAGATTTGTGTTGCTATGTCAGTAATCGCTGCTTTGAGTGCTTCGGGGGTGTTGTACCCATAGATGCGTGCTAGAGCTTTGTTTGCTTGAACAAAGGTTCCATTTGGCGATGAGCGAAATATCCCCTCAATAGCATGCTCAAAGATGCTGCGGTATGTTTCGTTTGTCATTCTCTCCCCCGTTCTCTTGTTGGTTAGCCAATACTTCATGCCGAGGGTAGTCCTATTCTATCACACTTTTGTTTTTTGGGAGTGATTCTTTCAGTATTCCCACTATGAGCGGTTTTTCGTATATAATACCTAGTACACATAGCAAACGTCTTGAACAGGCTTTATACTGGTATAGGCTGCGTATTCACCAACATGTGACGTTCTTTGTATCCCGTCATCTGTTGTTTCTTTCGCTTAGTTTTTTGGTTCACATTTCTATGGTAGAAAGGAAACCGTTATGTTATCAAACAAGCCTACGGGATACCCATTCCGTTTGTTGGTCGTGCTGTTGCTCATTGCTGGATTGCTCGCTGCCTGTGGGGGACAACAACCCGCTGCTGTCCCCGCTGCACAAAACACCCCCGCCCCCCAAGCTACTGAACCCCCACCTACTGATGACGAAGATACTACCAATACCGAGGACGCTACCGAGGACGAGGATGCTACCGCTGCTGCAGACGAGGATGAGGACGCTGCTGCAGACGAGGATGAGGACGCTGCTGCAGACGAGGATGATGAGGTCCAATCAGACTTAGCTACCAAGTCTGATGACACCAATGTTTGGTATGAGCACCCATCCGAAATGTTCGGGCTACAATTGCCAGTTGTGGCAGAGATTGTAGATGAAACGGATGAGGGGGTAGACATCTTGCTTGATGAAGACTCGCTCCTTTTCGTCTACTACTACGAAGCTGACCCTGATCTCTCGTCCGACACGATAGACGAAGAGGTCGCTTGGGTGTTGGATATATACGTTGAAGAAGACGAAGTTATCTCAGAGTATGATGTTACCGCAGCAGAAGAGCTAGACGATATGCTGTATGCTGCTGACTTTAGCTATACTTCGGAAGAATACGAAGATGGCGATGGGAAAATAGTTTTCACCCAGGAAGGAGAAACCGTCTACTTCTTGCTGCTCGTTTCCGCCGATATTGAGGAGATAGAACCCGTATGGGAAATGGCTGTCGAATCATTAGAGGTGTATGCTGCCGATGAGGAGGACTCAGACCAAGAGGACTCAGACCAAGAGGACTCAGACCAAGAGGACTCAGACCAAGAGGACTCTGTGGATATGGATAGTATTTCTGAAGGAGTCGGGTATGACCACCCCTCGGAAATGTTTAGCCTGAGTCTGCCAACAACAGCAGAAATTGTGGGCGAGATAGACGAAGGGGTAGAAGTCCAAGTAGGGGATCAATCACTGCTGATGATCTTCACCTATGAAGCTAACCCTGACCTCAGCGATGATACCATTGAGGATGAGGTCGTGTGGGTCATGGATGAATATGTTACCTTTACCGGTTTGGTCTCTGAATATGAGCTTGCACAAACTGAATCGTTAGGCAGATCAACCTATGGGACGGGATTTAGCTATACGTCAGAAGACTATGCCGATGGAAACGGTATCCTTGTGCTGTCGCAGCAGGATGATACCGTCTTTTTGATAGCGTTGTTGGCTGATAACCAAGCAACCTTTGAGTCGGTATGGGCATTGACCGCAGAGACTTTTACCACTGAGTATGGCACACTTGATGATTATGCCCAAAGTGATGCAATGGAGGATGAAGAGGATGCAATGGAGGATGAAGAGGCAGAAACCGATGCTGGACCAGCAGAGGAACCCGACGATTCCGCCGCTGCCCCTGCTCCTGATGGGAAAACATGGCTTATCATGCTCTATGCTGATGCTGATGATCAGGTGCTTGAAGAGGACATGTTTATAGATGTCAATGAGATTGAGCGTATTGGTTCATCAGACCGCGTACAAGTCGTTGTCCAGCTAGATCGCTTTGACGGCGCGTTTGATGGGGATGGAGACTGGACTTCCACCCGCCGCTACTACCTCACCCAAGATGATGACCTCTCAGCTATCAACTCCGAAATGCTAGAAGATTTGGGCGAAGTCAACATGGCAGAGGGCGATACGTTGACAGAATTTGTGACGTGGGCAACCGAAGCCTACCCTGCCGATGAATATGTGCTTATCCTGTCTGACCACGGCGCAGGGTGGCCCGGTGGCTGGAATGACCCTGACCCAGACGAACCTGGACGGCATGGCACTATCTTAGATTCTGAGGAAGATACGCTGCTCCTGATGGAGTTTGAGGAAGCCCTAGCCAATATTCAGGAACAAACGGATATTGAGCAGTTTACGATCATTGGCTTTGATGCTTGTCTCATGGCACACCTAGAGGTCTTCACCGCGGTTGCCCCCTACGCTGCCTATAGTGTTGCCTCGCAGGAGACAGAGCCAGCGATGGGGTGGGCATATGCCAGTTTCCTTGAAGCCCTGGTAGACAACCCAGATATGGAAGGCGATGAGCTCGCCCGAATTATCGTAGAGAGCTACATTGATCAGGACATCCGCATTGTAGACGATGATGCCCGCACCGCATTTCTCACCGCAATGGGGGCTAAACCAACCTACTCTGCGGAGGAGGTTGCCCAACACTTTGCCAGTGAGATTACGCTGTCTGCCATTGACTTGGATGCCATACCAGCGGTCAATACTGCGCTTGATACGATGGTAGAATTGATGATGGACATTAACCAGAAAGATGTAGCCGCAGCCCGCACCTATGCCCAAGCATTTGAGCATGTGTTTGGCGACAAACTCCCCTCATCCTACATAGACCTGGGGAGTTTTTCCAAAGTGCTTGTACAAGAGAGCGAGGATGAAACCATAGCAAATGCTGCGGCTGATTTGCAAGCGGCGATCTCCGAGGCAGTCATCCTAGAAAGGCATGGGGAAGAACGCGCCGGGGCTACCGGTATCTCTATTTACTTCCCCAACTCTCGGCTCTACCAAGCCCCCTATGGTGGCTATGACCTCTACTCTACCGTTGCCAGTCGCTTTTCGGACGAGACGCTGTGGGATAACTATCTTGCCTACCACTACACGGGACAGGAGATAACCGACCTCTCTGCGGCAATAGTAGACTCGCGGAGCACATTTGTTGCGCCTGGTGCCAGCGAGCTGTTTATGACCCCGCTCATGCTTTCGACTGATGTGGTAGGACCCGAAGATACCATCACGATTGAGACCGACATCACCGGCGAGCAGATAAGCTATATCTACAGCTACGTTGCCTACTATGACGAAGAATCCGACTCTTATCTCTCGGTAGATATGGACTACGTAGATATTGGCGAAACTATCGAGATAGGCGGGGTGTATTATCCCGATTGGGGCGATGAGGGGCTTATCCTAGAGTACGAATGGGAGCCGGTTATCTATGAAATTAGCGATGGCACTACCTCAACCTTTGCCTTGCTTGTCCCAGAATCTTTTGGCTTGACCGCAGAAGATGCGATGTACACTACCGAGGGCATCTATACCTTTGCTGATAGTGATGAGCAGCGGTATGCAGAATTGGTGTTTGATGGTGAAGGGGCATTAGTGAAGGTCTTGGTGTTTAGCAATGTGGATGGCACAGGTGCGCCACGTCAGATTGTCCCGAACCCTGGCGATACCTTCACCACGTTGATGGAATGGATCGAAACGGGGGAAGACGGCGAGGATGAAGAGTATGTCTATGAAGAAGGCGATACGCTGACCTTTGGCGATGTTTCCCTTACGTGGGAAGAGGTCATAGCCCCGGCTGGCGAGTACCTCGTTGGGTTTATCGCAGAGGATTTCGATGGCAATAGCTATGAAGAATATGCCTTTGTGACGGTCACAGAATAGCTATACAGAGGGGGAGCAA
>CAZLKK010000059.1:0-1056 GCA_964559995.1 uncultured Chloroflexaceae bacterium
TAACACCTATGACTACACGCAACCATGTTACCATCTACACCGATGGAGCCTGTATTGGCAACCCCGGTCCCGGCGGCTATGGGGTCGTGCTGATGCATGGCACCCGCCGCAAAGAGCTTGCCAAAGGGTTTCGGCGCACGACCAATAACCGTATGGAACTTATGGCGGCTATTGTTGGCTTGCAGACTCTCAAAAAGCCATGTATTGTTACCCTCTATAGCGATTCGCGCTACGTCGTGGATGGCATAGAAAAGGGATGGGCAAAAACCTGGCGAGCACAAGGCTGGAAACGCAAACAAAAGCCTGTCCCCAATGCTGACCTTTGGAAAGAACTGCTCGCGCAGTGTGAAATCCATATGGTATCATTGGAATGGGTAAAGGGACACGCGGGCAATAGGGAAAACGAACGCTGCGACACCCTGTCAAATACCGCAGCGCAGCAGACTGATCTGCATATTGATACCGCATACGAAATGCTCTCCGGGCAGCAAGGTATGCTGTTTGCTAGAAAGGAATAACGACACCTATGGCACAAGCGCACACCGCGTATGTCATCAGCGACCTGCATTTGGGGCAGGGGCGCGATAGAACAACAGGCAATTGGCATGTGCTTGAGGATTTTCGCTTTGACGATACCTTTTGCGCGTTTGTTGAACATATCAGCACGGGCAAAACACCTGTTGAACTGGTCATTGCTGGTGATTTCATTGAATACCTGCAAATTCTGCCAGAACTTGGCTTGAAAGCCCCAAAAGATCATCTTGGCATCACTGAACAGGAATCTCTCCAACGCACCTACGTTGTGCTTGGACAGTCTAACGTAGCCACAGGCCACCCAGAGATATTCGCTGCCCTACGCCGCTTTATCGAGCAGGGCAATATCCTTACCATGCTCGCCGGCAATCACGACATAGACATCCTTTGGCAATCTGTCTGGCTTTTGCTCTACTACAACATCTGTCCCCCCGGTACCCCTATAGACCGCTTCCGTCTGGTACCATTCAGCCACACCATCGGCAGTGCTACCCGTGGACGGGTGTATATTGAGCATGGGCA
>CAZLKK010000059.1:1066-2367 GCA_964559995.1 uncultured Chloroflexaceae bacterium
TGGCGACCAGATGCAACAGCCATTTGCCCATGATGCTACGGGTATGAAACGGCTCAAGCGGTGTTGGGGGACGCTCTTTGTAGATAAGGTCTACAATTCGCTAGAAGAGCAATGCTGGTTTATAGACAATGTGAAGCCTATTTCACGGGTAATTAAAATGGGCTTACGTGGTGATTTTGTCTTTACCGCAACCGCTATGGCACTGTTGGCAAAGTTCTTTTTGACCAAAGGGACACCCTTCTTTGGGGGCTTGAGCTTTGCAACCCCTGGTGTGGGGGGAGAAAGCGATGAGCGCAGCACCGAGAACGTGATGCAAGCGGTACAGGATGATGAACTCCGCAATTACCTCGGTAGCCGCCTAATGGAAGACCCGGCGTTTCGCCAGGAGTTTGAACAGGAGATGCAGCAGTTTGGAAACGAAGAGCAGCTGATGTTGCAAGAGATGCAGCAGGGGGCTACCGATATGGTATGGGATACCCAACAAGCTGCCCCCTATGACCAATCCTTTTCCTTTTCGGTGGAACCTGAGCAGAAGGAAGACGCATACCAGCAGGCTGCCCGCGAGGTAATGGAGCAAGACCCCACGATTAGCACGGTCATTATGGGGCATACCCACTTTGCCATAGACCGCTTGCCCCTAACGCTCAATGACGGACGCACCGGCTATTTCTTCAACAGCGGCACCTGGACTCCACGCCTGAAGGATCGCCCGGATGCCTATAGTTGGGCTGATCTCTCCAACCCAGACAACTACACCTCAACACTCGACTACGTCGTGCTCACTCCAGATGCCAACGGCGAATACTCCGCCGAACTCCGTAGCTGGAACGATGATAACAAGGGATAATCTTTACTCATGATCGAACGCAGATCGTCTGCACCCAAGCCATTACCCTACCGCTACCATCCCTACGCGCTGGAAGAAACCTTCCCGCCAGCGATGGTAGCGGTACCGCTTCTCACACTCCTGTCCATCTTGCTTATCTTGCTTGCCTACCAAGCAATGGGGACAATCAAGGTGGTAGTAGGACCGCAAGACACCCGCTTTGTCAGCGGGACTCACGAGCTAGAACCGCTTGAAGATACCGGGCGTTGGATGCGCTGGACAACCAGCGAGTCGCAGGTTGAGTTGCCCCTCACCGCTGCCCATCAACCGCTTATTTTTGACATCAGCCTGATCAACCATTACCCGCATGAATTGGCAGACCACCCGGAGGTAGATCTGCTGCTGCGCGATGATCTGCTGTTGTCCTTTGCCCCCACCCGTCAAAGTCGCCACTATCGCATTTTGCTGCCACCAC
>CAZLKK010000059.1:2406-5616 GCA_964559995.1 uncultured Chloroflexaceae bacterium
AGCGCGGCTTTTGCCAACAAGAGGTTTCCCCGTTATCCCCCCCTTCTGGCAGATAGTCGCTGGTATTATCGGCGTAGTAGCCTTGTATGCTGCCCTTCGTGGCATTGGGGCTTCGGGGTGGGTAGCGTTGACTGGCGGCGGCATATTGGCAGTGGTGTGGGCGGTGGTGCTCGCCATGCTCCCCATGCAAATAGCCCCATTCACTATGCGCGTGGCAGCTCTCTGCCTGTTGGCTGCCACCTATGGCGGCGCAGTAGCCCTGCTCAAAGATGACCAGCATTGGGTCTCCATCGCCACCTTGCCCTTGCTCATGGGGGTTGCCTACTGGCTTATGCCTATCTACCAAATCGTCATGACGATAGACGGGGTAGAAGATGTAACGCCTTACCCACCGACATTGTGGATCGCCGGGGCGATGATCCTAGCGATGATTATTGGCATTGTCGTGTTGGCAGTGCGGGGGCAATTGCACCTGTGGGGACGGGGGCTATTGGCAATATTTGCCCTAGCAGCAATAGCCCGGCTCATCATCATGTTAGAGTTCGTGATGGACAATACCGGTGTCGCAGCAATCTGTATCATTATCGGCTTTGGGGTCGTCGCCGCTAGTCCCTTCCTGCGCCGCAAACACCTATTGATAGCTTCAGGCGTGGGTTTGTTGGTAATTATCGGCTTGGCTTCGCTGTTTGACCCGTGGCTTGGACGTAGTGGTCCTGACTTTTGGATACTCTTCAAGGGCGCACGCGAATGGTTCCGTGGCGGCTCTATGTACAATATCCCTGGCATCATTGAAAACCACTTTGGGCATAGCTTCAAAGTTCCCCCCTTCTATGGCATGCTCTTCTTGCCCTTTGTTGAGCAAGATGGGCTTATGATCCTCTTTTGGCACCGTATCATGAATATGGTATTGCTGGCGGGGGTGCTGTATACGCTGTTGCGTGGCTTTATGCTGCCGCTCTACTCGGCGGTAGGGGCAGGCGTGGTGATGGCGTTTAGCATGCGCCCGGTGGCAGATACTGTCGCCTACGGACAGATTGACATTGTGCTGCTGCTGCTGCTTGCGCTGGCACTGGTCGCTTCACAGCGCGAGCATGATGGTCTAGCGGGTGCGGCTATTGCGCTGGCTACCCTCTTCAAGCTCTACCCCGCTTTGCTGCTCGCCTTCTTTGTAGCAAAACGCCAATGGCGAGCGTTGGTTGGCTTTGGTGTTGCTATGCTCATTTGCAATGGCATTGCCATAGCGGTGGTCGGGTGGGAGATGCACTATACCTACCTCTTTGAGGTTATCCCGCTTATTCGTGGCGGCACATCTTGGGTAGAAAACCAAACGGTCAATGGCTTTGTTAGCCGCTTGTTTGCCCCAGATATTACCGCAACCATCTTTCATCACCCGGTAGCCAGTGCTCTCACCTACCTGACCTTTGGCATAACCGCACTTGGGGCAACGTGGTTGTCGCTGCGCCCGGCAGACCGCACCAGTCCCCGCTATGCGTTGCAGTTTAGCCTGTTTGTTATCCTGCTCGTGCTGGTTGTGCCTGCCGCGTGGATGCACTATGAGACGGTGACGATCCTGGCGTTTGTGGCACTGTTGGTCTATGCCAGTGAGCTTGGGTTGCCCCGCTGGGCGGCGGCGTTGACGGGTGCAGCCTACGCGCTCATTGCCTATGGCAACCAGTGGAGCTACTACCTCGGCGACATTATGGGCGGCTTGACGGTGATGGGGGTGTCGTTCAAGTTCTACGGCTTGGTGATGCTGCTGTCTGTGACGGTCTATGGTATCTTGGACAGCACAAACGGGGGAGAGTAGCCCTGTAAGCGCACAGCGCACAGCGCACAGCGCACAGCGCAAAACAGAACCACGGAGACACAGAGACACAAAGTCCGAGCAGGAGATTCCCGACAGCAACGCAGAAACGCAGAGACGCAGAGAATCGGAATGTTGCGTTGCTTGGTATCGTTTTGCGCTTTGCGTTTTGCGCTTTAATGCCCCCCTACTCCTGCCCGTTGCCCTGCCAAATGAGCCGCGAGCGTCAACGAGCGGGTGCAAGGGGAGCCGCAAGCGTCAACGAGCGGGTGTATGGTTTACCCCCTCGCCCTCTGGGAGCGGGGGCAGGGGGAATACATGCCCGTATGCGCTTTACGCTTCCCCCCTACTGCACCTCTACGCCATTCTCCTCGCTCATACGATGGACCACAAGCGGGGGACGGAGCGGTTGTCCGAAGTTCTCCTGATACGTCTCGGCATAGGGTTCTAGCACATCATAGACGTGATAGGGGACCATACGCTTTTCAAACTGGGGAAACTTCGTTCGCACATGCTGCAAATTGCGGAGCAGCTTCATCTCAATGATAGAACGCGAAAATTCTAGCCCCTTCGGTCCACGCCAGCGTTGCAAAAAGGCGACCATCTTACGGATAGGCGCAGGGGGACGACCTGGCTCATTTTTGAGCATCTGGATAAACCGCTTCATCCCCTCACGGCGGTTGCCATCTTCCATCAAGGGGGTAAACACCAGGTCCGGGGCAATCAAGCCAAACAATTCTGCCCCGCGCTCCGTGCGAACAAGCAACCACTGCCACCCCATCGGTGCGCCCATATAACCAACAGTCAAATCTGCCAGCGTATTCGGGTAGTCAAAACACGCCATACACGCATCGGGGAAGATATGCCCTACCCGGTCCATCGGGATGTCTATAAAATTGCGCTTCTCAATATGCCCATCTTCATGCCGCATCCACACGCGAAAATCCTGCATAAACTCCACATGCACGATGGTATGCGGCGAATGGGAAAGGATACTCAGGAAGCGCAGCAAATCAGGGTGGGAGACATTATCGGTGCAGGGGATGCCAATAATATACAGTCGCTCAAAGCCAAGCTCCTGCTCCATAGCTCGCAGGTTTTGCACCTGACACCCCGTGCCAATCATCGCCACCCGCTTGAGTCCCTTTGCTTTGGCATCTTCCAACACGCGCAAGCCCGGCGAGATACACGGCTTGTTGCCAGCACTAGCCCGGACCTCCTCCGCGGTTTCGGCGAGAACGGGCATGGGAGCATAGCGTGTCCCCGGCACCGCTTTGGTTGTGATGACCCCATCTACCAGGTCTAGCTCCAGCAGCCGTGCTGCCAACGTGGTGACAATACCCGTCCACTGGGCATGCGGGGGAGGGTTGGGGATACGGGCAGCATACATCGCCCGATAAATCCCA
>CAZLKK010000059.1:5626-9698 GCA_964559995.1 uncultured Chloroflexaceae bacterium
TAAAAATGCTGCAGTTAAATCCCAAACAGCATTTCATCATTCTGCTGGCGGGTGCGCCCATGCAACCGCATCTCCGTCTCGCGCATATGGCTATGCACAAAGGTACAACTTTGCGCCATCAAGGGCTTATATTTGCTTGAGCATATCCCACAATCACTGCACAACAACGGTCTGCCCTTGAGCCGCTCTTCCAACGAGAGCAGAGTCGGTTGACGACCATTAGCACTATCTGTCATTCCATATTCTCCTAATAACCATTCGTTGTTTATTTCTTCTGCCAGATGGACAGGTACATTTGGGTTTTAAACCCACAGTTGGCGCAGGTATCTTCTTGTAGCCCAACAAGCCGACTTACCCCATCATCACGGGTAATGAGCGTGGCTTGGCAGCTAGGGCAACGGGTCTCTTGGTTTGGCTCGGCACCATAGACGAAGTGCAAGCCGGCTTCCATCCCCACCCGCCGCGCTCGCATAGTTGCATGGGCAGCACTCGCCCCGGCATCACCCGGCAGCACATGCCAGGGGGTGGTCGGTCCAAGCGTATCGCGTATCCAGTCTACAAGAGCGCGGACTTCCTCTTGCTTGTCATTGACCCCATAGTGCATCCGCGTAGTCACTTCAATATGACATTTCCACTTGGTTTTTGCCAATGCTGCAATCTCCAAAATGGACCGCCAATCGGGAATGCCTGCCAGACGACTATACGCCACATCTCCAAAGCCACGTAGGTCTAGGCTGATGCCGTGCAGATAGAGTCCAATACTCTCTAGTACCTCTTCGCTGAGAAAGCCTGTCGTCACAAGGGCAGTATAGCGGCTCGAAGCGCGACTATTTTTCAGCAGGTCTACAACGTAATCGGCGGCAACGGCAGGCTCGCCATATGCCCAAATCACGCCACGACACAACTGTTTGAGCGCAAAGGCTGCCGCTTTTTCGGCAGGCAGGTTGCGTTGTTTTTCTTCTGCTTCGGGGATGCGAGCAAACGACCCATGCTGCTGGTCGGCGGGGAAGGCATACCCCCAGCTGCCAATGGCAAGCGCAAGGGAATCGGGGAAAAAGTGCCAGAGGCGAAACTCCTCAACGGGGCTAACGGTGGCGGCACTGATCAACCCGTGATTGTGCGCGACAATGCCATCCTCATGCCCTGCCCGTACTAAGCACTTCCCCACCTCGCCCGGTTGCAAGGTACAACGCCACTGGCAGGCTTGACATTGGATAGCCCCATCAGCGGCTTTTGTCATGAATTGCGAGAACTGCATGTCTCTATAACTCCCAACACTAGCTTTTTGCCAGTCTATCAGGTATAATGCACATCAAATGATGGTAGAAGGAGATGAACAATAGCGTTATGAATGATACACCGCTACGCCAACCTACCGGGAGTGAGACCCCTTCAGGAGAACCCCCAAGAGTAGATGCCATACAGAACACCCCCACCGATGCGTTATCGTGGGAATCGTTGGAGTACCAAGAGACGGGTAGCTCGTTGACGGTGCGAAGCGCGGTAAAAGAGTTAGTAGAAACAGCCATTTATATTCTGCTCGTTTTCATCATTGTTCGCAGTATGGTTCAAAATTTCAAGATTGAAGGGACCAGTATGGAGCCTTCATTGCACAGTGATCAGTATATCCTTGTCAATAAACTGGTCTATTTTCATTTTGATCTCAATGCCCCCTTGCGGTTCTTACCTGGGTTTCAAGAGAAAGAACCAGAGGTTGTCTATCCGCTAGGCTTGCCCAAACGCGGCGATATTATTGTCTTTGAATATCCCAACAATCCCCAACAGGATTTTATTAAGCGGGTGATTGGGATACCAGGTGATACGATACAAGTGCGACAGGGAAAAGTGTTTTTGAATGGCAAAGAGCTAGACGAACCCTACCTCATAGATGAAGAAACCATGCCAGAAAACCCCACCTACTGCGACCCCGGTAGTGCTTGTCACCGTGGGACGGTAACAGTCCCAGAGGGCACAGTCTATGTGATGGGCGATAATCGTGAGAATAGCAGCGACTCACGCAAGTGGGACTCGTTGGATGTCAAGCATATCATTGGACAGGCGTGGCTCCTCTATTATCCCCTGGATGATTTACAAATGATTACCCACCCTTCGTTAGCTCCAGATGAGTCAAACTAATGTGATGTGTGTCTTCTGACAATTATAACACAGAAGCCTTTTATTGTAGCATATTGAGTTGCTCTTCTGCCAACTCCCGCCAGCGCGAGTCGGGGTCGCTATCTGCCGCTTGGATGAGTATGCGCCGTGCCTGTTCATACTCGCGCATGTCCAACAAGGCTGCCCCTAGATAGTAGGAGGCTTCTGCCCCACCCCCACGCTCAAGAGCATTGTGGGCAGCATGCTCTGCTCCGGGAAAGTCGCGGCAGTGGTAGCGCATAGCTGCCAGCGTTGTCCATGCTTGCGCGTCCTCAACCATACGCAACACGGCATACTCTGCCATTGGCAACCCGGAATCACAAATATTGTAGGTCGTCTCAAAGGAAAAGGTAGCCGCCCGAAACGCCATAGCCCCCTTGCGGTTTGGTTCAGCAACCGCCATCGCCTCTTCATAGGAGGACATCGCGTTGGCATAGTCGCTCTGTACCACATACCACATTGCACGGGACAGGTAGACATCTGGCATATCGGGGTAGCGATCTTCAAGCGTATCCAGCTGCAAAGCTGCTGCATCTATACGCTGCTCGGCAAGGTAAACCAACACCAACAACAGACGCATTTGTGGCACATCTGGCTGGTCACGGACGAGGGTTTCAAGCTGCTGTATGCCTGCTTCGCGTTCCCCCGCTCGCCAGCGGGTGTAGGCAGTATAGCCTGCCGCCAACCACCACTCTGGCGCATCATGCGGGATGCTGGCAAACTGTGGCGCAGCCAAATCATACAACCCTAGCTGAAGGTACCACTGCCCCAAAAGCTGCAACCGCTCGTTGGTATCTGCCTCTAGTATGGCAATAAGCTGTTCAGCATCCTGCGTCACGCGAGGAATCAGCGGCGAGATAAGCGGTACCGGGGCGGTGATGGCGGTAAATTGGTCGCTAGACGGGGGAAACCCGTTTTGCTCCCAACGGGCATAGCGGGTGGAAAAGGCTATGAGTGCTGCCAATGCTCTGTCGGGTTCGTTAGCCGCTTGGAACAATGCCAAGCGATACCCCACCAATGGCAGCCAATCAGACGGCAACGGCTCCTGTATCGCCTTGTGGTAGCGGGTTTGGGCAGCCTGCGTGTCCCCCTGACTCAGCGCATACTCCGCATCCAACACCAGCGCAGGTCCGGCGAGCGTGGGCGATAACCCTGCCCGATCCCATGCCTGTTGTGCTTCTGTTGCCATCCCTTTTTGGCGTAGGAGATAGCTGAGGTACAGTAGGGCTATCTCATATGATTGCCCCTCGATCTCTAGCCACAACGCTCGCCGCAAACGTGGCTCTGCTTGGTCATACTCGCCCCGCAGCGTTCGGAGCATGCCAAGCCGTAGCAATACCGCCGCGGTATCGGGGTATTGTTCATTTAGCGCAACATAGCTCTGCAAACTTTCATAGTAGTAGCCTTGCTCAAAGCGGGTATCGGTGTCGGCTAGGAGAACAGCTAAGGTAGGGGTAGACGTGGGGGGGACGGGGGTAGATGCCGAGGGGGATGATGGGCGACATGCTGCCATTGTGCCAATCAGGAGGAGCAGCAGGGGAGTAAGCCACGGGGTACCACGAGTAGTCACAAGTCACAAGCCATTCTTTCGTCCATTGCGGGGCATTTGTGTCCAGAGCAGCGTTACTGCTGCTGCTGCCCAAACCCGGTTTGCCTCTTTGTCCATACCGCGCAACCGCAGCTGGACTCCCCCCATAAACAAGCCCGTAGCGACAACACCGCCTGCCAACCGGTTGGTAGACTGTTCCAGTCGCACAAGCAACCGCTCCATGCGCCCAAAGTCCGCTTGGGTATGCAATTCACCCTCATTGGCAACCTTGTAGAACTCGTCATGAAACGTCCCGCCGGGCTCATAGGTGTAGTCGACGACCGGGACCGCCAGCAGGGTGCCGTGGAGCCGGCGCAGACTCGTGTGGCG
>CAZLKK010000059.1:9708-15801 GCA_964559995.1 uncultured Chloroflexaceae bacterium
AGCAAAATATCGCCCAGTTGCTGGAGCTCTTGGGGGAGCCGTTCTAGCCAGTTGTCTAGCTTCCGTTCACGATCAAGCATTTTTTGGGCAAAGGGATAGAGCGATTGGAAGAGGTTAATATTCGGGTCTATTTCCGTTGCCAGCCCTGCGACCATACTAATAGCCCTGCCCAAGAAGAGTAAATCTTGGGGGACTTGGAAGGGCATATCGTAGACCAGATCGTGCGTTTCTTCAATAAGCGACTCTACATCCATATTGTTGAGTTCTTGCACGCTGCGGTCATAGGTATGCTTGAGCATCACCTTGAGCATCTGGGTCACAGCCCGCTTGTCTACCCCCGGTAAAAACATCTTGAGGTCATACAAAGCATCAACAATACGGTTTGCATCGTTGGTTGCCAATCCAAGTATCCCACTCAACACCACTTCCATTGTTTTGGGGGGAAGCTGGCTTACCATGCCAAAGTCTACAAAAATGAGCGTGAAGGGGGTATGTTGGGCATCCTGGATGGCTCGCATAGATAGTTGGGGAGACATTGCGGCAGTCTCTACCACCGGTGCGCCCCCATTGACCAACGTCGCCGGGGCATTTGGTTGCACAAACAGGTTGCCAGGGTGGGGGTCTGCATGGAAAAAGCCGTCGAGAAAGAGCTGTTTCAAGTAGGTTTGGTTGAGGCGGTCTGCAAGCTCGCGGCGGTTGATGCCAGCCGCATCGAGGGCTGCCCTGTCGTTAATCTTGATGCCACTGATACGCTCCATCACGAGCACGCGGCGGGTGGTCATCTCTTTGATGGGGTAGGGAATATACACCCCCTTGACATCGACAAAGTTGCCCCGGATAACCTCGGCATTTTCTGCTTCTTGCACATAGTCTAGCTCACGCAGCAAGACCCGCGAAAATTCTTTGTAGAGGGCTTCCACATCAGCACGGCGGCGGATAAACGGGTAGTTTTTAATAATCTTGATGATCCACTTGAGCGAACGCAGGTCTACCCCGATAATCTCTTCAATATGGGGACGCTGCACCTTGACCGCCACCTCCTGCCCATCTTTGAGCGTGGCATAGTGGACTTGCCCTAGTGATGCTGCTGCTACGGATTCTTCGTCAAATTGGAAGAAGACTTCGTTTGCTGGCTTGCCATATTCTTGCACGATAAGCTGAAGCACATGCGAAGTGGGCGCAGGGGGTACTTCGTCTTGCAAGCCGGCAAGTTCAAAGCGCACCGGGTCGGGGATGATGTCCGCCCGCGAACTGAGAAACTGCCCTAGCTTTATCTGCATACCGCCCATCTCAATAGCCATCAACCGAAACCGTCGGGCTATCTTTACCCATCGCTGCATGGCGTGTTTCCGCACATACCAGCGAAAGAGGACAAACCTTGAGAGGAATATGTCCCAGATGTATGTTTGGATAACTACCCCAAAGAAAAAGGTAAACGAGCGCAAGAAGCGGGTACGGGGATGAAACGGGGGTACCTCATCTGCGCTTATGGGTAGTGGTGATTGTCTTTTCGTCTCTGAACCTGTCTGCACGAGATTTTCTATGGGTATTCAAGCATTCTTGCCATCTCTACGTATAGATTATACCAGACTTTTTGCTACTTGCTCATAGACATTTCGAGTCTTTTGCGCTGTGACGTGCCAGGAAAAACGCTGCGCCTGCTGAATCCCGCGCTCACGGCAGGCTTGGCGGAGGGCTTCATCTTGCAGCATACGCAACAATGCATCTGCTAGGGCATCGGTATCGGTTGGTGAGACCATCAAGCCGGCATCGCCGACCACTTCCGGTAGGCTAGAGGTGTTGGATGTAACAACTGGCGTGCCACATGCCATCGCTTCCAGCGGGGGCATCCCGAATCCCTCGTAGATAGAGGGGAAGACAAAGACGGTAGCAGCAGCATACCAGAGGGGCAGGTCTTGCTCTTCTAGGTAGCCAACAAAGTGTACTTTGTCTTGTAGCCCAAGCGACTCTAGCCGCTTGAAGACTGCATCGTACATCCAGCCTTTGCCGCCGCCAACAATGAGCGGCACCCCCACGGTATTGGCAATTTTGCTATAGGCTTCGAGGAGCGTCAACAGATTTTTGCGCGGCTCCAGCGTACCAACGTAGAGCAAGAATTGGTCTGGTAAGCTCTTGCGCTGGCGAAATTCGGCAAGGATGGTTGCCCGTGGTGGCTTGAAGTGTACCCGTGCCGCGTCATACGTCACCACAACGCGCTCTGGTGGTACACCGAGAATCTCGACAACCTCCCGCTTGGTATGCTCAGAGACTGCCAAGATCATGCTTGCCCGTTGAGCACTGATACGAGTTGCCATATCGAGATAGGTGCGGTTGTAGGAGCGGAAGGTCTGGGGGTAACGGATAAAGGCGAGGTCGTGTATGGTGATAACGGTAGGGACGGGGCTAACGAAGGGGGCAATGTTGAGCATACCGTGAAAGAGCGTGGCGTTGTTACGGGCGAGCAGCAACGGCGCGACAACCTGCTCCCACGGGATACGCACCCGTGGGTTGATGGTATGCAATAGGCTAGGGCGCACGTCAAAGTTGACAGACAAGCCGAGGGCTGCCGAGTCTACGCCTCTGGTCGTGTAGACGGTATAAGCGTTCTTTTGGTCTATCAATGCCAAGTGGAGCAACAGTTGCTCAATGTAGTGGGAGACACCAGCCCGGCGAAATGAGCGGGTGTGGGCGAGGAGATGGGCGTTAATGGCTATATGCATAGGGTTTCTGTTTTGGCTACAATTATTCATTACGTCTTTGGTATCGTTAGGGCTATGATACCACAGATTGGGGATGTATCGGGGGAGGGGGGCTGCCCGGAACGACCCTCTCCCCCTGCCCGTTGATTGCTCCCTTTGCTCTCCAATGTTCGCCTGTTGGCAAATATGCGCTATAATTGGGCAATATACAATCCACCCGATAGAACGATGGAGGTTTTGTGCTGTTCTACCAAAAACATCGATGGCTGCTGCCGCTCGTGCTAGGTATCATTACCCTAATCAGTGATCAACTCACCAAAATATGGATTGTCCAAGAGCTAGGACCAGAACCATTGGTTGAATTTCGCCCAATCATGGGCGATTGGTTTCGGTTGGTCTACTCCCACAATACCGGGATTGCCTTTAATCTGTTTCCCAATGTCTCGCCACTCTTCACGATTACATCGCTCATTATCTGTGGGTTGATTATCTATGCGTATATCGCCTATTTGCCTAACCAAAGCCTGTTTGTGCAAGCGAGCATTGGGTTTATTCTTGGGGGGGCAGTAGGCAATATTATAGACCGTATTCGGCTTGGCTATGTGATAGATTTTGTCCAAGTTGGCTGGTGGCCCGTCTTCAATGTTGCCGATAGTGGCATCACAACAGGGGCTATCGTGTTGGCTATCTATATCACCTTTGCCCGTGAGGAGGAGCCTGCTCCCCCACCACGCCAGTATGATGAACAGTTCTTGCACGATCTCTTGAGCCAAGATATGCGGGATGATTAGCCGCTTTGGTCAAAGAAGTTGACCATTCTGCCTACCTCTGGTACGATTGCGGTAATGTATCATAGGTTGCTTATGTTGGGATAAAAAACCATGCAATCATTTTCTGAATCTCGGAGGCTTGTTGCTGCCGAAACTAGCCAAACTATCCTGCCGGCGGGGTTGTCTGTGGTAATCCCCGTCTACAATAGCCAGGAGTCGCTGGAGCCGCTGCTTGAGCGACTGGTGCCGGTGCTGGAGTCGTTGGCAGAACACCATGAGGTCATCTTGGTGAATGATGGGAGCCGTGATAGTAGCTGGCAGGTGATAGAACGGCTGGTCGCCACATACCCGGTGGTTTATGGCTTAAACCTGATGCGAAACTATGGGCAGCACAACGCGCTGCTGGGTGGCATACGCATTGCCCACTACGATACCATCATCACGATGGATGATGATTTGCAGCATCCGCCGGAGGAGATACCCACGCTCCTTTCCCACCTGAACGAAGGGTATGATGTGGTGTATGGTGCGCCTAAGCAGGAGCAGCACGGCTTGCTGCGCGATCTGGCATCACAGGTAACGAAGCTGGCATTGCAAAGCACAATGGGCGCAGATACTGCCCGCAACATTAGTGCCTTTCGGGTCTTGCGTACTGAGTTACGGACGGCGTTTGCTGACTATCGGGGGGCATTTGTCTCTATAGATGTGCTGTTGACGTGGGCAACCACGCGGTTTGTGGCGGTGCCGGTGCGGCGCGACCCACGTACTCGTGGCATGTCCAACTACACCTTCCGTAAACTGGTACGCCATGCCTTCAATATGATCACCGGTTTTAGTACGCTGCCATTGAAGCTGGCGAGCATGATTGGCTTTGTCTTTACGATCTTTGGCATCAGTGTGCTGGCATATGTGTTGGGACGATACCTGATTCATGGGTCGGTTGTGCCGGGCTTTGCCTTTCTCGCCTCAATTATTGCCATTTTTTCTGGCGCACAACTGTTTGCGCTTGGGATTATTGGCGAATATCTCGCCCGGATGCACTTTCGTGTTATGGATCGCCCTAGCTACGTTGTCCGTCGTGTGCTTGATGGTTCTACCTACCAGGAGCATACCGTAGCATCAAATGGAACAGAAAAAGATGGCGTTTACCCTAGTATTTGAGTCCTTCCCCCCACCCGATGGGCCACTACGCTATGCGTTTATCCCCTGGGATAGCGAAATCTACGGGTTTCCTTTTTATACGATGCAGTGTAAACACGTTACTTTTGATGCGCTGGACCGGGCGATGGCACAGTGGTTTGATGTGCTAGATACTACCACAGCTGCGCTCATCACGGTGCGACTCACCCCGGAGCAAGTACCCCAGGGCAAACTGTTAGCCCAATATGGCTTTTACCCGATTGAAACCCAGCTGGCTTTTTCACAGGAGCTTGCTCAACATGAGGGGCATAGCGAGCACAGCCAACGCAGCCAGCGGAAAACGCCAATGCTGCTGCGGCAAGCCACCCAAGCAGATGTCCCCGTATTGCTCGACATTGCCAGCCGCGTCTTTGTGACAGACCGCTACCACCTAGACCCACACCTAGACCCCGGCAAAGCTGACCAGCGGTATGCCCATTGGATAGCACAGGCGATGGAAGATAACGAGATCGTCTATGTGTATGAAGATAGCGATCATGCAGCCATAGCCGGCTTTATCCATACGCGGGAGCAGGGGAGCAATATAGACCTTAACCTTGTTGCCATATCACAGCACTACCAGGGGCGCGGTATTGGCAAAAAGATGGGACGTGCGGTGTTGGCGGCAGCGAAAGAGCGAGGCTTTACCAGTGCTACCACCCGTACCTCTATCAACAATCCAGGGGGGATTAACCTGTATACCCGTTTGGGCTTTACCTTGCAGCAATCTCTGGTGATATGGCATCGGTTCATTGAAGGAAAAACTGCATGATACCCATACCGTTTAATAAGCCGTATGCTACTGGCAAAGAGCTAGGCTACATTCAGCAGGCAATTGCTAGTGGGCATATCTCTGGTGATGGTGGCTTCACGCGCAAGTGCCATAGTTTGCTTGGGGAGGTGCTGAGTACGGATACTCAGCGCACTGTCCCGCTGCTTACCACCTCCTGTACCCACGCGCTAGAGATGTCGGCTATTCTGCTCGACAGTGCGCCGGGCGATGAGGTCATCGTCCCCTCGTTTACCTTTGTGTCAACGATCAATGCCTTTGTGCTGCATGGGCTGCGTCCGGTGTTTGTCGACTGTCGCCCGGACACGCTCAATATGGATGAGTCGCTGTTGGAAAGCCTCATCACCCCCCGCACCAGGGCAATCGTGCCGGTGCATTATGCGGGGGTGGGGTGTGCAATGGACCGCATTATGGAGATTGCCCAACACCACAACCTGATGGTGATAGAAGACAATGCCCACGGGCTGTTTGGGCGGTATCGGGGGCAGTATCTTGGGACGTTTGGGGCGTTGGCGACCCAGAGTTTTCACGAGACGAAAAACTTTAGTGCCGGTGAGGGGGGAGCTTTGCTCATTAACGACCCCCGGCTGGTTGAGCGGTCAGAGATTATTCGTGAGAAGGGGACAAACCGTAGTCGCTTTTTCCGGGGACAGGT
>CAZLKK010000060.1:0-15790 GCA_964559995.1 uncultured Chloroflexaceae bacterium
TTCACGAGCAGGGAACTTGTAGGCGATAGCCCAACGGGGGTCGCGCCCCACCACACCTAGCTCAGCTTGCAAGCGGAGATTATCCACTTTGATAACCACACCGTCTGCCTCATAGGGCAACGTGTCGCGCTGCTCCATCCACGTTTTGCCATAGGCGACTACCTCGGCAAAGTCAGTAAAGCGGCGTATATCCTCATTAACCACAAACCCCTGCTGGCGCAAAAACTGGAGGATGTCCCATTGCGTTTGTAGGTTGAGCGCAGTAGCATCACCTAGCCCATAGGCAAAGAAGCGCAATGGACGCTGTGCCGTGACCGTTGCGTCTTTCTGGCGCAGAGACCCAGATGCTGCATTGCGGGGGTTGGCTGCCACCCGCTCCCCCGCAGCACTGAGCCGTTCATTCAGCCGCTCAAAGTCATCAAGCCGTATGTAGACCTCGCCACGCACTTCGATCTCCTCGGCTATGGGGGGGGGCGAATCGATAGCAAATAGGGCGGCAGTATCTAGCTTGGCAGATGATGTAGCGGTATCCCCCCCCGCGAGCGTATGGGGGATGGGGGGGATGTGCAGCAGGTTGGCGGTAATGTCCTCGCCTATCTCGCCATTGCCACGGGTCGCCCCGCGAATGAGCCTACCCTGCTGGTAGGTCAAGGCTACCGCCAGACCATCTATCTTTGGCTCTACGACATACGACAACGAGTGGGATACTTCATCTCCCAGGAGCTTGACCACCCGCTGATGCCATGCATGCAAATCCCCTTCATCAAACGCATTTGCCAGCGACAGCATCGGGTAGGCATGGCGTACCTTGCCAAAGTGCTGCGCCGGCGGAGCTCCCACCCGCTGCGTGGGGGAGTCGGGGGTGACGAGCCCCGGATGTACTGCTTCAAGGTCGCGCAATTCGCGCATAAGCGCATCGTAGTCTGCATCACTAATAATAGGCGCATCAAGGGTATAGTATCGGTAGTTATGGTCGTTGATGTCATCGCGCAAGTTGGCTATGCGCCGCCGTATGTCGTGGGTATTGCTCATATCGCAAAACTCTGGTTATAACAACTCACCTATCATTACAACGAGACCTACCCCAGAGAGAGGGGAGCGGGGGGGTAGGTCAAATGGGCAAATTTTGTATTTCCCGCTCCCCCCTGCCCCCGCTCCCAGAGGGCAAGGGGGAGTCGTCCGATCTCCCTGCTCCCGCTTGCGAGGGAAGGGCAGGGGATGGATGCTGACCGGTGAAACCTTGTTTACCCTACCCTACCCTTGAAAGTGGCGGTTAGGCTATTCCTGGTGCTTGGCAGTATCTGTCGCTTCCTGCTGTGGTTCAGGCGCAGCTTGAGCGGTTGCTTCCCCCGCGGACTCTGCTTGGGATTCATCGGTTGGCCACGCAGCCCTCACCATTGCCGGTAACACTTCCCCGGCTTTTCCGCGAAAGTAAAACCAATCGGGAAAGAACGTCGTGGCGTTGGTCTCGGTGTTGATCACAATGAATGCTGCCCCGGATTCTATCGCATTCATCGGCAACCATGCCGCTGGATACACCCTGTCCGAAGAGCCAATGTAAAAGAAGACATCACAGATTTCTGAAATGCGGAGGGCTTCCTCAACATTCTTTTGGGGCAGTTCTTCGCCAAACCACACGACATCTGGACGCAGCAGACTGCCAGTCTCTGGGCAGCGTGGGGGGAGTTCGCCATCCTCGTTCCAATCATCAACAATGACCCCATCTGTAGCCCGTTTGACCCGAAACAGATTACCGTGAAATTCAAGCACATTGACGCTCCCTGCCCGCTGATGAAGTCCATCTACATTTTGCGTCACCAACGTAAACTTGGGAACTCGTTGTTCTATCTCTACCAATGCATAGTGGGCAGGGTTTGGCTGAGCTTCACTGACGAGTTTACGCCGCCAAGCATACCATTCCCAAACCTTTTTGGGGTCTTTTTCAAAAGCCTGGGGAGTAGCGAGTTCTTGCGGGTCATACTCTGACCAAAGACCTTTTTGGGCATCACGAAAGGTAGGAACACCGCTCTCGGCAGAAGCCCCGGCCCCCGTCAGTACCATCACATGCTCGGCGGTGCGGAGTCGTTCTAGCAATCGTTCGGGAAACACGAGTTTCCCTGGTTCTGGACGTTCTTCTGGCTTGGGTTTGGGCAAGACCATTCCCTCTGGAGGCGGTCCCCCTTTGTTGATAGGTGGTGCCACTTTGGGAGCCGTCTCCTGCGTCTGTGGCGTACCTTCCGTTGGAGTTGTCTCCTGTGTTGGGGTCGTCTCCTCCGTTGGAGTGGTTGGTTTTTGGATCTCTTCTGTCATGCTTTCGATTCTCCTAATCTCCAATTCGTTGACTCATACGTAAGGTTCGCATACGGTTGATTGCCGCTGCTATCTCATATGAGCGTGGACGGGCAAAATTACCGGGGTGGTGCTCGCCACGATGGAATGGATCGAGTGAATCTAACCCATGCTCATCAAAGAACTGCTCTATCATAGAGACAATCTCGCGTAACGTTGCCTTGCCATCCATAAGTCGTTCGGCAGCAAGGTGTATAGCATAGCCGATAGCACGAGTTTGGCTGAGATCGGCGAGCTGTTCCACACAGCGTAGCTCTATTGGCTCTGTGCCAAAGAGGATAAGATCGCGGGCTTTGGCATCTATCTTCACATCACGCTTACCGCGGGAAGGGTCGAAACTCTCTGCCAATGGGATGCGTTCGGTAATATGGTGCAATGGAGCAGACGTTTCATCTGCCCGATGGGTGGGGTAGTCTTGGGCTATCTGCTTTGCCTCAGTGGTCACATCATAGGGCAGATAGTCACGCATCATAATCACGGTGTCTGCATAGTCAAAGTAATCACCAGACCCGCCCATCACGAGCACCGTAGAAACCCCCATATCGTCATAGAGACCCCGTACCCGCTCCAAGAAGGGCGTGATGGGTTCGTGATCTTTGTGTACAAGGGCTTGCATTCGGGCATCACGCACCATGAAGTTGGTCGCGGAGGTATCCTCATCCACGAGCAATACCTGTGCGCCAACTTCTAGGGCTTCCACAATGTTGGTTGCCTGACTCGTGCTGCCACTGGCATCATCGCTAGAAAACGCAGTAGTACTCCGTTCATACGGCAGGTTGTTGATGAATGGGCTAATGTTGACCTTTTCAACCCGCCGCCCATCTTCGGCACGTATCTTGACCGAATCGCGGGATGTGACGATGTACTCTCGACCATCACCTGGAATGTGGGGATAGACGCTGCGCTCTAGCGCATGCAGCAGGGTAGATTTGCCATGATAGCCCCCACCTACAATGAGCGTGACCCCCTTTGGGATACCCATACCAGAGATGCTATTTTTGCATGGACGTTGCGAAAGTGGGTTTGCCAATGAGAGCGTCACACGCAGGGATTCAGGGCTATCAAAAGGGATGGCATCTTTGGCAAGCGGCCGATCACTTGCCCCGCTCTCGCGGGGGAGAATGGAACCATCGGCAATGAATGCCACAATGCCCAGTCTGTCAAGCTGTGCTCGCATAAACTCTTGATTTTCTATACATGCCACAAATTCCTCGCCCTCTTCCTGGGGCAAATTGTGCCAACGCAGGCTATAGTCTACAATCTTGGGGAGTTCTTCACAAAACATCGCTTGAGCTTGTCGTCCCAAGATGGTGCGTCCTGATGCGGGTAGCCCCACCTGGAGCCGTGCTTCTACCCATTGAGGCTTGATTACAACAGCAGTACGTTGTAGAACTTCCTGGTCGCCGGCATCTATGGAGATAAGCCCACTCTTGCCCATACCACGCCTCCCTTGTGCTGTATCATAAATAGCTTGTCTTGTCAAGCGGGAGAGGTAATCTTGCAACGCAATACAACGCACCGGGGTATTGAAGAGGGGGGATGGGATATGAGCCATATGTTGCGGCAAACGCACGCGGATTTTTGACGGGGCGGCAAAGGGGTCGCCTTGTACATGGTCAATGGCAAGAATGTAGCTATCAAAATCGTACATCCCTTCGATGTCCTTATATGCCTTATACCCTTTGCCATCAATACGGGCTAGGGTATCTTTGAGATTTTGTATCGTTTTCATAAATTCCTCTACTCTCCAGCGTATGCTAACCGTACTTTGTGATGTTGGCGTGATTGTACCATACCAGTATACCGCATAACTATCCCCAAGCATAACCGGTGTGATTATGGGGGTGGCAGATGCTTTTCCCGTCCTTTGCCCGCTTCGGTCAGCCCCATCCCCTCGCCCTGGAATGGGAGCGGGGGCAGGGCTACCACTACTATCACTCTATCACTCTACCGTCACGCTCTTTGCCAGATTGCGCGGTTGATCTACATCACAGCCACGCCAGACCGCTATGGCATAGGCTAACATTTGCAGCGGTATGACCGACAATATTGGCGTAAGCAGGGGCCACGTCTCTGGGATGAAGATAACGTGGTCTGCCTTGTCTTGAATAAGCGTATCTCCCTCAGTGGCTATCGCTATCACCTTGCCGTGCCGTGCTCGCACCTGCTCAATATTGCTCAACATCTTCTCGTAGATCGTGTCACGGGTGGCAATACAAATCACCGGCATATGCTCATCTATCAGCGCAATGGGACCATGCTTCATCTCCCCCGCCGGGTAGCCCTCCGCGTGGATATAGCTAATCTCCTTCAGCTTGAGTGCCCCTTCTAGCGCGATGGGATAGTTGATCTGGCGACCAAGATACAGGGCATCAGTAGCTTGGGTATAGCGTTCTGCAAGGCTCTCACAGATAGGCATGGCTTGCTCTATCAACAACCCCGCCTTGCTCGGTATCTCGCTCAAAGGCTGAAGATGCTCTTTGACCTGGGCGGGAGAGAGCACCTGATGGGCTTGGGCTAACCGCAACGCAAACAGGTATGCCCCAACAAGCATACTGGTAAAGCACTTGGTAGAGGCTACGCCAATCTCCATGCCGGCGTGTAGGTGAATAGGCCCACCATCGGCTAGACGCTCGGCTTGGCTGCCTATCACATTCACAATAGCCACACTTGGCACCCCTTGAGATCGCGCTTCTTCCATTGCTGCCAGCGTATCTACCGTCTCGCCACTTTGCGTTATCGCCAACAACAAGCTGTCATCCCCCAACACCGGCTGGCGGTAGCGAAACTCACTGCCATAGTCTACGTCAACCCGTATCCCTGCCAACGACTCAATCATAAACTTACTGACCAGAGCGGCATGCCACGCCGTCCCACACGCCACCGCATAGATACGCTTGACACGGCGAAGGGCTTCGTCATCCAAGCGGAGATGCTCCATACGCACCTTGCCCGCCTCAAAGTCTACATGCCCACGCAACACGTCCATGAGGGAGCGGGGTTGTTCGGCTATCTCCTTTTGCATAAAGTGGCGGTAGGGACCTTTTGCTACGGAGACCGGGTCCCATGCCATATGCACTGGGCTGCGCTGCACGGCTAGACCCGACAGGTGGCTTATCTGCACGCGATCCTGCGAAATGACTGCGATCTCATGGTCTTCCAGAAAGAATACCTCTCTGGTATGGTCTACTAGGGCAGGGATGTCTGAGGCAATGAAGTTTTCCCCTTCACCTAGCCCAATAACCACCCCACCAGCATTGCCAAGCCGTGCCGCCACCAACACCCCCGGCTCTTGCGTACACAGTGCAACAATAGCATTGCCGCCCCGTAGCCTATGGAGCATGTGACGTACTGCTTGCTCTAGTGAACCATGCTGTTGGTAGTATTCACCGAGCAGGTGGGCGATAATCTCCGTGTCTGTTTGGGAGGTAAAGGTATGCCCCTGCGTTTCGAGTTCGTCTTTGAGTTCTTGGAAATTTTCCACGATGCCATTCTGCACAACCACAATGTCCCCGCTCTGGTCGGTGTGGGGGTGGGCGTTTTCTTGCGTGACGCTGCCGTGGGTTGCCCAACGGGTGTGTCCAATGCCAAGATTACCGACCAACTTGGTTCCCTCAAGCTGGGACGTAAGGTTGCTCAATTTGCCCACACTGCGCTGTATCTGGAGCTGCGCTGTGGGGTCATAGACCGCAATGCCAGCAGAATCATACCCGCGGTATTCAAGTCGCTGTAACCCTTCCAAAACGATAGTCGCCGCATCACGCGGACCAATATAGCCAACAATGCCACACATAGTATCTACTATCCTCTCTACAGTCAGTCCTTATAATCTATATCTTCATCTCCTAGTATACACCACTGAGCGACAAGTAATGCACCGTTCCCCTTAACAATTCCATTGTCCATACTTAACAAGCACTTAACATTTCCATGCTAGACTACCCCCGTCATAAAGAAAATCACCCAAGAATCCTTCTCCCTATGTTATTGAGAGGGGGCTGTCTGTATTCTTTTAGTTACCTGGAAACACAACGTTCTATTTCATCGCTACCAGGGTATTTGGGTATGGTACCTAGATACCACATCAGCTATTTTTATTATGAGCAAAGACGCGCCTTATGCTAGTCGCGTCTTTCGTTTGTTTCTGTCTGCTTTTGAGGTAGTACGTTTGCATGTCGGAAAGATATTACATTGTGACCAGTCTTGAACAATCATTCTCATCATCATCAGAGAAAAAGACCGGAATTTTATCCTTCTTTCGTTGGTCATCCGCTGGTATTCGGACAAAGATACTCGCCCCCCTTATCGTCTTAATGTTCTTTTCTCTACTAGGTAGTACCGTAGGATTTATCCTCAGTACCAATACCACCCGAAATGACATCCTCGATGGACAATTGCAAGAAGAAGTCAATCGTCTGACCAACGCGCTTGAACAGAGCGAACGTGATGTAAAAAATAGTGCCGTTGCCCTAGCACGAGACCCAGAACTTGTAGCTGCATTGCAAGAAGATTATCCTGGCAATGTTGATGCGATTATGCGTATGGATAGCCGATCTGTGCTTGTGCGGGACAGATTTCGTTTGGATCAGGTCGTCGTGGTGAATACTCAAGATAGTGTGCGGGTAAACATTACGACCTATAGCGAACTTAGCACCATAGAGTTTCATACGCAAAAGCTCGTCCAAACCTGCTGGGATGCTGCCCAGATACAGGTCATAGAGGTCAAAGACACGACTTTGTTGGTGGGTTGTGCTCCCATATGGGCAGCAGATACCCAAACAGCACAACCCAAACGAGACATTATTGGGTTGGTCTATACCGTACAAAACATCCCAAAAGTGCTTGACCGATTCCGTCGAGAACTTGGGCTAACCGCAGAAGTGGAATTTATTTCTCTTGAACAGGCAAAAGCTGCCAATCTCCCCCTAGTACAATCGCAAACATCTGCCAATGGTCATCGGCTCTTGGTGAAGCCCCAATCTGTAGCTGGTACCGAAGCCGAACTCGTGCTGCGGCTCAGCGAACAGGCAATTAACAAAATTGTTGGCTCAGGGTTTACGGTCATGCTGATTAGCTCTGGGGTCACGTTTCTGCTTGTTTTGACCGTAGGGATATGGTTAGCCCAGAGTTTTACCAAGCCGGTGCTCAAGCTAGATAGAGTTGCCCAAGCTGTCGCCGCTGGCGATTTGCAACAGCGAGTCAATTTCCACCACAATGATGAATTTGGCAGGCTAGGTCAGTCATTTGACCAGGCAACCGTGACGATACAACACCTGCTTGAAGAGCAGGCGCGTACCGCAGGCGAACGCCATGCCATTTTGCAGAGTATGGCAGATGGCTTATTGGCGGTAGACAAGGAAGAGCATATCATTATGATCAACCCGGTTGCTGCTAGTTTGCTTGGGCAACCAATAGATCATCTCTTGGGCAAATATCTACACGTTCTGACAGACGTTGAGGATCATGTGTTGTCTATGGGGCTACAACAGGTGGTCGATCAGGTGCGTATGGAGCTTACCGACCTTGACCGAGACCGTACCGAGGATCACATTACGCTCGGCGAGCGCGTGGTGCGGATGCATAGTGCGCCTACCCTCGGCTCAGAAAATCGCATCACCGGGGCGGTGGTGGTGCTTCAGGATATTACCCAAGCGGTAGAAGCGGATCGCGCCAAGAGTGCGTTTATCGGTACAGCTTCCCACGAGCTACGTACCCCGCTGGCTTCTATGAAAGGGTTTGTGGATATTTTCTACATGAGTGGGCTAGACAATCTGACCGAAAACCAGCAGATGTTTTTGGATACTATCAAACGGCAAACCGAAAATATGGTGCAATTGGTCAACGATTTGTTGGAGATGGCTCGCTTGGAGCAGGGATCGTTGCGGGGTGAGCAGCAGTGGGTATCTATGCCATCCGCGTTGGATGAAGCCATCACGAGCCTGAAACTCCAAGTAGAAAAGCGCGATATTCACCTGCATACAGACATCCAAGAGAGTCCCCCCCATATCTGGATTGATTCTATGCACCTACGACGTATCTTGACCAATCTTATTTCCAATGCGGTGAAATATGTGCATCAAGGCGGCAATGTGCATGTTCGGGTGTATGAATTGCATGACCCGGCGTTGTTGCCTAGCTCCGTTGGGGAGCAACCCTGGAAGTATAAAGAACCGCGCTCGGTGGTCATTGAAGTTGAGGACAATGGCGTAGGCATCAAAGCCAGTGACCAAGACAAGATTTTTACCCGGTTTTTCCGTTCGGAAAATGAGCTGAGTGTGGAAGCCGGGGGCAGTGGGCTAGGATTGGCTATTACCCGCTCGCTCGTTCACCTACATCATGGGCAAATTGGGTTCCATAGTGTAGAAAAGGAGGGAACGTGTTTTTGGGTTCGGTTGCCGGCTCCGAGTACCGAGTTATTTGATGAGGATTATGCTAGTCCCATGCGGTATGAAAAGGTGGATGTAGCATAAATAGGGCAAGGCGTAAACCAAAGACCATTTTAGGAGGGAATATGAAAACCCACACATTGGTATGGACACTTCTCGTTGTGCTATTGGCTGGATGCAGCAGTACGGCTAGTACGCCAGAGGAAGTTCCCACCGAAACTCCCGCACAGGCAGTTTCTATGCAGCGACTGACTTTTGCTGGCAGTACGACAGTACAACCACTCGCGCAAAAGTTGGCGGAATCGTATAAGCAAAAACACTCCGGCATAGAAATGGAGATTGGCGCAGGAGGGTCACGGGTTGGTATTCAGGCAATTCAAGAAGGTTCTGCGGACATTGGGATGGCTTCACGCGAGATACGCGAGGAAGAACAGCGTGAAGGGATGGAGGTGCATCAGATAGCGGTTGATGTATTGGCAATGATTGTCCATCCAGACAATCCGATAGATGAACTTTCCCTTGAGCAACTCCAGGCTATTTACACTGGCGAGATGACCAATTGGCAGGAGGTTGGAGGGAATGATGTTCCTATCTTGGCGGTAATCCGTGAAGTCAGCTCTGGTACTCGCGGGGCATTTGATGATATTGTACTCGATGGCGAAGACCCCCTAGAGACAGAAGACAATACGCATATTACCGCCGGGGAGATTCACACCCGTGTTGCCAGTACGGAAGGGGCTATTGGCTATGTTGGGTTTGGACACCTGTCTGGTGATGATGTGAAGGTGATACGGATAGATGGGGTAGAGCCTAGTCCCGAAGTAGCTATAGATGGTACCTATAAGTTGAAGCGTCCGTTGCACATGCTCACCGGTCCACTCAGCCGCCCCGAAGCCAAGAACTTTATAGATTACGTCCTGAGTCCCGAAGGGCAGAGTCTTGTCGTAGAGATGGGGTGGGTGCCAGTGGCACCGGTTGATTAAGCAGGGGGGGCAAGATATTTTCCCCAAACACGAACGGCTAGTGGAGAGCTGTTGCTTGCAACGGCTCTCCACGTTTTGCGCTTTGCGCTTTGCGCTTTAAAGTCCCCCCCTGCCCCCGCTCCCATTCCAGGGCGAGGGAGAGCCCCCACATTGGGCGCACCGCCGTGTGCCCCTACACCCACATACAACCACAGGGGTTAGGGAATGGGGGGTTGCCCGGTGAGCGTTCCCCTTCTCCCGCGTAGTGGGTGAAGGGGTTAGGGGAGAGCGTATGCAGGGGGATCGGGTCATAACGTGGTAGGCTTTGCCCATTACCTTTGCCAGAAACCGTTATTCCCCATCGAACTTTTCCAGATACCTTGACACTATGTGACGCAGCATATTGGTAATGGGATGACTAGGATAGCGAAGGGCGAAAACCTCCTGGCTCCCCAGGATCATCATCTCATCTGCATGGGGGATAACTGCTGCTACCGGAATGGGGAACTTCTCTTGTACCTGGGATTCTACTGTTGCCCTATCGAAGATAGTGGGTACCTTATTCACAACCAGCAGGATGTTGGAGACTCCAAGTGCTCGCAGGACTTCTATCGTTTCCCACGTCCCCTCATAATCTTGTTGATCTGGACGCATCAGGATAAGCATAAGCGAGGAAATGGAAAGGAGCAGAAGGGTATTTTCATGCAGTCCCGTGTGGGTATCTACCAGGAGCAGATCAAGATTAAACCCATTCCCAAAGGCTTCAAGGATTTGGATAAGCGCATCAGCATCATACCCCGATTGATACATCCGGGTAATCTCTTCCGATTTGGTGCTGGCGGGTAGCAAAAAGAGCTTGCCATTGCCACTAATACCCTCATCCTGTCCCAAGTGGTCGGAGATGTCTACGACTGCCTGTTCAAGCGTACAAGAGTTACGGAGCACATCATTGATAGTACAGACTATTGATCTTTGAAACCTTCCAAACATGACATGGAGTCCTGGGGAAAGGATGTCTGCATCTACTACCCCCACGCGCTTACCGGACTGGGCAAGCAACACCGCCAACGTTGCCGTCAACGTTGTTTTGCCGGTACCACCACGGAATGTATGAAGCGTGAGTATCTTTGTCATGAGCCTTCATCTTCCTCACTATGCCTTACCATACCTTACCTTACTTCAGATGGGTTTCAAAGAACCCCCCTACCCGTTCACTGTAGGCTTGTTTATCGGCATTGAATGTCTTGGCATGCTCTTTTACGGGGACAATCCAGAGTTCTGAACCGGGTAATGCTGCCTGGAGTTGGTAAGCGTGATCTACGGGGATGAGCTCGTCTCCTTTGGCATGGATGAGCAACACCGGGCGGGGAGCAATATTGCCAAGCACAGCTACTGGACGGGAAAGAGCAACATCTTCGCCGGTAAGCACCCCAATAGCCCATACCGTGGATGGCAAAAAGAACGGGGGTAGCCCACTTTCTTGGGTAAAAGCCCGTTCGACAATGGGCAGAAACTCGGCAAACGCGCTGTCTGATACCACAGCACCGATGGCAGGCTCTTCGGCGGCGGCATGGATGCTGGATGCTGCCCCCATAGAGACCCCAAGTACCCCCATACTACCTGCGCTAAACCCTTGCTTTTGCAGCCAGTCTACGGCACCAAGCACATCATACCGCTCACGGATGGCGTAGGTAAAGCGGGCATCGCCGCTTTTGCCATGACCGCGTAGGTCAAGCATCAGAATGTTGAAACCCCGTTCGTGGAGCATAGCGGCAACTTCAAGGTAGCATCCGTTAAATTCCTGGGTACGAGTTTGCCCTTTGCCATGCACGAGGATAACAACACGGCTACTCCCATCTTTGGGGATAAACCAAGCGGATATGGGGACGTTATCGTGGCGTGATGGGAAGGTGACATCTTGGTAAGCTAACCCGTCTTGTTGTTCTGGGGTTCCTTTGAGAGCTAGACGTGGGGGGATGGTGATAATGTAGGCAACGAGAAAAGAGATACCCCCATACCCCAAGATCAGCAGGGTAATAATGATTGCCACAATACGAAGACGAATGTTCAAGGCAACGGGTTTTTTGGGGCTAGGGGAGGACTTTTGAGCAGATGTTTCTGTTGAAACCATACAGGTCTTTCTCCACTATCATGGTATGCCAGTCCAAAACATATACAATATATTAGTGATAGTATACCATGAACCGAGGGATTACTGACTCTTTCCCCTTTCCGGGCAGCCCCCATCCCCTTACCTTACAGGGGTAGAGGGGAGATGAGACAATAACTCACCGGGCATCATCCATTCCCTAACCCCTGTGGTTGTATGTGGGTGTAGGGGCGCACGGCGGTGCGCCCAATGTGGGGGCTCCCCCTCGCCCTGGGATGGGAGCAGGGGCGGGGGGAGCGGGGTGTTGTCCCCCATTCCCCTGTTCCCATCACCCATCGCTCCCCCACCGCGTAAACAAATCATGGGGTAAGGATATATCAAACAAATCTAGCACCCGATTCACCGTTTGGTTGACAATATCTTCTATCGTTTTGGGGCGGTGGTAAAAAGCGGGGACGGGAGGCGTGATGATAGCCCCCAACTCAGCGACACTCGTCATGAGCCGTAGGTGGCCTAAGTGGAGGGGCGTTTCTCGTGTGACGATAACGAGCCGTCGATGCTCTTTGAGGGTTACATCGGCGGCGCGAGCGAGCATATTGTCTGCAATAGAAAAGGCGATAGCACTTAGTGTCCGCATAGAGCAGGGAATAACGACCATACCCATAGTACGAAAGGAGCCACTCGATATGGGGGCGGCTATGTTTTCGTGGTTGTAGGAAACATGCGCTAGGGATACCACCTCTTGGACGGTATAGTCGGTTTCGTAGGCTATCGTCTGCTTTGCCGCCGGGCTGAGGACGAGGTGGGTCTCAATATCCGGGAGAGGTCTCAATACTTCAAGGAGCCGTATACCATAGATAACTCCGCTGGCTCCAGACATTCCAACAATGAGCCGCTGTGCCATGATGGGGTGCTTTTCCTTTTGCTGTAGCCGTGGCTGACTGTATGATGAAATAACCCAGTATCATTGCTCAAGCCCCCCCTATCCCTATCGTTATCAGGGTGAGGGGATGATACGATTGGAGAGACGGTGCATGCTCCTTCTCCCCCCCCTGCCCTTTTATGAGCAAGGGGGCAGGGGGAGTGGGGAGAGGAGGGAAACCATCGCTACAATCGCTATGCCTGAAGCGTATTTTGTAGGTTGAAACTTCTGTCTCGTCCGTTGTATGTAAAGCTGCCCCGTGGGATACGGTCCATCAGTTCGCGGAGTCTATCCCCTTCAAGCGTTTCTAGCTCAATCAAGGCATTGGACATATCGTCAAGCACGGAACGGTATTTGATCAGGATAGTTTTTGCACGATCATAGGCTTCAAAAACAACCCGCCGTACCTCTTCGTCAATCATTTTGGCTACATCATCACCATAGTTGCGTTGCTCGCTGATTTCGCGTCCCAGGAAGACGAGCTCGTCCTTTTGCCCAAAGGCGATAGGCCCAAGCCGCGAACTCATACCAAACCGGGTAATCATAGCCCGCGATATTTTGGTTACATTGGAGATGTCGCTGCTGGCACCATTGGTAATTTCCCCAAAGACGATTTCCTCTGCAACCCGCCCACCAAGAGCCATAGAAAGTTGGGCTTCATACATTGCCACGGTAGAGTATTTGCGATCCTCTTGGGGAATCATCAACGTATACCCTCCTGCCATACCCCGCGGGATAATTGTCACCTTCTGCACCGGGTCTGCTTCTGGCATCGCTTGGGCAACAATGGCGTGTCCCGCTTCGTGATATGCGGTGATGAGTTTTTCCCGATCATTCATTACCCGACTGCGCCGCTCTGGTCCGCCAAGCATCACGCGCTCAATGGCATCTTGCAATTCTGCCATACCGATCTTTTTCTTGGAGCGGCGGGCAGAGAGGATAGCTGCCTCGTTGACCGAGTTGGCTAGGTCTGCACCAGAGAAGCCGGGGGTTTGCTTGGCGATAATATCCAGCACGACATCATCAGACAACGGTTTGCCTTTGGTATGCACTTTGAGTACTTCCAGCCGTCCGCGTACATCTGGTGCATCCAAGATCACTTGGCGATCAAACCGCCCTGGTCGTACCAGTGCCGGGTCGAGCACATCGGGGCGGTTGGTGGCGGCAATAAGGATGACGTTGGTGTTGGTATCAAAGCCGTCCATCTCCACCAAGATTTGGTTGAGGGTCTGCTCTCGTTCATCATGTGACCCGCCTAGACCCGCACCACGTTGTCGCCCCACTGCGTCTATTTCGTCAATAAAGACGATACAAGGAGCATTGCGTTTGGCTTGGTCAAAGAGATCCCGTACCCGACTAGCCCCAACCCCTACAAACATTTCTACGAACTCAGACCCGCTGATGGAGAAGAAGGGAACTCCCGCCTCACCAGCGACAGATCGGGAAAGCAGCGTTTTTCCTGTGCCGGGAGGACCGACCATCAAGACCCCACGGGGGATACGCGCCCCAAGTGCAGCAAATTTATCGGGGAACTTGAGAAACTCGACTACTTCGGCAAGGTCCTGTTTGGCTTCTTCTTGTCCAGCTACATCGGCAAATGTGACTGTTGGCTTATCGCCGGCAAACATACGGGCACGGCTCTTGCCAAACGAGAGGGCTTGATTGTTGCTGCCCTGTGCTTGCCGCATAAAAAAGAAGAAAAAGCCGATCAGTAACAGGGTAGGCAACAAAATAGTAAAGGCACTGAGCAACCCGCCCCATGCTGGAGCCGGTTTGACATTGACGACAAATCCTGCTCCATCTTCATTGATAGGTACTCCATACTCGGCAAACAAGCCCATAACGGTATCGTTCGTTTCTAGGCGCGAACGGTACGGGGCAGATTCGCCTGTATATTTGACGATTATCTCGTCATCACCGGCTTGGGCTTCTATTGACTCAATCTTACCTGCTTTGGCATCAGCGATAACTTCAGCTATGCCCTTCTCGCCACTCTCATTGGCATTCTGTCCAAAATACTGGAAGAAGAGTGCCAATGCTGCAACAAGAATAATCAGGTAGACAAAGCTATTCTTTAACCAGCGATTATCCCCCATGCTCGCTACTTATCCCTTCCAGAAGGTTGTCTTCATGTATAGAAAAATTCATCCCTTGTACAACGGTTCCTTTGTCAAACAGTATAATGACTGTCCCATTATACCATACCAAAGTACAATCAGAAAGAGGTATTTCTTTGGGGCAAGGGCAAGGGGCAAAATTCGGTTTGTCCCCTATCTCTGCCCCCTTTTTCCCCCACTACGCGGGAGAAGGGGAACGAACACCGGGCAGCCCCCATCCCCTCGCCCCGCGTCCCACAAGGAGAGAAGGGGAACCAGGCGGGGGGGCGACTCCCCCTCGCCCTGGGATGGGAGCAGGGGCGGCTTTCAGGGGTAGGTCATACCGATTCCGGGCAAGGTCTAACCATTCTGCCCGGAATGTCCCGGTATATCGTCTACCCTTGTAAGGATGGGGCAGGGGGAGCGGGGAGCGGGTGAGCAAGAAGGGATTATTTGATTGTGCGACTTTGACGTAGCCCTATTATTCTCCCGTCCTTCTGGTCAGTTTAGCCTGAGTATGGTATGCTATGCTATGAGAAGTGAAAAGAGGTTACTCTTGCATAGCAAAATGATGCAGGTGAGAGGAGGCGATAATGTCACGAGAGCGATTTGCTCGCCAGCTTGAAGACCTACGCGAGGACTTATTACGCTTAGGCAACCGTGTTGAACATGCGCTTCAGCGTTCTGTGCGTAGCATAGAAACATGGAATACTACCCTAGCCGCCCAGGTTATTCAAGACGACAAAGAGATAGATATAGCCAAGCAAACCGTAGAAGAACGGGTTATTATGCTCATAGCCACGCAGCAGCCGGTTGCTAGTGACCTGCGTTTGCTTGGGAGCGTTTTTGCCATAGCCACCGAGCTCGAACGGATAGGCGATTATGCCAGCAGCATAGCCCGTCGGCTCCAACGGGTTTCTAGCCGTCCGATGCTTGTTACCCCACCCGCAGGCTTGAGTGAAATG
>CAZLKK010000061.1:0-10981 GCA_964559995.1 uncultured Chloroflexaceae bacterium
GCACGGCGGTGCGCCCAATGTGGCGACAACCCCCTCGCCCTGGGATGGGAGCGGGTCGTTATTCCCCCCCATCCCTAGCCCCTGTGGTTGTATGCGGGTGTAGGGGCGCACGGCGGTGCGCCCAATGTGGCGACAACCCCCTCGCCCTGGGATGGGAGCGGGGGTAGGGGGAGAGGGTCGCTCCGTCGAGCATGCAATGGCTCTACAACCTGACCTGGGGGCAGGGTATGCGCTTTGTGCTACGCGCTTACTTGGCAGCTTGCACCAGCACAGCGACCAACTCCTCTACCTGTATGGGCTTGCTAATGTAGTCATTCATCCCTGCAGCAAGGCACCGAGAACGGTCTTCCTCCATAGCATGGGCAGTCATAGCAATGATGTATGGCTGTGGATACTCGCTACTAGCCCGTATGCGGCGGGTCGCTTCCATCCCGTCCAGTTCTGGCATTTGCACGTCCATCAATACCACATCATACGGCTGCCGCGCTACGGCTTGCAACGCTTCATTCCCATTGTTGGCAATGGCTATCTGGTAGCCCATACGTTGCAAGATACGCTTGGCGACCTTTTGATTGACGATGTTATCCTCAACAAGCAGAATAGTTAGCGGGTGGTTCTGCGCCATCTCTGGGTCTAGGCTATAGCTATACTTTGCGGCAGAGACTTGACGATCAGTTTGTGGCACATCCGTCACCAACCGCGCCAATGCCTCATACAGCAACGCCGGCTTGATAGGCTTAGTTAAGCGCACAGCAAAAAACGGTGCGGTTTCCCGCATGCGTTCTTGCTCTGGCTCCATAGACGAGAGCAAGACCAGCGGCAGATGGTTTTTTTCTCCTTCTAAAAGGCGGATTTTGCTTGCCAGCGTTAGCCCGTCTATCTCCTCCATATGCAAATCAAGGATAGCTAGATCAAAGGTTGAATGTTGCTGAAAGAGCAGCAGGGCTTCCTTGCCAGAAGCTGCCGCATAGGTCTGTATCCCCCAAGCCTCAAGCTGGCGGGTCAGCACAAACCGGTTGGTCGCATTGTCGTCTACTATGAGCACCTGCTTACCCGCAAACATAGGTTGGTCGGGGAGCAGATAGTAGGGGACGGGACCGTCTGCCTCCTGCATCACAATGGTAAAGTGGAAGGTAGACCCCTGCCCCTGGACGCTCTCCACCCACATTTCCCCCCGCATCATCTCCACCAAACGCTTGCTAATAGCCAATCCTAGCCCCGTACCGCCATACTTGCGCGTGACAGAAGCGTCTGTTTGGCTAAACGACTGGAAGAGCCGATTCATACGGTCTTGGGGTATGCCAATGCCTGTATCACGGATGCTCAGATGAATCGCCACCGGGGGATTCTCGGCAGTCTGGAGTTGTTCTGGCACAGGCGCAGGCATAGCCGAAACAAGTACCTCGCCCTGTTCAGTAAACTTCACCGCATTGTTGAGTAGGTTCAGCAAAATCTGCCGCAAGCGGGCTTTATCGCCAATGAGCAACGAAGGAGTCTGGTCATCTATCAGGTACATCAGGTCAAGATTCTTTTCGGCTGCGTTGGGGGTAACAAGGTCTAGGGCTTCTTCAATGCATGCCCGTAAATCAAACGGTTCTTGCATCAGTTCCAGTTTGCCCGCCTCTATCTTGGAGAAGTCGAGAATATCATCAATGACCGTAAGCAACGCACTGCCGCTAGTACGGATGGTCTCGACAAAATCGCGTTGTTCAAGCGACAACTCTGTCCCAAGCAGCAGCGTGGTCATCCCAATCACCGCATTGAGGGGAGTACGTATCTCATGGCTCATATTGGCGAGAAACTCCGACTTGGCGCGAGCGGCAGCCTCGGCAGCATCCTTGCTCTGGCGCAGGATGTCCTCCCCTTGCTGCCGATGGATAGCCAACGCATAGATAGAGGCAAGTTGCTGCACAAAAAAGAGATCGCGCTCGGTATAGTCTCGGTCTGCATTTGCCAGCGCAATCTGTCCTACCAGTTCGTCACCTATCATAGCCGGGGCAGAGACAAACCGCTTGATAGCCACATGCCCCTTTGGTACGCCGGTGGAGCGGATGTCTTGGTTTGGGGTGTTGGTCAAAAGCGGGGTACGGTTTTGCAAGACCCACCCCCACAACCCCACGAACCGCTCAAAAACAATAGATTTGTCTGTTTCGGGCATATGGCAATTATCCCATGCATTAAGCGTTAAAGTGGGGCTAATGAGGAAGCCGGTTTCTGTATCTAGGTAGCCAACAAACCCTAGCGTACTTTCCGTCATACGTTGGGCATAATCGAGCACTTGCTCGGAAATTACCGTGAATGACCCCGAAGTAATCAATGTTCTGGACAGCTCAACCATTGCCGCGTTCATACCAGATTCCCATGTTAAGGCTTCTTCTGTTTCCTTGCGTTGGGTAATATCCGTAGCGATAATGCTGACCGCGGTTGTAATCCCCTGGCTATTGTAGAGCGGAAACTTGCTCGACAAAAATATCCGTTTTTCGCCATTCGCTAGGGTAAACTCTTCCTCTACCTCTATTGCTTGTCCAGTGCGAATAACCTGTTGTTCAGATTCCCAAACAGCATCGGCAAAGGCTTTGGGCAAGAAATCATGGGCAGAGTGACCTATCAATTCTTCTTTGCTCTTGTTGAGCAGTTTTTGGTGTTGGCGATTGGAGAGGACCATAACCCCGTTGGTATCTTTGGCAAGGATAACCGCCGGGCTATTGTCCAGTAGAGCATGGAGCAACAATTGCTGTTCTTCCAGCGCAACAGTATGCTCTTCAATGCGCTGCTCCAGTTGGACATTTGCCTGTTGCAGGGAGGCTTCGCTTTCTCGCAGGGCTTCTTCTAGCGCAAGCCGTTGGGAGAAATCCCGCACAATGCCAGCAATGGCTTGGGGCGTGCCATTGGTATCTTGTATCACCATACTGGACAATTGCCCTTTGAACACTATCCCGTCTTGCCGCTGCACATTGAGCACCCCTTGCCATGCCCCCTGCTTAACGGTAAGGTCTACGAGATGCCGAATATAGTCGGGGTTTTCGTCAAACAGGACAACAAGGTTTATCCCATCTAAGGACCTTCCATACCCGGTCATGTGCATAAGGGCATCGTTGGCATAGGTCATTGTGCCATCAAGCATCGCTATCCCTATCCCATCAGGGGCATTTTCTACGAGGTGTTCATACTTCGTGAGGAGGGTTGTTTTTTCTGCTAGTTCCTGCTCCAAGTGGGCAATACGTTGGAGAAGTGCCGCAGGGTCAGGAACTCGTTGGACTGCTGCGTCCTTCTGATGTTCCATACGTAAGCTCCATCGTCTTCGCAATACCGCTTTGTAAGGTGTTGCGAGTAATAATGTGGGTGAGGTCTGCTCCAAGATGGACCAGCGTTTGGGCCATAGTAGGACCAATACCCGTAAGGATGACGGTAGCCCCAAGCAACCGAGCGGCTTGGGCAGTCTGCACGAGCAGACTAGCGACTTGGGTATCTATCGTTGGCACACCGGTAATATCCAGAATAGCAAAAGTTGCCTGATGCTGAGCTATGCCCTCTAGCATCGTCTCCATAATCTGCTGCCCACGCCCACTATCTATGCTGCCCACCAACGGCAGCATAATGACTTCGCTCGAAAGCGGGACGAGGGGGGTAGAGAGTTCATGCAAGGCGGCACGTTGCGCTTGGATAATGCGCTCTTGCATGTCTAGCCGTTCTTCTTCTGCCCGCTTTTGCTGCGAGAGGTCACGACACACATGCCCAAGAGCAAGCGGTTGTTCCGTTTGCAAGTCGTTGATCACAAAGACCGTATAGTAGACGGGGATAGGGTCTCCCGTTTGGAAGTGCTGGTAGGTAAACTCCCCCTGCCATAATCCCTTTGCAAAAAGCACCGGTTGTATCTCTTCTGTATAGCGATGCAGTTCTTGCGCTGGTACGTAGTCTGCAAGGGCAGTATTTTTGATTTCCTGGTCGTTCCCTATGCCAAGCATAGTACGTCCGCCTTTGTTCACAAAGAGCGCGGTTCCTTCTAGCGTAGAAATGCCAATAAAATCGGTGCTATTTTCAATCAAGGCAACCAAGCGGCGTTGTTCTTCCGATTGTTCTGCCACCCGTTGTTTGAGCCGCGTGTTGAGTTGACGAATCTCCTCCTCGGCTTTTGTCTGGTCAGTAATATCTTGCACCAAGCCAATCATCCCACGAGGGGTACCATCAGAGTCTAGCATCACTTCGCCGTGAGCTTTGACAAAACGCACCTCTTCATCAGGAGTGACTACTCGATGGCTAATCGCATAGGATGTTTTGGTTTCCATCGCCTGTTGCAAGGTCGCTTGGACTTTAGCGCGGTCTTCCGGGTGGATAGCCTCAAAAAACAGTTCATACGAAGGGGCGACCTCTTCTGGGGATCGTCCAATAAGATGGTAGATTTCTTCAGACCAGATAATCTTTCCTGTATCACTTTGCCATTCCCAATTGCCGATATGGGCAAGATGTTGGGCATCTACTAAGCGTGTTCTATTCGCTTCAAGGGCTTGCTCGGCGACTTTGCGGTCTGTGACATCGAGATTGAGCGCAACAATACAGACAATCTCGCCTTGCTCATTGCGGATGGGAGCGTAGGTTGTCTGGGTCCAAACGGTTTTTGGGGGAGCATCGTCTTCGGTATGCAGACTGGCGGTATCGTAGGCTGTGGGGGGCATCGTTGCTACCTCACCTTGTAACGCCTGCTGAAAAAACGTCCCATGCCCTTGCTTGACTGCCTCCGCATTTTCTAGCAGGTTGAACGTTCCTACCACCGCCTCACGCGGGATGTTCAAGATTTCTGCATTACGGATGTTCATATCTGCCAGCAAGCCGTCAAGAGAAAAGATGTTGACTGGAATAGGGAGTTGGGCAAAAATGGCTTGATAGGGGAGCGATGATGGTTGCTGTTGTTGTCGCGCTTGGGCAAGCTGCTGCTCCAGGTCGGCAACCTGCTGGCGCAGTCGTTCTAGTTCCTCCATAAATGCTTCTTGGTTCATCGTGCAAAGTTCCCTTCGTCCTCAATGCTTCTGTATTCTCAACCAATACGGTTTAACCTCCTACCGTGATCGCTTTTGATCATCGGCGTAGATTTGCGCCAGTATCTCTTGCGGGGAGTGGTAGGTTTCTACTCCTGGTAATTCGACCCCCAACTCGGTGATGGTCGTGGCAACCGATGCAGAAATGCCGGTAATGACCACCTTACAGCCTAGCAACTTGAGGGATTGTACCAGTTGGAGCATAGAATGGGCTACCTGGGTATCTACTGTCACCACACCGGTAATGTCTAAAATGACCTTGCGAACACGGCGAGTATGCACCTCATCGAGCAGCCGTTCGTTGAGACGTTGGGAGCGATGGCTGTCTAACGAGCCAAAAACTGGTGCAAACAGTACCCCCTCGGCAATGGGAATAGCCGGGGTTTCCAACGTAGCTACCAGGTCAAGCAACCGTTGTTGTTCGGCGTTTTGTTGCTCAAGCTCTAGGCGGGCTTGGCGGTCTTGGTCCATCATGCGGCGCAGGTTGCTGACCATCTTGTTGAATGAACTAGCGAGAATACCGGTTTCATCATCAGCCTTGCTCTCAGCAGTGACGTGGAGATTGCCTTCTGCGACCATTTGGGCAACCGCAGAAACATTCCTGATAGGGGTTGCTATCTGCTTGGCGATAATCCACAGCAGGGACAACCCTGCCAGCGTCATCACCACTCCAATACCAACCATCTGCCACACGAGCCGCGTTGCCATAGCGGTTATCTTCTCGCCAGGGATAATGACTGTCACTGACCAGGGAGTCCACGTTCGCAAAAAATGGATAGGCACAAATATTTCTAGTTCGTTTTGCTCATTGAACTCGGCAATTTGCTTGCCTTGCTGCACCCGCTGCAATTCCTCATCTTCATGAAAATCAGGGTGTATCTGTACAGCACTCTGCCCAATAAGCTCGCGCTGATGGGACATAGCCGCAATGCTACCGTTGTAGGTAATCAAACTTAGTTTCCCGGTATGGTCATAGATATTGACATCATCAGCAAGGCGTTGGAAGAAATCCAGTCCAATATCTATCCCCACAATTCCTAGCACCTGCCCATCTTTGATGACTGGCACGGTAAGCGAGGTGATGGGCATTGCTGCGCCATACTCCGGGTGGGGGTGGGGGTCGGTGATACATTCCAATTTTGAGTCTTTGGAACAGGCGTAGTGGGTATCTAGCATGTTGCTGTCTTGCAAGAGATTGGGTTCTAGGTGGATTTCCCCTTGCCTATCCCTACTCCAGTAGAGAATGAATCGCCCGTCTTCTCCATATGGAGCTATCCCCCGATAGTCTTCGTCTAGGTCATCAAAACCGTTTGGTTCCCATATCGTATATGCTCCAGCAAAGGCTTTGTTATCTTCCATAATGTGCTGGAGCATCAGATTGACCTGGGTGCGGTCTAGGGTGAGTGATGCATTCGGGGTCTTGTTGGCGGCAAGAATTTGCACCATTGTGCGTGCCGTGTGTTGAGCTAATTCCATCTCTTCATTGATGATGGCGGCATTGGATTCAGCGATGGCGAGGGCTTCTTTGGTGGCAGCTTGCACAGCAGTCTCATGCAGCGAGGTTGCAGCGTAGACTATGATGACCGTTGCGGCAAGAGTCATGCTCAAACTTGCCCATATGGCGATTTTTGCTTGAATGGAACGGAGCCGAAATAGAGACAGTAGGTTCATAGAGTTTTCTTTATGGTCGCTTTTTCTCCCTAGCGTGAGAAGTGGCTGACATCCTATTGGTCTTTAAACATTCTCTATACTATCATCCCATGTTGTGCTAAACCTGTCAATTCGCTTTTTGGGGGAATTTCTGACAATTTGGTGGCAAAACATCCGCAATCCTTTTTGCTCCGTTGGGTATATCCCTTCTCCCCGCGGTGGGACGCGGGGCAGGGGGCAAAACAACCTGCTCCCCCTACCCCTGCTCCCAGAGGGCTAGGGGGGGAAGTACCCCACGGTAGGAGCGCATGTCTGTGCGTCCCTACCTACGTACCCTCGCACGGCGTGGGCAAGGGGGAGCCGTTCGGTCTCCCTTCCCCCACATCGTTGACCGAAGGGTAACAAAAAACCTCTCCAGTGATTAGGAGAGGTCTTGGGGGCTTTCGGGTTTTTAAGTATCCGCTACCCCCGCAGTGCTCACATGGAGCACTACCGGGGCAGCAGGGACTAGCCTTGTTTGTTCAGGGTTTCCCCTGATGGTTACAACGAACAGGACTACCTCACCTTACTTGGAAACGGTGGGCAGATAGACTTCGTTGTTGGCGGTAACGACTGCGAACAGTTCGCCTGGCTGCGTTGTGGAACCAGTCAAGGTCAGGGCATCGCCTGCACTTGGGCTGCTTGGTGATACCGTGGTATCCATATTGTTCCAGCTGGTGGTGTAGGTAGCAATCTTGAGCAGCTGTACCTCGTTCAAAGGTACCTCGTTGGTCTGCTGCAACATTGTGCTCGCAACCGTCAAGCGGTTGTATACAATCTTGATGGGCTTGGACAACACTGGGAAGAACTGGTCCCCACGCTGCCCATTGTTCACTTTATAGAACTTAATACGGAAGAAGCCGAATCTCGTCTTAGCCTTGAGGCTACCGATTTTCCCTTGCACATCAGCATCATTTTCGGATGCTTCCTCAAACACGATGTCGACGGTCTCGGTGAAGGTGCCAGACTCAATGGTAATCGTTACCTTACCATCTTCGCTGGTCATTTCGACATCTTCGTCCTTGGTTGGGTCGATCTGCTTGGTGTTCTCGCCAGACTCAAACATAAGCGTCAGTTGCTTGGTTGAGGTTACGCCTTCGGAAACGGCGATGACCGTGTAGGTCGCCACTTCGCTTGATGTGACGGTAATCTCCGCCTTACCTGCATCATCAGAGGTCTTGTTTTCACTCTTGATCTCTGCGTTACTATCAGCATCCGTCACCTTGAACATTACGTTGGTGCCGGTAACTGGTTTGCTGTCGGCATCCATCAGGGTAGCCGTCACGGTGTAGGACTCGCCAGCCTTGATAGGAGATGCAGGTGCATTACTCAGGTCAACCTCTGTAACCTTGGGTGGAGGCGGTGGTGCCTTCTCGACCACGAGCGGTGTAGAAGCAGAGGTAATCAACTTCAGTTCTTTGGAAATGGATGATGTCTCACCGCCATACATTGATGACAGCAGGTCAGCTCCTACCGTGACCGTCAAGACCTCTACGCCTTCAATAAGCTCTGGTACTGTGACATCTGTGTAAACTTTAGTCCCCGTCATAGGAAGCATAGCAGATGGGAAATACGCTTCAGGAGCACCTGGAGGCAGATCAGCACTGGTCTTCAGGTACATCATGGTTGGGGAGATTGCATGGCTGGTTTCAGCCCAAGCACGAACCATCTCGCCGCTCTTGGTCGTGGTGATGACCTCGCCATCCATATCCGTCACCCAAACTTTGACTTCCGGGTTCTCTACGTACAGGGTCTTGGTGATTTCCCCAGACATCTTGCCATACACACCGGAGTTGTAGATAGCCTTGACCGTATAGGTCATACCACCGACGTAGTAGCGATGGCGGGTGAAGACGTAGGTTGAATCCAGCTTGTCCCCTTTCCCATCGGCGGTGAAAACAGAAGTGTCTGTGATAACCACACCACCTTTCATCTTATTGCCAAAGTCATAATCAACCTTCTCGTTGGTATCGGTTATGTAATTAACTTCTGGCTGAATCTTGACCATAGGGGTGTAGCAGTCGCCTAGCTTGATCTCAGCAGGAACGCCACTATCAAACTTGAAGATGGGGACTACGGTTACTTCGCCCTTGAGTATCCCAACATCTACCGTCTCTGTCTGGACCAGAGATGCAGTGATAGGATAGGTACCAGGATAGATTTTGGCATCAATCTTCATAGTACTGGTAACTGTACCCTTACCATCATCAAGTACCCACTCATGCCCAACTTCTGTACTCGTAATATAGAGGGTTGCAGTCATTGGGATGTGGGCATCCTGCTCGCGCACGATAGTGAAAGTGAATCCTTCAGTATCTTTAGCTTCAGGATTGTACTTTGGTGTCTCTGGCGTGTGTGACAGAGTAGCACTCGTATACTCGGTTGCTCCACCGTGGCTATCTGCCAGAGCAGGGGCTTGGACTGCGGTTGCAGCTTGAACGACCTGCGTTTCAGGACGCATGGCGTTCATGGCGAACATGGCTACCACAAGCAGGATACTCCCTGCGAGGGCAGATACAAACGTTTTGATGAAGTTTTGTTTCATTCTAAAGTCTCCTTACCTTAAATTACCGACAATACGTGTTTGGTGTTCCTTGACCATACGGTATGATCAAGTCCGATGTGTTGTTTTGGTTCTGGTGCTTTTTGGGACGTTAGGTATTACTTGAACCTAAAGCATCCGTACATTCACCCTGGAACCCCCAAAGCGATATTATACACGATACCATCCATTTTCACAACCTTTCCAGGTTGACCTTCCCAATTACCCGTTTAGCCCTAGTAGGTCAGGAGTTGCAGAGTGGTGGCGGGTATCGTCCCAAAAAGCCACTAAACCAACCATCGAACGGTCTTGGGAAAGGTTGGAAAATCCGAACCAACCCGGCTGTTTTCCTGACTCCCTACATATAACGAACGTTTCCCAAGAATGTTACAGACTATCGGGGGAATTTTTGAAAATTGGTTTTTTGAAAGAAAATAGCTGGTTTGTTCGCCTTGCTCTCTCTACCCCGCTCCCCCCTGCCCTTACAAGGGTAGACGATATACCGGGACATTCCGGGCAGGAATAAACCATAGATGCACACAGATAGACCTAGATACCGGGCAAGAGATTCCCGACAGAAACACAGAGACGCAGAGATGCAGAGACTCGGACAACAATGGGCTATGCTCTATCATCTTGCCCGGAAATCCTGTCCGGTATCTATGTTCATCTATGTTCATCTATGGTTAAAACTTGCCCGGAATTCGGTATGACCTACCCCTGAAAGCCAGGGGGGAAGGGGCAGGGGGATGGGGGCTTGCCCGGTGGTCCGTTGCATACAACGGACCACCAACTGGACTAAGAGCATAGGTTGTTTTGGGATGGGGAATGACCCGTAAGCTAGTCGGTATACAGCGTCAAGCCTAGCTCATCCGGGTAGTTGCGCCAGTCGTAGTTCTCGCCGTCATACGTGACGATAAGCTCAAACTCTAGTTCATACGTATCTGGTACCGTAAAGGACAACTCGGCTATGCCCAACTCCCCTGTTGTGGCGGTATCAGCTTCCACAACCTGCGGCACATTCTTGTCGAGGTAGAGCAGATTCATTTTCACCTCAGCCCCCGCTATCGGCTTGTTTTCCTCAACCACCCAAACACAGACTACCCCTTGATTATCTACGGCTAGATTGGTGCGAGGCAGCCACGCCAACGGACCATTGGGGGCAGTATCGGGGGCATTGTCCAAGCATGCGCCAGTGGGACGCGGGACAGTTGGGGTAGGGGTGAGCGTTGGGGTTAGGGTGCTGGTAGCCACAGGAGACGGCGTTGTTGTGCTCTCTGTTTCGGCTGTCGCGCTGGCGGTGGGCGTTGGGGTCGCCGTGAGGGATTCATCGCTATCTGTATCCCCCTCTGCTACCGTCTCCTCGTCCTCTTCATCTTCCCCCAATGCTTCGGACTCTTCGCTTTCGGGAGTATCATCTGGTGGTGTTGTGGCAGTGATGGGGGTTGTGCTGGCATCACTCGTTGCAACCGGAGTGGGGGTAATATCATCAGCACTCGCGCTGTCTTCTTCGGTATCGGTTATCGTTTCTGTATCTTGCAACCCATCATTTGATGTATCTTGGATGTCGTCCGTGTCGGTCATAGTCGTGGTACTGGTCAACACTGGAGCCGATTGGAGATCATTGGTACCGGTCATAGGGTCGGTTGCAGATGGGCTTGGCTCACCAAGCGCAAATGACGCATCAGTCAAGGAGGGATAGAGTACGACCCCACCA
>CAZLKK010000061.1:10991-11602 GCA_964559995.1 uncultured Chloroflexaceae bacterium
AAGATCAACGGTATCTCCACATACTGCTGCCCATTGGCAGGCATATGCTCAACCACGATGCTGCCGCCCCCAACCAGCACGCCTTGCTCATTGTAGGCAAGTGCTGACACCAGCACATTGGGGATGTCCTCTGGATAGGCATTTTTGACGATGCCAATAGCCGTAGCAAGCGTTTTGTCAAAAAAGCCCACTTGGTCTACCTGAAAGAGCGGGACGGGTTGTTGGGAATCTATGGTCATGTATGAACCTGCGATAGGCTGTATATCAATACGGGCTATTTCCGTCCCCAGCTCCATAGCCACATTGTCTGAGGCACCAATGTATTGCCCTGGCAAATGCAAGGGAATAGTAAACGTGGTCGTGGCAACCACAGCATCATTGGTATCATACAGCATCACTTGGTAGAGCGCATCTGTCATCGTTTGGTGTTCATCGGGGTTGTGGGTAACAAACGCATAGACGAGCGTCTCGCCATCTTGAGCAAACCCCTTTTCGTCAATGATGAGGTCATCAATAGACGGGCTACATTAGCTGAAACGGGACAAGAAGGTGATGTGTATGTTGATGGTCACCTGAAGGGCACGGTGCCGTGTGACGCGACGGTACAGTTG
>CAZLKK010000061.1:11612-14854 GCA_964559995.1 uncultured Chloroflexaceae bacterium
GCAGGGGCGTATTGGTTGGCGTGGGTATGGTGGTCGACGTTGGCGTATCGGTGGGGAGAGGCGTGTTGGTAGCGGTGGGGGTAGCCGTTGGCTCCGGGGCACTCGCCGTAGCCGTCAACTGTGCTGCCGCCTCTTCTGTTGCCTCCTGGTCCGCGGTATTAGCACATCCTGCCAATACCAACAGCACAACCAGCAACCAAGCCATAGGAGCATGAGGTTTGCGGTTTGCTCGCTTCACGGTATCTATCCTTCTCGGCTCAAGGGCGCGTAAAAGCCTGCTCATCATTGACCATCACCTTTTCTAACTGTTCCGTGGCTAGAGCGCGGGCTTCATCGGTAAGCGGGGCATAGCCATATTTTCTCGCTTTCATCTGCTGTGGTTCTTGCACCATCCAGTAGAGAAAGTCTGTCACAGCCTGCGCTTGGTTCAAATCCTCATAATCGCGCTCTTTAACCAGTATCCACGTAAATGCTGCCAGGGGGTAGGCGTATTCTTTAGAGGAATCCACAATTGCCACCCGTGGATTATCGGGATAGGCAGCATCCAGCGAAGCTGAAGTGGTCGTCATGAGCGAGGGCTTAATCCACAACTTTGATGTGCGATTCTGGATACGCGAAAGGGGCAATTGCTCTTCTTTGGCATAGTAGTAGGTTACATAGCCAATAGCCCCATCCCGATTGCCGATGGTCGTGGCGACATCCTCATCCGTTTCTTTGCCTATCTTCTCAGCAACATCTGGGGTAAACTCTGCTGTTGGTTCAAACGTATCTGGGGCTATCTTGTCCAGAAAGGTCGTCAGGACTGACGATGTGCCAGCACCATTGGAGCGATAGACGATGGTAATGGGCCTATCTGGCAGAGTATGGCGGGGGTTGTCGTTCGCTATCGCTTCGTCATTCCAATTGGTAATCTTGCCATCAAAGATACCTACAAGTGTCTTGCCCGAAAACTTGAGCGGGTGGGGGCTATCAAGCTCCAACGATTCGGCGTTGTAGGTAATCACGACGGGCGACAAGACGATGGGGACATAGCGGTGCTTGTTGTCGTCAAGCAGCGAGGACTCCAGCACAATGTCTGTGCCGGCAAATTCATGCCCACCATTGACAAAGCTCTCCATCCCGTGGGAGCTCCCCGTCCCCGTATAGGTCATATCTACCTTGCCCGCTACGCTATCATAGTCTATGATGAGTTGCTTGTAGAGTGGCTCTGGCATAGTTGCCCCGGAGCCTTGTATATCTACGTCAATATCGCGTGGGGTAAAATCGGCAAGGGCGGGGGTTTGCGGTGGGGTTGCCATTGTTTGAGGGGCGATAGTGAGACAGAACACCCCTATCAAAAAAAGAACTCCTATTTTTCCATACCAACGCATAGCGATCAATGCCTTTCACGAGACCGATACGTAAAGCTAGACCTTTCCGACATTCCCCCCTATTGTACCCCATTTTGTGTGAGTTTGTGCTGGCATAGCCCACATAAACCCCCACAAAACGAGGTTTTTTGGGGGACATTTGTCCCCTTGTCTCCAGGGTTATGCCAAAGTCCCCGTTGCCCCCTGCCCCTGCCCTTCCCCTACTACGCGGGAGAAGGGGCAGCATAGCAAGGGAGCATGCTCTTTTGCTATGCTCTCTTGCTATGCTCTCTTGCTGAAGGAGGTATCAGAAGAAACGGGAAAAGTATCTGCCATTCCCCCTACTTCAATTGACACACGGGGGAATTTGGTGTATACTCTACACTATGCAAAGATAGCCCCTAAAATCCACCCATTTGACCCGGTGGAAGTCGCAGAGCTATATTTGCATGCGCTTATGGACTCAGTTTGGGGAGCAACCCCCAAAAGCCCAACCGAATTAAGGTTGGCAGTAGTCACATCTGGGGCATACTATGCCCTAAATAGGGAATCGCAGTCTCCTAGCGCCGGGATACCTAGCATGGTGAGGCAATGACAGCTTTCACCCGTAGGGGTATTCGTAAGAGCGAAGGGTAGGCAACAACCTTTCTTTAACTTGGATAAGAGGTATCCACTTGGTTGTGTAGGTTGAGCATATCTTTCTAGGTGACATAGTTACGAGGCTATATGGACAGTAACGACAAAGTGGCTTGCGGCGAAATGATGCGCCGTACTCTGCAACCGCACAACGGAAGGAGTCTGGGCAGCTTTGTGTCCTCTGTAGCCTACTGAGTAGAACCATCCTGCCTCATATGCTAGGCAGATAGGATCTCTCCGCCAGTGCTGCGGGGAGTTTTTTTGTGTTCCGAATCCTGCTTCCCCTTCCCTATCCTACGGTGCTTTCCCCTTTTCCCCTTTAAGCCACCTTGTATCAATGACGAGTATGTTTATGCGAATAACGAAAGGTTATTCGTGATCTCGTGCTGTGCATTTTGAATATTCATTGAAATACCCTAAGGAGGTTATTGGTACAATTGAAGCAGCAGACATATGCCAGGTATATTCAGGAACGGTTTGACCGAGCAAGCGAAGGCTCACTGACGGATTTTATCTCCCGAAAACAGGGGCATCTCTATCTGGATGACCACATCAATCTCAATCAATTGGTGCATCGTTATGGCACCCCATTGGAAGTGATGTACTATCCACAGATTACCCGACAGATAGAGCGCATGCAAACATGGGCAAAAAAGGCTCGCAAGAAGACTCAGTATGCGGGCGACTTCCTTTATGCCTATGCAACAAAGGCGAATTTTACCGCTGAGGTCGTACAGACAGCCCTTGCCGCTGGCGCACACTATGAAACATCTGCCAGTGCCGATGTTGAGGTCGCTCGGCATCTTTGGCATCAAGGTGTGCTCAAACCAGACCGTCTGGTATGTTGTAATGGCTCAAAAGAACCCGTTTACCTTGATGGGATACGGCGGCTGCGCCAAGATGGGTGTACACAGGTGGTTTCTATTGTTGATGATCTTGATGAACTAGACGCGCTTATGCCATTTCCCTTGCCTATGCTCTTTGGAGTGCGTGAACGGGCAGCCGGCAATCGTGATGGGACGCATTTAGGCAATGATCGCTTTGGTCTCACCCCAGGCGAGGTAGAGCAGGTGATAGATCGGCTTGACGGCAGCCATCACCAATTGGTGCTCTACCATGCAATGGTCGGGACCCAGATAGAAAATAGCGATCACTTTCTCGCCATGCTCCAGGATTCTATCGAGTCCTACTGTCGGTTGCGCCAGACTATTCCTACCTTGCGCTACTTCAACTTTGGCGGCGGTATGCCGGTGTCTG
>CAZLKK010000061.1:14864-15692 GCA_964559995.1 uncultured Chloroflexaceae bacterium
GGGTTCCTCACCTACCTGCGCCCCGGCATCGAGCTATACGCCCGCCTGCGCCAGCGCTACCCCACCCTCACCATCTTCAACTTTGGCGGCGGTATGCCGGTGTCTGGCTATCGCATGGATTTTTCCTTCGACTACAAACGATTTCTTACCCGCCTGATGCAACAAATACGGGATACGTGTGCAGCCTATGATGTGCCTGTCCCGCACCTCATGGGCGAGTTTGGTCGCTACACGGTGGCAAACCATAGTTTGTATCTCTTTGAGGTGGGCAAGGTAAAACCTGGGGCAAAGAAGCACGATCCAACTTGGTATTTGGTCAATGGAAGCCTCATGGTCAGTGCGCCAGATTTGGCATTGGTAGATAATCAGCAGTTTATTGTGCTGCCGCTAGACGGTTGGGATGCTCCTGTACAACCCGTTCGGCTTGCTGGTCGGCGTACTTGCGACTCGGATGATATTTACCCTCAGCATCCGTTTGATCCGTTGATGTTGCCTGCCACTGGAAAGGGGTTGGTTGTGGGGGTCTTTGGAGTTGGGGCTTATCAAAAGATGCTCTCTGGTTTGGGGGGAGTCCATCATTGCCTCAACCCGGAGCCGCAAAAGGTGGCTATTAAGGAGCAAGATGGACATTATCTGTTCCAGTCTGTCCCCCAACAGGACCAGGCTGCTATGATGCGTCTGCTTGGCTATCAGCCGGAACGCATGGTTAAGCCAGTACCTCCCCCAATGGGACGCAGGTTGGCAAGCTAGGCAAAGCTCACCATTATTATTCCCCCGCTCGCCCTGGGATGGGAGCGGGGGCAAGGGGAGCGGGTGTTCCAGGCAGCC
>CAZLKK010000062.1:0-14559 GCA_964559995.1 uncultured Chloroflexaceae bacterium
CATACGGGTAGGCGTAGACGGCACCTCGGCAGTCTGCAACAGCTGCCACGAAGTTGCTACCATCGTTTCATTGTCTGCCTCTATTGGGGCTGTTTGGGAAGTCTGTTCTGCCACAGCAGGCGTGACAACATCCCGTGTGGGCGATGCTGTGGGCAATGCCGTTTCCTGCTGCTGTTGCTGCGCCTTCGCAGTCACAGTAGCAAGGTTGGGATTTGGCACCATTGGCAACAATACCCGTATGGTAGGACGAGACAATGCTACTGGTATTGTGCTCGTATTTGTTGGGGAGGGAGCAGCAGCAGTCTGTGAAGCCCTACGGTCTTGTCCTTCAGATTCAGATTGGGACTTTTGGCTCGAATCCTCAGCCTGTCTCAAAGCAGTTTGGGCTGCAGGCGGTACTTTATCAGATAGCCCGGCTATCACGGTTGAATGGGTATTGAGCGTATCTGCTGCCAACCCTGCAACCCGTGTATCATGAGTTGCTGAGACGGTATCCACCGTTTGCTCAACAGATTTGCTATACTCTTGTGCAGCGACCATCACGCGAGAATCATTGGCATCTTGCTCAACCAGGTATTGCAACTCGCCTAGCCGCTTGTCGGCTAACCGCAGCTTCAACTCTGGGCGTTTATCCAATGGGGTAATAGAGACATGGAAGGATTCCAAGCCCCGCTTGAATGGGTAGAGGTTATCACCCGGCATACTACGTGCCGTGGCATAGCCGGTGCCAATAAGCAACAGCATCACCAGAGCCACCGCTATCGTAGCCATCTGGAAAACCAGCCGGGGGGAACGGGAGACCCGAGGGACAGCAGGAAGGGGTTGTTGCATACGTCCTTTGTTGCGTGAGGAGATACCCTTGCTCGTAACCATACGGGCATATAATTGGCTACGAACGGAGCGGCGTACTGTTGCAGGGGGAGTTAGGGCATGCAGCGATGCCAACTGCCCTGCCATCTCTTGCTCTTCAGGCGCAAGGGCAGCATCTTGCTGCACCACCTGAAGCTGCTTTTCTTCAGCAATGTACGTTTCCAATCGGACTCGAGTCATACGCCGAAACGTTGATGAAGGACGCAACCTTTGCAATGTGGCAAGGCGTTGCACCAGTTCCCGTTCTTCCGCGGTCAGATCGGAATCGTGAAATTGCTCATGTTCAGGAAACTGACGACGACCCACTTGTACTCTCCTCTACAACCAGAAGCTCCCGCAACCGCCCCAAAGCCCGGTGTTGTATCACCCGGCATGCCCCGCTACTTTTCCCAACAATAGCAGACACTTCGTCAAACGGCAGCCCCTCAACAAAACGTAATAATACCACTTGCCGCCACTCATCCGGGAGTTGCTTTAATGCAGCGATCAGCGTCTTTTGATCTCCCTGCAACTCCACAAATTCCTCTGGTTCCGGCATAGAAGATGTCAGCTGTAACTCCACATCGGGCAGCGAGACATCATAGCGGTTGGTGCGATAATAGTCTGTCACTTCATTATGCGCCAGCCGCAACAACCAGGTACTAAATGCATATCCGCGATCTTCATACCGCTCTATGGTTCTCCACGCATTCAGGAAAACCTCAGCCGTGAGGTCTTCAGCAATAGCTGCGTTGGTCGTGCGGTAGATAATGTACCGATAGATGCGATCAACGTACCGCTCATACAAGACCCCGAAAGCAACGGTATCGCGGTGTCGTGCTCGGCTAATCAATGCCGAGTCCCCTAACGACTCCAGTGGTGGCAATGCTTCCTTTTCTGGTCGTTGCTGTTTGCGAGTGCCGAACGGCCAGATCATCAATTGCCCCTTTTCACCACTGAACATATGCATTGGTCCTTGAACCTTTTACCTTGTTTCATCACTATAACGATCAACTCCCGCATATGTTACAACCTTGCTTCTACTCGTGAAATATTCCTCGTGTGTAACATTTTGCCGCTTTTGTCGTTTACCATAACAGGCTTGATACATACTAACCCTGGTCGCTTACCTCCTAAAGTGAGGTAGCCTATGTGTAGAGACATCCAGAGATACGAGTACCATAGTGGAGAGCAACCCAACGATACCTACGATGATCCCCATCTCTTGGTACAGCAGGCAATAGCCACATTAGAGACCCTGAACAGTGCCCTCGAGGACTCCCAAACCTACTGGTTGCATGGTATCATAGATGTGCTGCGTATCTATGCCGACTACTTGCCACAAGTCCCCAACCATTTTCACACCACGCATTGTTCAGATGGTATTATTTTACGTCGTGGACTTCAGAGTTTTGTTGTAGCAGAGGATGAATTTGCTGAAGTACGCAACGCTTTTCGGCGGAGCAACCACTATCGTAAAAGACAGAACGCTCACCTAGCCCGGAGAAGGCTAACATTACCATAAGAATGTATCAGGAACAACAAGCACTTATTCTTTTCGTATATCAAGGTAAGCCACCAGGAAGCCTTACCCGTCTATTCCATCATGCAAGCTCCCGCCCTGCAAAGGGGCGTGGGGCTTGGGTTTCAAGGGACAAAAAAAGGCTGCAAGTGCAGCCTCTGCCTTCTGGAACCGCACTTCCGCGACTCCCACTTCCTTACTAGTTTTTGTCTAGCCTACTGCTGGCATTGACTTATTCCCTGCTGCTACGTTGCGGCGGGTAATCGAAGCCGTACTGTCGTTCCCTTGCCCTCGGAGCTACTTACTGATAATTCACCTTGATGCTGCTCAACAATGCTATAGCTGATAGCTAGACCTAGCCCCGTAGCGTGAAAGCGGGTGGTATAGAACGGCTCAAATATCCGGGGGAGCGCATCGGCGGCTATGCCAGAGCCAGTATCGCTAATCTCGACTACCACAGATGGTCCCTTGATTTGGTGTCCCGCCGTCCCCGTGGGGAGAAACTCTACCCCCGCATTGACCTGATACTCTGTGCCATTGGTCGCATAGGTACGGATGGTCAATGTGCCGCCTTGCGGCATCGCTTGGATCGCATTCGTTATCAGGTCGTTACATACCTGCTTGAGCCGATTGCCAATGGCAAAGACTTTTGGCAGCCGGGGATACCACTCCCGCAACACCCGCACATTGCTGGTGTGGAGTTCCTTGTCCACCCGGTTGAGGGTTGTTTCGAGGATGCTGTGCATATTGGTGAGGCGCATGCCCTCAGTTGCCGGGCGGTAGAGGTCTATCATACGGCGCACAATACGGATGAGATTACCCACCTCTTCCTGGGCCATTTGTAAGTACTGATGGCGTTTGCGCCCATTAAACGAGCGTTTGCCAAGCAGGTGGAGGGCATTGTGCAGGGCTTGCAGGGGGTTGTTCATCTCGTGGGCAAGCGATGCCACAATGCGCCCGGCTGTCGCCAGTTTCTCGGTCTGCACCAACTGTTGTATCATCTGCCAACGGGAGCGAACCTCGCTCTGGTAGCCAGCGATAGCATCTTGCACCGTCTGTTGTACCTCGTCGTGTTCCAGGGGCAGCGTGAGCAACCCTTGAATACCCAGGTGGAGCGCACGGGTGAGGACGCGGGAGAGGCTGCGTACATTGTGGCTCTGGCTATCCACCACAACAAGGATTGGCACCTCAAGGGCGAGTTGTCGTACCCGCTTAATCAGGGACAATCGTTGGTCAAGCTCTTGTTCTTGGTGCAGTCCGACAATGAGGGCATCGAACATACCCGACTCAAGCAACTGGACAATCTCTTCTTGGTCCGTTGCCTTCACAATCCGTCCGTTATCGTCAAACGTGGCACACAACGACACGAGGAGCGCAGAATCACGGTCTCCTACCAAAAGCCGTGGACCACGCACAGTCGGGGCAAGCGGCATCATTGCTGATGGCGATGGTTCAATCAACCCCGTTATCGTCTCTTCATGATGATGTAGCACGACCTATCAACTCCTCCCATACCGCCTCAAGCGGTACATCCTGGTTTGCTAACAAGACCAGGGAATGGTAGAGCAAATCAGCCATTTCATAGGTCAACTCGCTGGCAGACCCATTTTTAGCTGCAATGATAACTTCGGCTGCTTCTTCACCTATCTTCTTACTGATACGGTCTACCCCCCCGTTCAATAGGCGGGAGGTGTAGGAATCTTCCGGGCGGTCATCTTTGCGTTGCTGGATTAACTCCTCCAGGTTGGCAAGGACCCGTACAAGGGGGACCCGCTGTTGCATAGTCTCACCACGCAGGTCACGGTGAAAGCAACTTTCGTGGCCTGTGTGGCAGGTAGGTCCCGCAGGTTCAGCACGGACGAGCAGCGTATCGCCGTCACAATCCTGCCGCACCTCAACCAAACGGAGCCAGTTTCCACTGGTTTCGCCCTTCGTCCACAAAGCGTTGCGGCTACGACTCCAAAAAGTCACCCGCTGCTGTTCTAGGGTAATACGGAGGGCTTCTTCGTTCATGTAGCCAAGCATCAGCACCTCGCCACTTTGGGCATGCTGGACAATGGCGGGTATGAGACCTTGTGAATCAAATATGGGCATAGTACATCTACTTGGATACTACGAGAGGGGAGACGGGAACTGACGACAGATGGTGCGATGCCCCTGCACCCGCTATCTCTGCACCCTGTCACCCGATAGACGAATGTTGCTTGTCATTGTCGCTATTCTGCCATGCAGTATCAATGCAAGAAGTGGCGATAGCCGGTGAAGACCATCGCGGCACCTGCTGCATCGGCAGCGGCAATAACGTCTTTGTCTCGAACGGAGCCACCAGGCTGGACAATAGCCGTTGCGCCCACCTGGAGAGCAACTTCTACCCCATCGGCAAAGGGGAACATGGCATCACTGGCAACCACCGACCCCTTGAGCGATAGCCCCGCCTGTTCTGCCTTGTGTGCTGCCATATAGGAGCTATCTACGCGGCTCATCTGCCCTGCGCCAATACCAAGCGTTCTATCGGTACTGGTATAGACAATGGCATTAGACTTGACATGGCGAGCGACCCGCCACGCAAAGCGCAAGGCTTGTACCTCTTCGTCTGTGGGGGTGCGCTGTGTCACGACAGTAAATGACTCATCGTCTAGTGAGCCGTTGTCCACATCTTGGAGCAGTACCCCACCGGGGACACTCCGTATCATCCAGCGATTGCCTGCACGTATCGGTTGCTTGAGGAGCAAGAGGCGACGGTTTTTCTTTTTGCGAAGCAGTGCGAGGGCATCATCGTCATAGGATGGGGCAATGAGAACTTCGGTAAATAGTTCGTCAATGGCTTTTGCCAATACCAGATCGCAGGGAGCATTGACGGCAACAATGCCACCAAATGCCGATTGGCTATCGGTGGCAAACGCCCGCTCCCATGCTTCAACAGCCGTCTTGCCAACCCCCACGCCACAGGGATTGGTGTGCTTGATGATGGAGAGCGCGACCCCCTCTTCGGGGCGAAACTCCTCAACGACAGCTTGGGCAGCGGCTATATCTACAATGTTGTTGTAGGAAAGTTCTTTCCCGTGCAGTTTTTCAAAGAAGCTAAAGAACGAGCCATACAGTGCGGCTTGTTGGTGGGGATTTTCGCCATAGCGCATATCCTGCGCGTAGTCCCACGCCAACGTCAGCTTTTGGGGCATAGCGGTGCTATCACTCAAGTACCCTGCAATAGCGGTGTCATAGGATGCCGTGTGCGAGAAGGCTTTAGCAGCCAACCAACGGCGCAGGTCTTCGGGAACTTCGCCATTATACTCGCGTAGGGCAGCCATCACTGTGGCATAATCCGAAGGGTCTACCACGATAACCACTGAGGGGTAATTCTTTGCGGCAGCCCGGATGAGTGCCACGCCGCCAATGTCTATGTTCTCTAGGGCTTCTGCTAGGGTAACATCAGGACGTGCGACAGTCTCCACAAAGGGATAGAGATTGACAACCACCATATCAAATCGGCTGATGTGGTGGTCTGCCAATTCTTGTTGGTGTTCTGGCTTGTCGTGCTGAGCAAGGATGCCGCCGTGAATAGCAGGGTGCAGCGTTTTGACGCGCCCCCCCAAGATTTCAGGAAAGCCGGTGACCTCTTGTACCGAGGCAACGGTAAAGCCAGCTTCAGCCAGCACCCGCTGCGTATTCCCCGTAGAAACAATAGACGCGCCAAGATCAGTCAAGCCGCGGACGAAATCTTCTAAGCCTATTTTGTTGGATACACTGATAAGGACACGCACTATTCTGGCTCCTCTGACTCAGGGCGTTCTTCAATCAATCCGCTAGACAGCAGTTCGCTAATAATCTCGCCAGTACGTCCTTCGCCTAGCCCACTGCGTTGGGCTATTTGGGCAACGGTATTTTTGCCATTGACCATAGTCAGGACGCGCCATTCTTCGGCTTGCAAATTAATGTCCGATGACCCGGAAGTAGGATTGGGTACAAGCCGTGGGACCATCGTCAGCGAGGGACCGGTTTCTTCATCATCCTGGTGTTCTTGCCACGAATCCTGTCGCATAATGCCTTCCATGATAATGACTTCATTACTGACGGTAATCGTCGGTTCATTAATGACGACATTATCATGGAAGTGGAAGGGACCAGACGTAAGGGTAAAAAAGGTATAGACCGCATCCATTGGCGTGTGTCCGGGCATTTCAGCGCCGATAATTTTTCCGTCACGAAAGTAGATGCGGCCCTTAAAGACTTTAGAACCACGATACCCTTCAATTTCCACCGAACCAGTTTTCTTGCTGAGGTCCACCAATTGGATAATATCCGTTAGGGGGAACTCCTGAAGGTCTCCCGCAAGAGCTTTCATAGGCTATAGCTTACTAATCACGAGCTTACTAATAGCTTTCAATGTATCAAATACCCCCATGCCAGTTGGAGCGGTTGCTTCAAACCGAGTCCAATTCATACTATTGAGGTATTTGTCTAAGACTTGGACCGGCAACGCCGTAGGGAGGTCGCGTTTGTTGTATTGTAAGACTATGGGGAACTCCTGAAACTTTTTATTTTGGCGGGTAATATTGACCGCCAATTCTTTCAGGCTTTTGATATTTTCCTCAAGTTTATCTTTTTGAGAATCTGCAACAAACACCACCCCATCCGAACCATTCAATACTGCTACCCTAGTGCGTTCATAGAGCACCTGTCCAGGGACAGTATAGAGGTGAAACCGCGTCTGAAACCCTCTCACCTTCCCCAAATCGAGGGGGAGAAAATCAAAAAACAATGTGCGTTCGGTTTCAGTTGCAATAGAGAGCAAATCACCTTTCGCATCACGCGGAACCTGTCCATGGATATATTGCAAGTTCGTTGTTTTGCCACACATACCAGGACCGTAATAGACGATTTTGCAATGTATCTCGCGTGCTGCAACGTTGATCAGAGCCATAAATGTTCCCGCTTACCTACCTAACAGAATACCTTTACCAGAACAGAATTATTCGACTACCCGATCCTTACGTTTCCGCCAATGAATCGGTACCTGTCAGCATCTAGCCTCGAACATCCGACAACACGCAAACGCCCTACATTCCATGTACAAGCCCCTTCAGGCAGGCATTATGCACGCCGGTACCCTTCCAGCTATCAGTCACGAAACAAGAGATCAATCGTATCTTCCATAGAGGTGCGGAAAGACGAACCGAGGACTTCATCTCGTGCTTTGTGCTGATGCCGTACTCGATCCAACACGGCTGCCAGTTCATCAGTGGCTTTTTTGGTCAAGACTTTGACCAAGCCAATATGTGTGCCTTTATTAAAAATGACACACAGAATCCACTGCTCTTCAATAAGGGCAATAAAGATGTTTTCTCTTACCCCTTGCTGAAAGAGCATCCGGAAATCCTTTTCGCGCAAGAGCTTGGCAACTTCGCGTGATGAGGCGAATGTCCCTGCGATTAGCGCACCCAAGGCGGTTATATCTTGACGACTGCCATCACCTTCTGAAGCAATGACCTGTCCGCTCTTATCCAGAAGCAGAGAGTAGTTGCCGCCAGTATCTTCAACCAGGTGATTCAGGCATTCCTCAATTTGCGCGATCTCTTCCGTGGGTACGATCAAGCTTGTGAGTTGTGGATCCATCGTCACCTGCCTTGTGTCTCCATAGTCGTAATCTCGAACTTCAACCTATGAAGCAATTATAACACATTCGCTGCTAAATTGCTTCTAACGCTTCAGCCAATTCGTTTCGGTGGAGTGCTACGAGAAAGCGGAGGTATCCAAGCTCCTCGCGTGCTCCAGTGACCAATAAGAGCATCGCCTCATGATTGATCGTTTCTAGCAGGGCAACCCCGAAGTCATATTCGAGGATTATCTGGGCTGCATCGCCTTTGTCTATCTCGCGCCCCAGGGCTTCCGCCATAGCGATTCCCTGAGAGGCGACAGCACAGATGGCATCCACATCTACGCCTGGAAGGGCAGAACTTTCAATCAACAATCCGTCATGAGCAACGACGGCAGCTAACTCTACGCTCTCAAGAACGCGAAAACGCCCTAAAAGACTTTTCATATCGCTGCTCATAAAGCGTTCTCCTTGTAGATACAAGTCGTTATAAGCATAACACAGGCTCACCCATCTGTCGAGTCTTCTTTACCTTCTTTTACCTACTTATGCGATGTGCTCAAGAACCCCAGTCAAAACGGCTATCGCCCGCCGATAATCGTCTAGGACTACATGCTCGTTTGGCGTGTGGTCAAGTTGGGAATCTCCTGGTCCGTAGGCAACCATTGGGATATTCCAAGCTGGGCCTACGATGTTCATGTCGGATGTTCCCGTTTTATGGACAAATCCTGGCTTGCCGCCAACCGTCCGTATACTTCGTACAAACCCGTTTGCCAACTTCGTTGTGCGTTGGCTTCGAAAGGCTGGACACTGTTCGTCAAAACTGACGCTCCCGTCTGTCCCTGCCTGTTCTCGCAGCGTTGCTGCGACCTGTTCTGGTGGCAGGGCTTCGGGGAGTCTCAGTCCAATAGTGGCTTCTGCCCAATCATACAAACCATCGCTGCCATTGCGTATGGTATGCAGTGTGGGCGACACTTGCTCAAATAAACGATCTTTTTTTTGATTATAGCGTATGCACCAAGTACGTACTGCTTGCCAAAAGTCACAGACGTACTCTGCTGCAGCTTGGTCTGCGCTGGCACTGTGTGCGCCGGCTTGTTCGTGGCGATAGTGGGCAAGGAGTCGCCCCTTGTACCCCAGGGTTATTCTGTCCCACTGGCTCGGCTCGCCAATAACGCAATAGTCTGGCGCATAGCGGTCTGTGATATGCCGTGCGCCACGGGAGGATGCCACCTCCTCTTCCACCGCGCCTATCAACACCACCCGGCATGCTAGGGTTCCCTGGGCTATTGCCCGTGCTGTAGCACAGACAAATGTCGCAAAAGACCCTTTTGCATCCACACTCCCGCGCCCATACAGGGTATCTTGCTCAATTCGCACCGGGATGTCGCCTGGGACGGTATCTATATGTCCAAGCAACACGACCAATGGCCCTGCTGTTCCCACACTGCCTATGGCATTGCCTACCTCGTCTACGTGGGCAGATATACCAACCGTCTCCATCGTTGTGGCGAGAAAGTTGGCTACCTGCGCCTCATGGTAGGATGGCGAGGGTATGGCGACAAATGCTTGAAGAAAGGCGATTTCGTCAAAGTTCATAGGATACCAGCGTTCATCTCCAGTGCGCTTGGGTTCTCAATTGGTATGGGCGGATACCCTTTCCATTGTGCGAATGACCGACTCGGCAGACCCATTGGTTACTGGAATGTCTGCGTAGGGGTCTTCCTCGCTTGAGTCATAGACGTGAACCAAGTTGTAGGCGGTATCTCGCTTGGCGGGGATATAGTTGGCGTTGGAGATGTAGCGATGGATTTCTGCTTCGCTCATACTTGGTGCCATCCCTCCCTTGACGGCGGAGACGACATTTTCTTCGAGCATCGTGCTGCCGAAATCATCCATGCCAAATTCAAGCGAAATCTGCCCTATCTTGGGACCTTGCGTGACCCAACTTACTTGATGATGCAGGATGTTGTCTAGGAAGATACGGGCTATGGCAGCGTGGCGCAGGGATTCGTGCGATGTAACGCTTTCTTTATGCCCGTTGCTCCCTAGAGCAGCGGTTTCGCTGTATTGCATCGTCCAGGAAATAAAGGCAATAAAGCCGTTGCCATGTTCGCGCAGGCTATAGTCTTGCAAATCACGGATGCGTTGCAGATGGCGCAAGCGGTGCTCTAGGGTTTCGTCTAGCCCAATGACCATTGTGGCTGAGGTGTTTAGCCCAATTTCCTGGGCTTCGCGCATAATCTTGAGCCATGCGTCAGTTTTGAGCTTGCGGGGGGAGAAGCGGTCTCGGATTTCATCATCTAGCACTTCTGCTCCGCTACCGGGTAGCCCCTGCAATCCAGCATCTTGGAGGTCTAGCAAGACATCACGGGTGCTCAACCCACTGGCTTTGGCGATGTGGTCTATCTCTGATGGGCTAAAGCAATCCCGTTCAATAGTTGGGTAGGTATCGCGTAGCCAGTTGAGCAGGTCAACATACCACGGCAGGGTGAGGGCAGGGTTGTGTCCGCCTTGTAGGAGGATTCGGGTGCCGCCCCATTCGATTAATTCTTCTATCTTGGTTGCCAAATCTGTTTTGGAACACACATAGGCTTCTGGGTGTCCCGGTGGGCGGTGGTAGCCACAAAATTGGCAACGGGTGGTACAGACATTGGTATAGTTGATATTGCGGTCTACCAGATAGGTGACGATGCGTCCTGGGACGCGCAATTGGCGTGCTGCTCTGGCAGCCATCCCCAACTCCAGCAAATCTGCTTCACGGTAGAGTTGCAGACTTTCGTCATAGTAGAGCCGTTCACCGGCAGCAGCTTTTTCCAGGATGTGTTGAGTAGATGCTTGTGGCATCGCTGGTTCCTTTTCCTGCTAGTACTTTCGGGCTGTATCATCCGCTATGCTATGCATAGCTAGAATACCAAGTCAATTATAGCTTCGATCCCCCTAGAACGCAAGGGGTGGCAGATACCTTGCTTTTCCACCCGATCCCCCCTTCCCTTCAGGGGTAGGTCTGTCGGGCAACGTCTACCTTTGTATTCTCCGCTTCCCCCTGCTCCCGCTCCCAGAGGGCGAGGGCGAGCCGTCCGGTCTCCCTTCTCCCGCTTGCGGGGGGATGGGCAGAATAGCAAGGGAGCATGCTCCCTTGCTGAAGGATGCTTCATACCCCCTCGCCCTATGCAACAGCTCTCTAAGAACTCCCTCAGAAAAAGACCTTCGCAAAGCGCAAGACCCCCTGCTTCCAGGGGACTCGGTGAGAGATACCGCTGCTCTGCTCAAATTGGGACAGATTATCAAGGTACCATTGGTAGTTACGGATGAGCGCATCCTTATTGGAATACTTGGGACGAAAACCAAGTACCTTTTCTGCTTTCTCTATGGAGACAAACGACTCTTTGGATACGGTTTCATATACCCACTTATACAGCGGTGAGAGGCGGAAGAAATCTAGTACGCGCAGCGTTAGGATCATCGGCATCGCCGGGAAGGTGCGTATCTTCTTACCGTGACCGGCGTAGTCTAGCACTGCCTGAAAATCCCCCTTCACCGTGCCAAACTCCTTTGCCCCAATGTTGAAAATACTGTTTACCTTCTCCTTGTCGCCAGTGGCAGTGAGGTAGATAGCCTCGCAGAGGTCTTCTACGTCAAGGTACTGGTAGAGGTTGTTGCCATTTCCAATGACCGGGAAACTTTTGCCGTCTTTTGCCCAGTCGTAGAAGAGCGCAAACACGCCGAGCCGTTCTGGTCCAATAAAGGATTTTGGACGCAGGATAGGCACACACATGCCCTTCTTCTGGTATTCTAGGCCTATCTCTTCGGCTTTGATCTTTGCCTTGCCGTAGGGTCCCACGCCATCGAGCTTGTCGGTTTCTAGCAGCGGGTGATGGTCTGGGATGCCATACACCGCCGTGCTGGAGATGTGGATAAACCGCGCTACCTTATGCTTATAGGCAGAGTCTATCACATTGCGCGTGCCGTCTATGTCGGTGGAAAAGATGTCCTCTTCCTTGTAGAGCGGGAGGGCTGCTGCCGTATGCACTACGATGTCAACAGACTGCATAGCACGATCTACCGCAGCCCTATCGCGGATGTCTCCTTCAATAGCGGTTATCTTGTCCTTGACATCAGCATAATCAAAAGGTACCAGGTCAAGTGACGTAATGGTATGGTCTTGCTTGAGCAGATAACGGATAAGATTGATACCTAAAAACCCGGAACCTCCGGTAATGAGGTAATGTGCCATAAATTGCTAACTCCCAATTGTCTGTTTCGTTTTCTCAGGGTGCCGCGTTTGGCATGCCCTGTCAGATTATAGCGCATGTTGGGGAGATGTGTATAGGTAGGGGAGGGGGGCAAGGGTAGGGGAAGGGGGCAAAACGGACTTTGCTACCTGTATTAGAGATGTCCCTGGTTGCCCAACAGACAGGCACTTACCCCGGCTGGCTTGCAATCATCACACAGCGGGGTAACGAGCCATTTACCGGTTATTGAGCCAGAACTATCCCTTGCTGGCATACGCTCAACCGTAGCAAAAAACGCTGGTGTCCCACACTGACAACAGGGCAGACTATCAAACAAACGTATTGTTATTGGGACACTACGCTTGTCGCTCTCTGGCTTGTTGTCTTGGTTATCCAATATGCTCACCCCCACGTCACTTTCCAATACAGAACCGGCTAAAAATCGTATTGAGCAAATCTTCAGTCACCGTTTCACCGGTTATCTCGCCAAGCGCGTGGATAGCCGCTGTTATATCTCCCGCTAGTAAGTCCATCGGCACCCCCTGTTCATAACTAGCAAGAGCAGCTTGCATCCCTTGTGCCGCCCGATCTAGCGTATCACGGTGGCGAGGGTTGGTGATAAGATGCGCTCCACTTGGCGCGACAGCATCCTGACCAACGAGCGTTTCACGCATGCAGGCTGCAAGGTCATCTATTCCTGCCCCGGTCACGGTAGAGGTAGCCACCTGCCCTAGCACATGGGGATGGTCAATGGGGAGCGGGGTATCAAGCGTTGCATACGCCATATCAGCTTTGTTCCAGATAATCACCGTAGGCTTCCCAACTGTCAATTGGGCAATCAACGCATCATCATTACCCACCGGGTATTGGCTATCAAGCACGAGCAGGGCTAGGTCAGCAGTGGCTAGGGCAGCACGGCTACGCTCAACGCCGAGTCGCTCTACCGGGTCAGCACTTTCGGTCATACCCGCTGTATCTACCAAGACCACTGGTATGCCTTGTATATTTGCCGTTTCCTCTAGGGTATCACGGGTCGTACCGGGTATGGGGGTAACAATAGCGCGGTTGGAGCGGAGCAGCGTATTGAGCAAACTGGATTTGCCCACATTAGGACGACCAACAAACACTGCCCGCACCCCCTGCCGATAGACTATACCCTGGCTGGCAGTGGCAAGCAGGTGTCCAATCGCTTGCTTGCTTGTCTGGAGTGCTGGGAGAATATCTTGGGGTTCAACCTCGTCTTCGGGAAAGTCTATGGTCGCAGTAAGGTATGCCAATACCTCAAGCAGGGTAGTGCGAATACGGCGCACTTCCTGCGCCAGCCAACCACCAAGCTGTTCGTGTGCCAACGCCAATCCTATTTCGGTTTGTGCTTGGATAACGTCTAGGGTTGCTTCTGCTTGGGTCAGGTCAATACGTCCATTGAGAAAAGCCCGCATGGTAAACTCGCCAGGATTTGCTAGGCGAGCTCCTGCTTGGAGGATGAGGTGCAACATACGCTGAAGGGGAAGCGGTCCCCCGTGACAAGAAATCTCCACAACATCCTCTCGTGTGAAGGAGTATGGAGCCTGCATAAAGGTCACAAGCACCTCATCTATAAGGGCATCATTGACTGGGTTGTGGATATGTCCATAACGCACGGTATGCGAGCGCAATGGACCAGCACGGCGTGGGCGAAATAGGGATGTCGTCAGCGCAACCGCATCACGACCACTGATACGAATGATCCCCACCCCACCGATACCTGGGGGGGTAGCTATAGCGGCTATCGTATCATCATAGATCATTTATACAGGTGAGATCGCCTGGCATGAGCATATGCATCAAATTCACGTTTAACAGTAAAGGAATGGTAGACATCTTGAAGAAGAGACCAGACATCACGGATACTCCAAATAACCAGAACCCAAACGCTCATCACTAACACCACTGCTACCCATCCCCCAATTGTACTAACCATAAAACAACTCCTTTGCTCGTACGTGTTCAGTAGATAAGCCTATCACCTAAACCGCGATTATGATCAAGTGGATAAAAATCCGCCTAATGCCCCTTGCGGCTCTCGGGTTGCCTGTACAAGTGAACACCTATCCTTATCGCTCTCTTATCTCTCTGTAAGAACTACATTTCGCTATCTAATGCTAAAACAACAAGCACGACATTATACCACAAGAGACCTATTACTGACAAAAAGCTAAACCGATGCTTCTCCTATGTCAATATTTTTGACAGTGGAGTGCTATTAAGTATAACGTACTCATGATAACGAAAGTTCCCTCAATATGTTACAAATGTTACAAAAGATAGCCCGTAAAGCCCACCGCTAAAGTTGGTGGGCTTTACGGGCTTCCCGCGCTTTG
>CAZLKK010000062.1:14569-15521 GCA_964559995.1 uncultured Chloroflexaceae bacterium
TGCCGATGGTGTGTCACCCAACGCTTGTATTCTGTGCTGCTCTACGCTACCATTTAGGCTATCGTATGCTAACTGGTTTGGTCTTTGCTTTACTCATGCACTAGCACATCGCGCCATCTGGGAGCGGGGGCAGGGGGTGGGTAAGAAGGGCAAAATGGCTTTGATTGTGCGACTTTGCCATCGCCTTGTCCGCTTGAGATAGACATACCCAGGTGTCTGTAAAATCTGCTATAATGAACGATACGAGGCGGGGGTACCGCCTTCAGATACCAACGCTCCCGATCTTTAGAAATGGTTTTTATGGAGGTTTTCAGGTGACTATGCCAAGCCGTATACTCGCAGCACTTCGCTACCTTACTATTATAGCGGTTATTTGTATCATTATTGCGTCTACATCGTTGCTCATCTATGGAGGAGTCGTTACCTTTCAGGTTGTGACTGATAGCTTTAGCCACGAAATTACTGCCAAAGGTGCCAAGAAGATGCTGCTCGCCTTTATCGAGTTGGTGGACTTATTCCTGCTCAGTACCGTCCTCTACATTATTGCGGCTGGACTATATGAGCTATTTATCAGTGATGTTGATCTCCCAGATTGGTTGGTGATTACCGACATTGATATGCTCAAAGACAAACTCGTTGGGGTCGTGATTGTCGTGTTGAGTGTTGTTTTTCTTGGTCAAGCCCTCTCTTGGGATGGGGAAAAAGACCTGCTCAACTATGGGGGGGCTATTGCTGCGGTTATTGCTACATTAACCTATTTTTTGAGCCAGAAGAAAGACAAGAAAAAGAAGCTCCCCGATGCTGACAAAGAGGGGAAATATCCTGCGTAGGGTCGTCTGGTTGTAGAGCTATTGCATCGGGTCTATTGTATTCCCCGCTCCCCCGCTCCCCCCGCTCCCATCCCAGGGCTAGGGGGAGTCACCACATGGGGCGCACCACCGTGCGCCCCTAC
>CAZLKK010000063.1:0-15469 GCA_964559995.1 uncultured Chloroflexaceae bacterium
CCATCTTTGATGCGGAAGGCTCCATTACCCACTTTGTCGCCGTAAAAGAGGATATTACCGAACGCAAGCAGATGGAGTCAGAACTCCAGACGGCATATCAACATCTCAAATCCCTAAATGAACATCTGCAAGATGAGCTCAATGTCGCCCGTCGTATCCAGCAAAACCTACTCCCACCACAAACCCCCAACTTTGCAGACCTAGATGTCTTTTGCTTCTGCGCCCCGGCGTATGATGTAGGCGGAGATTTCTATACCTACCACTTCTTTGACCATGACGAAGAGAAAGAACGGCGGTATTCATTTGCTGTGGGGGATGTCTCTGGCAAGGGGATGCCCGCCGCCCTGCTTATGGCAGTAAGCCTGGTTTCCTTCAAGATTATTATTACCCAAGCCTTCTCATTTAGTGAGATACTCTCTGACCTGATGACGCAAGCCTATTCGCTCAACCAGTTCTTGGGGGAGCTAGACGAAGCAATATCTCCCTACACCCTCACCACGCGACAAAATTGTGCGCTTGCCTATGTAGAAATTACCTGCCTAACGTCTGATAATCAACAACCCACAGCCATTTTGCGCTCGTTTAATGCCGGCTGCATTATGCCGCTGCTACGCCATGCCGATGGCTCCATTCAATGGGTGCAAGCCTATGGGCTGCCGCTTGGGGTTGGGCTTGGCAATGAGGCAGAATACCAACATGTTTCGCTAGTACTTGAGGAAGGGGATATGATTATTATGTGTAGTGATGGGGTTGTCGAGGCTATGCAGCACACAGGCGAAATGTTTGGGTTTGAACGATTTGAGCAAACCGTCAAAGACGGCCCCACAACCAGCTCTGAAGCGATGATTGAGCATCTACAACAGGTACTAACGGATTTCACCCAGGGCGCAAAGCAACACGATGACATTACATTGGTGGCAATACGCCGCTAATATGGGACCTTTGCCTTAAAAATAGCGTACAATACCAAGCAGAACAGCACTGACGTGGAAAGTGATTGGCGTATGACATGGAAAACTCCTGGGTCGGTTGTCATAGCGGGGGTGGGACGCTATCTCCCTGAGCAGTCGGTTTCCTCAACCGATGTAGCCGCACGGGTAAGTGCCGAAAATGGCTTTCGTATGCCCGTCAGCTTGATAGAACGGTTGAGTGGGGTTGCCCATCGCTACTACAGTGAGAACGGGTGCTCCTCGGATATGGCAGCATTGGCAGGGAAAGATGCCCTAGCCAACGCGCACCTTGTCCCACAGGATATGGATATGGTCATCTTTGCCGCTGCCTCTGACGACATTACCGAACCTGCAACGGCTAACATTGTACAAGAAAAACTTGGCTGTACCAACGCCTCGGTCTTTGATGTAAAAAATGCCTGTAATAGCTTCCTTAATGCGCTGGATATTGCCCAGGCGTTTGTGCAAACGGGAAGGGCTAGGCGGGTGCTCGTGACGACTGGTGAGGTGCTTTCTCCTAGCATTAACTGGCACATTGATGATGCCAAAGACCTGTACCTCAAATTTGCCGGGTTGACGCTTGGTGATGGGGGGGGGGCGTGTGTGGTCGCAGCATCGGATGAGGTGGGGCGCGGTATTCTGCCGGGTCGGTTTGTCTCCGATGGTAGCCAGTGGCGGCTCTCTACAATGCTGTCTGGTGGTACACTTATGCGTCATGATACCTCAAAGATGTATTTTGAGAGCGAAAGTAAGAAGATGCAGGCATTGGCAGTCAATGCCATCCCCCCGTTGCTGCGGCAGGTGAACGAGGAGCTAGGGTGGGATATGGCACGAGATGTCGCGTTGGTTATTCCCCATCAGGTATCACGGCGGGTTATTGAACTTATCAGCAAGAAGACCGACTATCCGCTAGAACGGTGGGTTATGACATTGGATAAGGTGGGCAATACCGCAGCGGCAAGTATGCCCATTGCGCTGAGTATTGCCCTAGAAGAAGGGCGTATTCAGCCAGGCGACAAGATACTGTTGGTAGGGGGAGCAGCAGGCTTTAGTGCGGGAGTGGTGCCGATTATTTGGTGATGGTTAGCAAAGATGGCAGACGGTTTGATGATCTGACAAGCGGCGAGGGGGAGCCGCCCGGTGTTTCTCCAACCCCCTCGTTTTTTGCTCTCTGGAGACCACTGTGGTATACTTGTGGCATGCCAACAACGCTACAAGAAGCTCTGCAAATCATTCAGCAGTTACGGGCAGAAAATGCGGTACTGACCCAACAAGTTGACGAGTTGACGACTCGCCTAACCCACGGAGAATGCAAAAACGCCGCACCGCAAATCAAAGCGTTAGGGGAGAAGATTCCTGCGAAACCTCGGCGTAAGCGTGCCCCTCAGCACAATCGTGGACAAAACCGTTAGGAACCCCCATAGTGGAGAAGGCTATGCCTATGGACTATGACCACTGCCCAGATTGTGGACGAACGCTGCAGGTCTGAATAGCACTAGTAACGCCGAATTAGGCAGGAGTAAGTATATTATGTCTTTAATCGCCGGTAATCTTGGTATCATTCAACGCTTGCTAGACTCTATCAATATGTCGTGGGGCATCTATGGCGGTTCTGCTGCCCATGTCTATGGCAATCGCCGCCCCATCCGAAATATCGATATTGTTATCCCCCCAGGGACACTCAGCACCGTTTCGCAAACGATGAAAGCGGCAAAACGAGTCGTCCAATTTGATGGACGCAGGATCATGTGGAGTGGTATTAACCTTTGCGATGATCTTAGTGTGCGACGCAATAGCAAGACCTATACCATAAAGTTGGATGAGCAGATGGTTGACCATCTGCGCCGTATGCCATTACTTGGCTCACGGGTGTCGATGCTGGCTCCAGAAGATGTGCTTATCCACAAGCTCCTTATGGACCGTGGACCTGAACAGCAGCAAAAGGATACCGACGATGCTACCTCTGTTGCCCAACGCCAGCTTGCTACGCTAGATCGGGCGTATATTGCAGAACGATTACGCCTCTGCAAAGCCGAAGAGCTCCTCAAGCCCAAGCTAGAAGAGCTAGGGATTACGCTCTAAGCAGCAATGACCAGACCTGCTCTCTCCTTGCCCATCCCCCTGCTCCCGCGTAGTAGGGGAAAGGGCAGGGGATGGGATCTGACCCCTGCCATCCCTGCCCCTGAAAGACCTTTACCCCTGCACCAACTCCAACAATGCTGCCAAATCTGTCAGGTAGATAACATCATTCTCAACCCGTATCAACCCCGCGTCCCGAAACTCCCCAATAATCTTGGTGACAGTTTCCCGATAGGAGCCAATCATCTCGGCAAGTTGCTGGTGGGTATAGCGGCGCACCACCAATGGCTCAACTGTCGACGATGGCGAATCAGTCATACCCCCCGCTAGGTTGATCAGCACCGTAGCCAACCGCTGCGGCACATGCTTAAAGGCTAAATCAACCAACTTATTCTCCATCTCCCGCAATCGCTGTCCCATCATCTGCATGACATCGAGGGCTAAGCCAGGTGATTGGGCTATCATTTCTCGCAGCATCGTATGTTCCATACGCCCCACAACACATCGCGTTACGGCACGGGCAAAGCTACTCCACTGCCCAAACATCGTCATCTCACCAAAGAGCGTCACAGGCTCCAATACAAAAAGCTGCAGGATGCGAACTTCAGTGGTGCATTTGTAGACTTGTACTTTACCTGTTTGGAGGAGAAACAAAGCGTGTTGTTGGTTGTAGGGGGTATGGATAATGGCACCCTCTGGATAGGCTATCCAAGACATGTGCGCTTCAATAGTTGCTCGTTGTGCTACACTGAGATGACGAAATATATCACCGGTGTTAGATGATACGGGTGCCGCCATTTGCGATTCCCTCAAGGTTCGTGATGCGTACCGAGGCTACCCCCGCATCTAGTGCATGCAGTGCTGAGCGTACCTTTGGTATCATCCCATCGGTGATGGAGCCAGACTCTATCCCACGCTCAATATCTGCTGCGGTCATCTGGGCAACTATCTGCTGGTCAATCAGCACACCCGGTACATTGCTCACAAAGACCAATTCCGTTTGGGCTATGGTCCGGGTGAGAGCCGTTGCTATAGCCAACGCCATATGGTCGGCATTGACATTGTAGGAAAGTCCATCATCCTGTCCAAGTGCTACTGGAGCCAGCACCGGTAGCCACCCCATGCTCATTATTGTATGCAGCAACGCAATGTCTACCTGCGTGACTATTCCCACACGCCCCAGGTCTAGCCCATTTGGACGGTAGGGTTCACAGCGCAGCAGCCCCAGGTCTACGCCACTTAACCCAATGGCTTGCCTCCCCTCTACAACGAGTTTTGCCACCAGCCGCTTGTTGATAGCCCCACAGACGACCATCTCCATTACCGCCATGCTCTCTGGTGGGGTTATCCGTAGCCCCTCGACAAAATGGGACTCTAGCCCAAATCGCTCCATTGCTGCGGTGATCTCCTTGCCGCCACCGTGGACGAGCACCAATTGCCGATCTAGCACTGCCAACGCATGGCACAACCCAGACAAAAACACCGGGTCGTCTAGCTCGCGTCCGCTGACCTTGACGACAGTAAATGGGGAAGGGGACATAAGCTATTGCTCCTCATATCGCGCCAGCATGCGCTGTGCCTGCACAACAACGCCCTGCTCAGTTTCTGGCAACAGCAGTATCTTGCGCCAGTGCTTGAGGGCTTCATCGGTCTTTGGTGGGTTGACGCTGACCAAACAGGTGCCAAGATTGAGCAATACTCGCCCCTCTTCGGGACCATCGGCAAAGGCTTGTTGCGCCTGCGCTAACCCCTGCGCTATATACTCTTCATTGCGGTTGCCCACCCCATAGTTACACAGGCTGATAGCCATATCAGAGCGCACTACTGCATTGTCGGGGTCTAGCTCAAGGGCTTTTTCATAGGCTTCGCTTGCTTCAAGCCATCGGGGGAGCAACTCACGGTAGGCTTCACTGTCGGGCATATGCTCATAGACAATCTGCACACTGTCATACAGCGTATTGCCAAGACTAATCCATGCATTGGGATTATCGGGGGCTTCATTTGCCGCCTGTTTTGCCAGCACAATCTGGTCTTCAAACTGGCTCGTCAATTGATCAGACGAAGGCATATCCATACCTGGTGTTTGCCCCTGCTGCCCCTGCTGCCCCTGCATCATTGCCTGTTGCGTTTCTTGGTTGGGAACGGGGGGATGCATGGCGGTGATACCCCCGCCGGTCAACAACAGGCTAGAAAATCCAATGACAAAGGTCATAATAGCTGCCACTGTTGCCGGGCTAGACCAGAAGGATGATCGGCGCGATTGTCGTTTTTGCATTTTGACGATCTCATTTACCGTCAACATCGGCTGCGTATTGAAGTCACTTGGTCGCTCTTGTTGGTTTGCTGGCGGCAGCGGACGGTAATCAAACAGGTCATCCTCAGTCAAGTAATCTAGGTCGTCTAGGTCATCAGCAGACCCCGTAGCTTGTCCTGCTGATAGGGTGGTAGGGGGAGGTGCGGCAGCATGGTACTGTTCTTGGTCGTAGGCAGCCCGCCGCTCTGCATCACCCAGTACGGCAAAGGCTTGGTCTACCTCTTCACGCCGCTGTTGGGCAATTGTGACCAGTTCATCGGCAGCACCATCTAACCGTGATAGGTCATACCGTTCCGCTAGTCGCGCATACGCTGCTTGGATGGTCTCATGATCGGCTTTTGGGTGTACCTGAAGTATTTCGTAATAGTCTTGCATAATCCTCAAATATGGTTGTTGGTTGGTTTTTCTATTGGCGAAGGCATTTGTGCATGCCCGTAGTTTGTGGTTCGTAGTGTAGCATGCCCTACCATTTTAGACAAGCTCCTACATTGGTTGGGGGAGCGGGTCGTTCCGGGCAGCCCCCCATCCCCTACCCCCTGTGGTTGTATGCGGGTGTAGGGGCGCACGGCGGTGCGCCCAATGTTCGGCTCCCCCTCGCCCTGGGATGGGAGCGGGGGCAGGGGGAAAGGGGTAATAACATGGTAAGATTCCCTTGAAAGCAAGGGATAGGGGCAACTTGGACGTTACCATGACCCAGAAGATTCAACGATAGATATTCAATAATGAAGATAAGGCAGGAGATAAGACTATGCATATTGGAATAACCATAACCCCCTTTGCTACCTATACGTTGCCGTTGGCGCAACCTATTGCCAATGGCGGGAGGATTATGACCCCGGCGGGGGAAATAGCCCAGATTGTACGCGACCAGGAGTTTCGCTATCTAGCCTACCTAGCGTTTGTTGCCGCAACAAAGCAAGCCCGTGGTAATCACTACCATCAGCAGAAATACGAGTATCTCTATGTTATCACAGGCAGACTACAGGCGTTCTTTGCAGACATCACGCAAGGAATCCAAGAGGAGCATATCCTAGAGACCGGCACCCTGTTGGAGATACCCCCAATGGTAGCCCATGCGCTGCTACCACTTGAAGACACGCAGGCGGTAGAGTTTTCGGCGACTGCCTATGATCCAACAGATAGCTTCCCTTACCCCCTTTGGCGGGGGTAATCTCCGTTGTAGAGCCGTTGCTTGCAATGTCTCACCGGGCAGCCCCCATCCCCGGCTAATCCTCCTCATCATGCATCTTCGTCATCATCTTTTTTGGGGAAGAGCGGCGGACGGGGGCGATACTCCGCCAGCGACTCCCGCAGCGCAACTCGCCCGTCCATATCCATGAGCCGCGCCCACAACGCAATCCCCCCACAGCCTACCAACATCGCCACAAGTCCTATCAAGCCTGCCTCTGGACCAAACGCCCCGCCTGTCCAAAGGGGTGGTCCTGCTTGCTCAATCATGAAGACTGTCGTTTGGGTGAAATCCTGCCCACTCACGGGGAAGCCAAACACTGACCCCTGAAACAGATTCCAGGTAATGTGTACACCTATCGGGATGGCAAGATTGCCCGTGAGTACATAGCCTAAACCAAGAAAGACCCCCGCTAGGATGAGGTTAATCGTGCTAATCAGCGTTGTATTTGGGTTGAGCATATGGGCAAAGCCAAACAGCACCGAGGTAACGAGCCACGCCACCAGAATCGCCCCGCGTGGGCCAAATGGCGGTCTGTTCAACCCCTCGGCAATATTGGGCAACAGATAGCCGCGCAGCATCAACTCTTCATAGATGCCCACACACAGGAAAATGACTAGCGGGGTGAGCAGATTTTGCCCAAAGGACTGGTCTGGGTGGGCTTTACGAAAGGTATCAACGATGCTTATCCAACCAAGCGCAAGCTCCAGCAGGAAGACTCCCGCCATCAATGCTGCCCCCAATGCTAGACCAAAACCCAGATCAAGCCACCAACGGCGAGAGAGGTGAAACCCATAGTCAGCCAAATACCGTCGATCTAGCAACAGCCCATTTATACCAACCCACAACACCGTAATAACCAACGTCAGCAGCAAACTGCCCGTTATGCTCAGTAACGTTTCGGCACGGTTTGGGATGGTAAAGACGGTAACAAGCGCGACTAATAGGGAGACCACAATAAGCGTGGGGATTGCGGCAAGCAACCGCCAAAACGCTCGCAACCGCCGCTCTTCGCTGTTCCACAAGAGCGTAATCAATCTGTGCATATGCCCTATCCTTTTCGCTTATGCTTCGTCTGATTCGTCTGAAGTGCATACATTTGCTCTGCTACGCTTATGAGCAGATCGTCATGTTCGGTGATACCCATTGCAACGAGTCGTTGGGCAATATCGCCGAGCGATAAGCCAGCCAAATCAAAAGGCAAATCAACAGCAGGCAATCGCGGGGTATTTTGCAGCGGGGATGAAGCCGGGGGCAACGCAGGGGCAACAGACGAATGTGGCTCATCTGCTGCGGCAGCAGGGTACCAGAGTGGGTCTGTGTGCAGACGAACAACCGCATCCCAACGGTAAAGCCGTGCCAAAAAGAACGCATACATCTGTGCCGAACGCTGCAGCGTGTGGTGCTCTGCGACATAAGTATGGGCTTGGGTGCCAAGCGCGGCGGCGACCTCCGGGCGTGAAGCAAGCAAGCGGCAATAGGCAAGCAAAAGTTCTTGCTCGCACATGCCCGTCGGCACCTGTGCTGCTACATCTGGCGGTAGCTCGGTGAACGCACCGGTAGCACTGACGAGCGTTGGGCGACCTGCCCCAAGCAAACGCAACAGACTAGCACTCGTTTCTCCAGCAGTCGGGTGGCGCAGGTTGATGCATATATCCGTAGCAGTAACGTACTCCTCAAAGCTGCTCCGGGGGACATAGCCGGTAATCTGCACCACCTCTTGTAGACCCATACGGTGAATAACACCCTGTATATCGTAGTTTGGCGAAACACTCCCCACCAAGAGGTAGCGAATGTTGGGATATTCCTTGCGGAGCGTCACCAACGCCCGCAACACTGACTCCACTCGCTTGTAAGCGTTGATATGCCCAAAGCTGGCAAGGATGAGGGCATCATAGGGCAACCCTAGATGCTGTCGTGCTGCGGTGCGTTCTCCCAACGGTAGCAGGGGTACCCCCATCGGCACTATACCAATGGGCAGCATTGGGCGCAATGCTGCCACCCGTTCGCGCACATAATGACTATGGGTAATGACCCCATAGGCAGCGGCTATCACCTGCTCACTGCAAGGGAAATCAAAAGCTGCTTCGGTGAAACGTCCGCGTAGCATCAACTGTGCCACATGTGTGCCATCCTCACCATAGCGAGCTATCATTTCTTGAACATAAGCCTCTGTATTGTGTTGTACATTGGCAGCATACCAGAGCATAAAATGGTGCAACACAAAGTCATGCATCACCACTACTCCCGGCACCCGCTGCGCCATACTCCAGATACCCGCATGTGCCGGGCTATTGCCAATATGGTAGAGTATAGCATCATACCGCCATTTGTTATGGGCACGTTCGAGCTTGCGAATAGGCTGAACATCAAGCATATGGGTGAGCATAGGGTTGCTTGGGCGCAGTCCATCTTCTACATATAGGGTAATGTCAGCATACTGGGCTAGGTAGGGCAAGAGTTCTTCGCTGTAGTCAGATATACCCGATGGAGCAGGATTGACGGGTGAACAGTAGGCGATGCGTGGGTGATTCATTTGTTTTGGTGTCCTCTGCTCCTGCCCCCACCAAGGGGGAACTTTTCGGGGTAGTCCTATGGTTATAGAGCCAGCGTATGCCCCGGCTCTCGCTTGAAAATAGCTCCCATCCCCTGCCCCTTCCCCTACCACAAGACGAGCGGGAAGCGTAAGCGACCCGTGCATTTACGGCTCACCTTCGCCCTCTGAGAGCAGGGGATAGGGGCAACCTGCGCTTCGCTGCCTACACTAACCCCCACCTGCCCGATACCGCCGCGTCTACACACGCTTCTAGCGTCCCATAGCGTATCGCCAAACCAGAATGAGAGGGGGTGTAATAGGCTCCCTTGCTTGAAGCAGTGGCTATGCGCTTATAGCCGAGATGCTTCATTGGGGCAACGACTAGGCAGGTATCTGCTACTACCTTGCCCCCTAGCAACTCTAGCTCGGCAACCATACCCCGCCGGGCTGCCTCTTCCCGCAACACTCGCGCCATCGTTACCCAAACGGGTACTTTCGCCTTGCGCCCATTGAGCAAGTTTAAGATGTTTCGTAGCTCTTGGAGCGAAGCATGCGGACACCCAAACCATACCAGGTCTATCTCAGTACCACTATCGCTATTCAACGCAGCATAGCCCTCATCCAAACTGTTGATGATGATGTGTTCTGCATCAGGGTGCATAATGGACTTGTCAGATGCTTCAGGCGTGACACCGTGAATGTGGTACAGCGGGACAGCACCGCTGGCAGCCATTGCAGCCCCCAACGCTTTGAGCATATCTGTTGCCGGGTGCAGGTCTGGCGAGAGTTCATCTTCCGGGGCTTGCAGCTGATTACCAATAGCCGGTGCGCCATCGAGCAGGTTGCGAAAGTAGGGTATGCGATTACGGGCAATCTTGCCAACTATCGTCCCCAACGCCCCAAAGTCAGAGAAAGACTCTACCTTGCAGCGCACGTCTACGACAAGCTGCGCCCGTCGATTTTCCTCTAGGTGCAGCCCAAAGCGAGCAGTGCGTCCGCTGATAGCCGCCGCCAATGCCCCCGGTCCGCCTTCGCGGTTGGTCCGTGCGCCCAAGATGCTGTTGGCATAGCTGACTGCGCTCGACTCTGCCCATGCGATGTGGTCGCCAAGCTGTGGTACATGGCGGTCTAGGTAGTAGGGAGTGCAGGTGCAGGTGGCGTGGATGCCCATAGCCGCAAACGCTTGGATAACCCGCTGCTGCTTGTCGGCAAACTCCGGGTCAAAGCCGAGCTTCTCCCACTGCTCCATATCCAATCCCGCCGGGTTCAGGCGGGTGGGAACGCGCACCTCTGCCCCTTGCTCGCGCCATTCGGTGAGAAACTCCAACCCCGCATCACCCAGATTTTTGTAGCTCACCCCTGCAACCTGCACACTGGTGACAGGCACAAGATCGGCTGCGCCGTATATCTTGCCAAGCGCAGTAATAATCTCCATAGCCTTTTGTACCCCGCGCCCCATCTCACCAGCGAGCATTGCCTGTTCTTCGTCAGTTAATTTCATATGGCACCTTCACAAATATCGAGGTATCTCCCCCCCAGGGAATAGTCGCATCCAAGCCCATCTTAGCAGTGCGAGCTTTTTTGCCTGGCTCATGCACACCAGAAGGGTCAAGGCTACTACCGGGTTGATCTTTGAGCACCAGCAAATCACGGTCTGCCTGAAACCGCGTGGCGATTGCCCATTCTATCTCGTGCGGGTTATAGATGTCGATGTCCGTATCTACCACCACCACATGCTTGAGGGAGCCATGCCCCCGAAACGCCGCTTCACAAGCGCGAATACCATCATCCTCTGCCTGTTTGTCTATTTGGACTATCGCATGTAGCCAACTGGCACCGCCAAACGTTATCGCTACATTGGTACAACGGCATACCTGATTAACTGCACTAAAAATCGTTGGCTCTTTGGGCATCCCCATCAGCAGTTTGTGTTCTAGCCTGCCGGGGAGCAGGGCTTGGTAGATGGGATCATGCCGATGAGTAATACAGCTTATCTCAACGACAGGCTGCTGACGAACAAAGTCCATCGTTTCGGTAAGGTCTACAAAGGGACCTTCGGTTTCCTGCCGATGACAAAGCCGTCCTTCCAACACCACTTCACAGTCGGCAGGGACATAGAGCGGTACCGTCTTGCAACGCACAACAGGCGTTGGGGCAAGCGCGTTTGCCACGGCGAGCTCATCTACGTTTGGTGGGGGCGACATAGAGCCAGCAAGCAGGGCGGGTATGGAGTTGCCAATGCAGATGGCTACCGGGATGTCCTCTGATGCTCTGCCGAGGGCGGTATCCGTGCCGCGCCGCTCAACAATACGAGCCGAAAACCGTTGCTTGTCAAGCCGCATCAAGCGATGAAAGCAGACATTTGGTCCCTGCTCCGGGTCGTCTACAATGAGGATGCCAGCGGTGATGTAGTATCCGCCATCGTTGGGAAAGTGGCGCAGCATGGGGATACGCTCTAGGTCTACATCAGGCTCCACCACCTCTTGGCAGGGGGCATCGGTGACAACACTTGGCGCAACGGGGTTATCTAGGGCATCTGCTAGGGTTGGGATAAGCTGTGGTATGGGGACACCGAGGGCTTCTGCGTAGTAGCGGCGATTGGATGCTATACCGGAAACCATACGCCAGCCTGGATACCGGTCAATATCCTGAAAGAAGATGGCGCGACCATCGTTTTTCCTGATAATACGGGCTATCTCTAAGTTGACCTCTACAGGAGATTCTATCTCTGTCAAGAAGTGATGAGTACGGGCGTGATCAATGGTATCTCGTAATTTCATAAGGTTACTATTTCTGCGGCATATTGCCAGATGAAAATTTCCAGTTTACGACAAAAGCCAGTGTATCACAGGTAGCAGTGGCTTACAAGCAGCGGGGATGCTCCCGCTCCCGTACCATCCGCTCGTTGACCCTCGCGGCTCGTGTGACGGGGGAAAAGGCGAGGGGATGGGGGCTACCCGGCAAACCATTGCTTACAACGGCTCTCCACGTTTTGCGCTTTGCGCTTTGCGCTTCAAAGACCCGCTCCCCCCTGCCCCCGTTCCCATTCGAGGGCGAGGGGTTAGGACTTTACCATAACCCGGTGTCATACTTATCAAGGCTTGACAACAAAGACCTTGCCTGCCATAAGCTCGCTACGCTCTCCCTGTACGATAATCTGGTAGTACCCAGGAAGCATGTCCGCTGCTGGCATATGTATCCAAAATCGCCCTTGCCCATCGGCGCGGCTGTCGAGGCTTTGTTTGCGTTCTATTCCCCGCCACGATTGTACCCAGACCTTGATACGTTCGCCGGGAACAAACCGATCACTGGAAAAGCTAAACGTAGTCCCTTGCTCGCCCTCAAACGGCTCTCCGCCCATCCATACCCAGGGGCTTGTGATAACCGCATCGCCAACCAATACAGGGGCAGCATTGCTCATATTTTCCTGGGCATAGCGATCTCCATCCTTCCATTCATACCCTGCCCACATATTGATGACGGTACCAGGGGGAATGTGCTCGGCTACCCGCACCCGCATCGTTGCCGAGTGGGTTTTGTCCTTCCCCACGATAGCAAATTCTAGGCGAATATAGCCAGGGGTTGCCTTGCTCACCCAGTCGCTATCGCGCACAAAGGTCGTATCGAGAATAGTCAGCACATTTGGGTCGTAGTCTATCCACGCCCGAACCATTGAGGCAGATCGTTCGCCGGTGTTCTTTGCGGTGATAGTGTAGGTGATGATACCGCCTGGTGTGACCTGAATAGATGGCTCTGGTCTGATAATCAGGGAGATACGAGCAGGGTCTTGGTCGTCTTGGGGTTGGGTTATTGCCAACAGTGGGGAAGGGGCAATCATTGTGGCTATAGCCCACATGATCAGCAAAAGCCCCCCTAGTCTAACCATACGCCAAGTATACCAAAAATAGTTATCAACTGTCGTCATCACGATACCTCCATACGTTACGTTTGTTCTACAAATGCCGGTAGTGGCAGATGTCCTTCCCTACTATGGTACCAGAAACCCTAGCATATGTGGGTGACAATTCTCTAAATATTCAATGCCGGTGGCAATTGGTCTTTGGGTTTTGGGGAAGGAGCAAGGGCTTACCAGGATAGGGTATAGCCGTTGCATTGCTACGGCTCACCAGGCAGGTATTCCCCCCCCTCGCCCTGGGATGGGAACGGGGGGAGGGGGAAATAAAAAATTTGCCCGTGCGATACCCCATGCAAAATGTGGTATCATAGAGTTCTACCACAAAGCAGCCCCACCAAGAGTTGCCCATTTTGATAAATGCAGTTACAATAGAGTTACAAACAAAGGCGTTACAAACCAGAGAGGTAGTAGCATTTGGAAACATCAACAATCCTAGTCGTGGATGATGAACAACCTATCGTTGATCTCGTTGGCAGTTATCTCAGTGCTGGTGGCTATGATGTTCACCGTGCCTATGATGGACCCACCGCGCTAGACGTAGCTCGTAGAGTACGTCCAGACCTTATCGTCCTTGATGTTATGCTCCCAGGCTTAGATGGTATTGAGATTTGCCGCATGTTGAGCCAAGACATCTCCCCTTACGTGTTAATGTTAAGTGCTCGAACCGATGAAGTAGACAAACTGATTGGACTCTCTGTTGGGGCAGATGATTATGTAACGAAACCCTTTAGCCCTCGTGAACTCGTGGCACGGGTCAAGGCTATCTTGCGCCGCAAAAGCAAAGGGACAGAACCCAATCAAAAAAAGCGTCCTGTGCTCCAGTTTGAGTGTGTCACTATAGACCCGGAACGGCGCGAAGTCCGTTGTGGTGATACGCTCATTGAACTGACTCCCCGTGAGTTTGACCTCTTTTACACCCTCGCCTGCCACCCCGGACGGGTTTTCACCCGTGAAGAACTGTTGCAATTAGTTTGGGGAGATGACTTTGACGGCATAGATCGGGTAGTAGATGTACATGTGGGTACCCTACGCCGCAAACTTGAAGACAACCCTGCCGAGGCATCTCTCATCCAAACCGTGCGTGGGGTTGGCTACAAATTTGTAGGAAAGTAACGTATGAAAACCAAGTGGTACCATCAACTTCACTGGAAGTTGTTTGTGTCACATTTGGTCATTATCACTGTTGCAGTGGTTGCCCTCCTGAGCACAGCAAACGTTATTGCCAGTGTTGTGCTTGATCAAGGAGTCCCTTTTTATCCAGGGGTAACGATGGAAGAATCCGCTGGATGGCAGCCTGAACCAATGGTCAAAGAGATGATGCTTGAACGGTTCCAGATTGCCGTGCAGGAGGCGATTATCGTATCTGCTGTTGTTGCCCTAGCAACAGCGGTATTGATGAGTCTGTTCATCTCGCGTCGCATTGTTGAGCCACTCCAAGCTATCTCTGCAATGAGCCAGCGATTGGCGCAGGGGTTCTACCGTGAGCGCACGATGATCAATGCCGAAGGGGAACTTTCCGAACTCAACCGCAACATCAATCATTTAGCAGATGCGCTGGAGCAGACCGAGCAGCGGCGGCGAGCGTTGTTGGCAGATGTCACCCATGAGCTACGAACTCCCCTCTCCACGATTGAAGGGTATATGGAGGGGCTTATTGATGGGATGGTCAAGCCAGATGCCCAAACCTACACGCTGATATTGCGCGAGTCTATCCGTATGCAGCGGCTCATTGAAGACCTAGAACTCCTGTCTCGTGCCGAAGCTGGACAAATCCGTATTACTGCCCGCTCGCTTGACTTGCGGCGCGTACTGGATAGCATTATCGCTCGGCTCAAGCCTCAGTTTGATGAAAAGGGTATTATCCTCTCCTCACGCCTGAATGACATTATTCTTGCGGTGTGGGCAGACCCAGACCGCATTGAGCAAGTGGTCATCAATCTGCTGACCAATGCGCTGCGCTATACCTCCGAAGGGGGAAGGGTTGAGGTGCATGCTTGGGTAGAAGATGAGCGTATTGTAACAGCTATCAGAGATACGGGTATTGGTATTGCCCCCGAACACCTCCCCCACCTATTTGAACGATTTTATCGGGTAGACAAATCACGTTCACGGGCAAGCGGCGGCAGCGGTATTGGACTGACCATTTCCCGCCACCTGATGTACGCACACGGTGGTGATCTGTATGCTGAAAGCCCCGGTTCTGGGCGTGGTTCAACCTTCTATATCACACTCCCACGGGCTTCCGCCTTTGCTGTATCTCCCCCGTCTCAACTAGATATTCCCCCCGGTTCTTTACCCCATGTTGCTGCCCCCGTGGGGCAAGCCGGAGATTCCGAGCAAAAGATAACCAGAGATAACCAGGGATAACTAGAGATGATATAGCCCCTAACCCCTAGCCCCCCCTCGCCCTTTGGGAGAGGGGGCAGGGGGAGCGGATTATCGCCTTGTGATGGGATGGGGGCAGGGGAGGGAGAACCACATATCC
>CAZLKK010000064.1:0-10700 GCA_964559995.1 uncultured Chloroflexaceae bacterium
GGGGATGCTCAGCCTCACCACCACCATTGAACCTGTCCTTATTATACGAGGGGATTGGGCGCACTGCCGTGCGCCCCTACACCCGCATACAACCACAGGGGATAGGGGATGGGGAGCAACCCCCCCCTACAGGGTAAAACCGAGGATGAGATAGTAGAGCACCGGTGCGGTAAAGAGCATGCTATCTGCTCGGTCCAAGATACCCCCATGCCCAGGCATAATATTGCCCATATCTTTTAGCCCAATGCGCCGCTTGATACCCGACTCAGCCAAATCGCCAATAATAGCCGCTATCCCGCCGACTACACCAAGCAACGCCGCAACCCCATACCCAATGGGTAATCCAAGCAGAAACGTTGCCAGCAGCGCAGCCCCGATAGAGGCGGCAATCCCCCCCGCTGCCCCTTCCCACGTCTTGCCAGGGCTGACAACTGGAGCCATCTTGTGTTTGCCAATTGAGCGTCCAACAAAATACGCGCCCGCATCTTGGAGCCACGTAATCGCCAGCACAAAGTAAATCCACGCTGCCCCCGATGGGATGGCGAGGGGGGAAAGGAGACTGCTGTTGAGCGGGGTATCTAGCCCCCGCAACAGGATATAGTAGCTCAAAAGCCACCCAATGTAGGATGCACCGGCAAAGGTAAATGCCCACCCCGTTAGCCCATTGGCATGATCCCGTTGCCACAATTCACTGGCAATTGCCAGCATAATGCTGCCGCTCAACACCAGGGAAGTAACGGGAAATGTGGGGGCAAAAAGCGAGCCTACCGCAGCCGCCACCGCCAACAATAGGAGCACCACCCCTAGCCCAAACCGCGGGGTATGCCCCACATGCCGCAATGCTCGGCATAGCTCATAAAAAGCAAGGCAGGCGGCGATGATAACCAACAGCACCACTGCCCAAATACCAGTAGAGACCAGCGCAAGAATCAAAGGAAGCGGCACGAGGATACTCGCAATCCGCTTAACTAACGAACTAGCCTTTTTCTGGGATACCACCGAAGCGACGTTCTCGCTTACTGTACTCACTGATCGCCTGACGGAATTGATCAGGCCCGAAGTCGGGCCAGAAGACGGGCGTTGTCCAGTACTCACTATACGCTGTCTCCCATATCAAGAAATTCGATAATCGCCACTCCCCACTGGTGCGTATCACCAAATCTGGGTCTGGCAAATTGCCTGTCGAGAGGTGTGCAGCCACCATACGGTCATCAATGGCATCATGGGCAATCCCCTTAGCCACAATCGCTCGTACCGCATCTACAATGTCTGCACGACCACTATAATTGAAGGCTACAGCAAGCGTGAGTTTGGTATTGCTCCGAGTCAGCTCAAGTGCATACTGAACTTTTTGCCTAAGTGTCGCACTAATATTGTCCAGACGACCAAGATGCTGAATATGCACCCCTTCGTCATGCAAAGCACGGGTTTCTCGATCAATAAAATCACTAAGAATAGCCATCAACCCACGCACTTCCGGGGTTGGGCGTGACCAATTTTCTGTGGAGAAGGCATACAGGGTAAGGTACTGGATGCCAATATCCACACATGTACGTACAATAGACCGAATATTCTCTGTACCGGCACGATGCCCCGCAAGCCGTGGCATACCACGCTGCTTTGCCCATCGTCCGTTGCCATCCATAATGATGGCAACGTGCCGAGGAATCCTTCGGTCATCGAGAGAATCTTCTCTCGTCATAGGGTCCTCTTCTCACATTGCCCCGATAGATGAATCTGCCCTTACTGCCCTCTCCCCTCTAGCCTGGGGGGGCTGCTGCTGAAGGGGTGATTCTTGCGGTACCGGATACCTGACTACACTTCCATGATTTCCGCTTCTTTTGTCGCGCCAACTTGGTCAAGCTCTTTGCTATACTTGTCGGTGAGTTCCTGCACCTGCTCTTGTGCTCGATGGAAATCATCCTCGCTAATTTCCTTTTCCTGCTCCAGTTCGCGCAGGGTGTCAATGGATTCGCGCCGATGATTACGCACAGACACCTTCACCTCTTCCACCCGCGAACGCACGAGCTTGACCAGTTCACGGCGACGATCCTCGGTCAAATGGGGGATAGTTAGGCGAATGATTCGCCCATCATCCTGTGGAGTCAACCCCAGATCAGACATCTGGATAGCCCGTTCAATAGCCCGTATGGTATTGACATCATACGGCTGTATCACGATAAGCCGACTCTCAGGAACACTGATATTTGCCAACTGGTTGAGCGGCATCATGGCATCGTAGGCTTCCACCTGAATATGCTCAACCAGGCTAGTTGAGGCGCGGCCTGTGCGTATGGAAGCCAGGATATGCCGAAGTGCCTCAGCCGATTTTATCATTCCCTGTTCTGTTTCATGCAGGACATCTTTTATCATTTCGTTAGCCCTCTCCACCATCATTACTTACCAGCGTTCCGACCTTTTCTCCCAGGACAATACGCTCCATTGTGCCTGGTTGCATGGCATCAAACACGATAATGGGAATATCGTTTTCCATACAGAGGGTCAAGGCCGTTTTGTCCATCACTGCCAGCCTGCGACTCAATGCATCCATATACGATATATGGGCAAGTTTTTGGGCAGTAGGGTCGTGTCGTGGGTCGGCGGTATATACTCCATCCACGCCATTCTTGCCCATAAGGATAACTTCCGGGTGAATTTCTGCGGCACGCAAGGCTGCCGCCGAGTCGGTGGTAAAGTACGGGTTGCCTGTACCGGCGGAAAGAATGATGACCCGGCCTTTTTCCATATGCCGAAGAGCCCGGCGGCGTATGTAGGGTTCTGCTACTTCATCCATTTTTATGGCGGTCAGAGCGCGGGTATAGATTCCCCGCCGTTCCAGCGCATCTTGCATCGCTAGGGCATTGATGATGGTGGCAAGCATGCCCATATAGTGCGATTGTGCGGCATCCATTCCCCTGGCGATAGCTTGATTACCTCCACGCCAGATGTTGCCCCCACCAAGCACTAGGGCAATTTCTACGGCATGGTTTTTGAGGAGTCCAATTTCATGCGCGAGAAAATCCAATCGTTCAGGATCAATGCTATCGGCATTATCACTTCGGGCTAAGGACTCCCCACTAAACTTGATCAAAACCCGGCGATACACTGGTTTTGGCTTCACAATAGGATGCCTCAATCTCCTACTTCATAGCGAACAAACCGCCGAACGACAATATTTTCGCCAATCTTGGCGATATTTTCCTTGATTTTGTCTTGAATCGTGATGGAAGCATCTTTGACAAACGGTTGGGACAACAAGACACACTCTTCATAGAACTTGTCCGCAGGCAATTCGCTTTGTTCCAGTTCTTCTGCCGGTACTGCATCTGTCGTCACATATCGGGGGTTTGTTGCGGCAATGTGCATAGCCAACTCCCGTGACAGGGCGATAAAATCATCAGTACGGGCGACAAAATCCGTTTCACAGTTGACTTCTACCATTGCGACCAGGCGGGAGCCTGGGTGGATATAGACTTCTATCCGCCCCTCTTTGGTTTCCCGGCTCTGCTTCTTAACCGCCGCTTCAATGCCCTTCTCGCGCAAGACTTCGATAGCCTGTTCTATATTGCCTGCTGTTTGCACGAGTACATCTTTGCAGTCTTTGATACCTGCCCCGGTGCGCTCCCGCAGTTCTTTTACCAATTCTGCTGTGACAGCCACACTTTGCTCCTTTTCTTGGGAATTACGAATCGTTTATCTGTCTGCTTGCTGAGATTCATACCGATGTTTGCCCTCTATAACTGCATCAGCTATCTTGCCCGTAATCAACTTGATACTGCGAATAGCATCATCGTTACAAGGGATAACGTAGTCTACCACATCAGGGTCACAATTGGTATCTACCATTGCGACCACGGGTATGCCAACCTTGCGGGCTTCGCGCACGGCTATCGTCTCTTCTCGTGGGTCTACAATGAAGAGTGCTCCTGGGAGACCGTCCATGCCTTTGATACCGCCAAATACCCGATTGAGTTTGCCAATTTCCTCTTCTGTTTTGAGTGCTTCTGCTTTCGTCAAACGGGAAAGTTCTCCACGGTCACGCTGTTCTTCGAGCTTGGCAAGGTAGCGCAATCGTTTGCGTATGGTCGTAAAGTTGGTGAGTGTGCCACCAAGCCAACGTTGGGTGATGTATAACTGTTCTGATCGGGTTGCTTCTTCTACAATAACTTCTTGGGCTTGCTTTTTTGTCCCGACAAAGAGGACTTTTTTTCCACTGACGATGGTGTCTACTATAAAGTAGTAGGCATCGGTGAGTCCGGTTACGCTTTTTTGCAAGTCAATAATGTGGATGCCATTTCGCCCGGTGAAGATGTACTGACGCATTTTGGGGTTCCATCGTTTGGTTTGGTGTCCAAAGTGTGCGCCTGCCTCAAGCAACGCTCGCACTGTCACAATACGCTGTGAAGCCTGGGTCATACCTGACTTTTCCTCCTTAAAGATTGTAAGATATATCTTATCGCCTCCATCCCTCTCCTATTGCCAGCGAACCGACATACCCAAACGTCGGCAGGATTGCATTGGCAATCAAGGGATGTGTGTATTTGGCGCAGAATCCGCGCCAACGGTTAGTATAGCATACAACAAGTATAGGGGCAAACGAGGTTTTTTGCCGGGGAGATTCTTTTCCCAAACACGAGGCTATTGGAGAGCCGTTGCCTACAACGTCTCTGCCCCCATCCCCTCTCCCCGCGTCCCACTAAGCGGGAGAAGGGGAACCAACCGTAGGGGCGCACGGCGGTGCGCCCAATGTTCAGCTCCCCCTCGCTCTGGGATGGGAGCAGGATGGTGAGGGGGATGGGGGCTAATAAGTTCAAGCGAACACAAAGGGGGAAGAAATACCAACCCCAGCCCAATCGGTATGAGGACGATTGGCTGGGGTTTAGTATACTCTATACCTGACGACTACTCCCACTCATGAGCATACCAGACAAGGGGAGTCTCGTGCTACGGTTAATACATCTAAATTTGGCATTTGTGGGTTTGGGTACTATGACCAATCTACCCAATTTCCCCCTATTCCAAATAGTCATGGAGATGGAGCCCAATGTCCGGGTGGCGCAAGCGGCGTAGGGCTTCAACCTCAATCTGCCGCGCCCGCTCGCGGGTCATGCCCAACACCTTGCCCACCTCCTCAAGGGTGCGCCGTTGCCCATCAACCAAACCATAGCGCAAGGCAAGAATACGCTGCTCGCGCTCACTGAGTTGCCCCAAAGCCCGCTCTAAGTCATACCGCAACATATGGGCAGCAGCATTGTCGGTTGGGGTAGGCATCTCATCATCTTGGAGAAAATCCCCAAGCGTATGCTCCCCCTCATCCCCCAACGGCATCTCCAACGACACCGGGCGGCGGGCAGCATCAAGCACCCGCTTGATACGCTCTAGCGGCTGCCCCAATGCCAGCGCGATCTCTTCTGGCGTGGGTTGTCGCCCAAGCGACTGCGACAACCGTTCAGACGTTCGCCGCACCTGCCCCACCGACTCGCTCATATGCACTGGTAGGCGGATGGTGCGTCCTTGCTCTGCGATGGCACGGGTAACAGCCTGCCGTATCCACCACGTTGCGTAGGTAGAGAAGCGGTTGCCCTTGCGATGGTCAAATTTTTCTACCGCCCGCATCAAGCCAATATTGCCCTCTTGGATAAGGTCTAGCATAGACAATCCTCGCCCAATATACTTCTTGGCAATGCTGACAACCAACCGGAGATTCGCTTGGATGAGGTGTCGACGGGCTTCATTCCCCCCATCTCTATCGTCTACCAGCGCACGGTAAAGATGGGGGTTGGTGATGGTTTGGGTGTTCAGCCGTTCCTGGGCAGCATCTCCCCGTTCCATCCGTTCAGCCAATTCTACCTCTTCACTTGCTGTCAAAAGGGCTACTCGTCCAATTTCTTGGAGATAGTGTTGTACCGCATCCAAAACAGCAGGCGAAGATTCTCTATCTGCTTCTGCATCAATGATGGTATCGTCTATCAGTTCTTCTGGTTCATGGAGATGATGCGACTCTGGCTCATAGCCAGCAATGAGTGATTCGTTCAATTCCCATGATGGCATGGTGCGTTTGAGCATAGAAGTGCTCCTTAAAAAAGATGTAACAACGCGGTTCTCCCGCAATAGGAAAGAACCGCGTAACCCATTGATATGATGCACAGGACAATACCATACAACGAAATTTTGCCTAGAGAGCAACAGGCAACACAACACAAATCAAAGGTCAAAACAGAAAAAGCATATCGGGTCTAGTATAGCTTGCGTCTATCAGTTTGTCAATAGCACAATTACCAGGCTATTGGGGAAAGTCATCATCGTATGGTTACTAAAAGCATAAGTACGTACAGACACCCTACTATATACGATGACTATTTCCCTATGATACTAGAACAAACCGTTGCAAATAGGAAACTAGAGCATACTTTTAATCGCTTGTGCTGCTTTACGGGTCATACCAGGTATTGCCGCAAGTTCATCTACACTTGCTTTTGCGATAGCATCAAGTGACCCAAACGCTTGTAAGAGTAGCCGTTTTCGTTTTTGCCCTATGCCGGGTATGGAGTCGAGCGGCGATTCTAGGGCTTTTTTGCTTCGGAGTTTGCGATGGTATGCCAGCGCAAACCGATGCGATTCTTCGTCTATCTGTTGGATAAGCGAACGGGCAGCACTATCTCGTGCCAGGATCACTGGTGCATGAGGTTCTTCCCTCACTATATCAAAACGATTGCGCTCTTCACCTTTTGCAATACCAATGATGGGAATTTGGGGAAATCCTGATTCTTTGCGGGCTTTTTGCGCCGCATGCACCTGCCCAATGCCGCCATCTACACACAGCAGGTCGGGCAGCACTTGCCATGTCGTATCGGGGGGGGTATCGGCGGGGTCGTCTGGAGCGGGGGTGCCAGCGGCACGGTTGAAGCGGCGCAGCAACACCTCATAGATAGACGCAACATCGTTTGCCCCAACGACTGTTTTTATCTTAAACCGACGATAGGCTTTGGGGTTCGCTTTGCCGTCCTGAAAGACGACCATACTGGCAACAGACTGGTTGCCCTGGGTGTTGGAGATGTCGTAGCACTCAATGCGCTGCGGGGGGGATGGGAGTTCTAGCAGATCGCTAAGTTCTTGTAGCCCATTGGCAATACGGGTATCATCATGGCTCCATTGTTGGCGTAGCTCTTTGAGCTTTTGGCAGGCGTTCTCGGTGGCAAATTCTACTAACCGCTTTTTGTCGCCGCGCCGTGGCACCTGTATCTCCACCTTGTGTCCATGTTTGTCGGCAAGCCACTGCTCAATAATCACCGGCTCATCCACATAATCTGCCAACAAGAGGTAGGGGGGGGCTTCTGGGGCGCGGTCATAAAACTGCGTCAAGAAGGAGCCAAGCAAGGTTGCGTCAGTTTCGTCTTCTGTCCCCTGGAGCGTATATGGCTCTGCCCCGATGAGCTTGCCACCACGAATAAAGAGCACCTGCACAACTGCACTGCCATTTTCCCGCGCAAAGGCGATGACATCCTGGTCAGTATGGACTGTTCGCAAAACTTGTTGTTTCTCTAGTACCCGCTCTATCGCCTGGATTTGGTCGCGGATGTAGGCTGCCCGTTCAAACTGGAGCTCTTCGGCGGCTTGGTGCATCCGTTCGCGCAAGTCGCGCACAATCTGGTCGCTCTTGCCCTCAAGGAAGCGACAAACGGAGTCTATTGCTTGACGGTAGGTTTCTGGGGTTACGAGGTCTGGGACACACGGTCCTAGACAGCGTTTCATGTCGTAGTAGAGACAGGGTTTGCCCATACGCCGGTGGCGTTGAAAGCGGGAGTCGCTACACTCATCCTGGGGGCGAAAGGCAAACAACCGGTTGAGTAGGTCGAGCGTGGTACGCACAGAGCGAGCACTGGCGTAGGGTCCAAAGTAGCGTGCGCCATCATCACGCACCCGTCTGGTCGCCATAACTCTTGGGATGGTCTCTTGGATGGTGATTTTGATGTAGGGATAGGATTTGTCGTCTTTCAGCAGGACATTGTAGCGGGGGCGGTGCTGTTTGATCAGCGTCATCTCTAGCAGCAGAGCTTCGAGTTCGTTCTTGGTGATGATGATGGCAAAGTCGGCAATTTGGGCAACCATACGCCGGGTTTTGCTGCTGAGACCGCGTGGTGATCCAAAGTAGGAGCGCATACGGTCTCGCAGGTTTTTGCTTTTGCCAACGTAGAGCAGTTCGCCTTCGGCATTTTTCCATTGGTAGATACCCGGCTGTTGGGGCAGGGCATTGAGTCGTTCTTCAAAAACGGCATGGTCGGCTATGGCGGTGTAGGTAAAATCTGGCATAGTGCTTGCATAGGTTAGGCTTCAACGTTCTGTGGGTCTACTAACATATAGCCTGTTCCGCGCACGTTGACGAGATAGTCGGAGGAGATTTTGCGGCGCATGTTGCGGATGTGGGCTTTGAGCAATGATTGGGCTTCGGTATCGTCTACGTCGTGTCCGTGCGAGCAGCACACGATTTCCCGGTAGCTAACAACACGCCCCGGTGTTTCTGCTAGGCAACTAAGGAGCGCGTATTCTATGGGGGTTAGGTGGAGTTGTTCACCTTGAAATGATGCGGTGTGACGGTAGTTGTCTATGCTGAGTGCGCCAATGTGTCGGTAGCGATTATCTTGTGCTTGCGGCGGTGATGCAGGTCGTGGCGGTTCGGTGGGTTGATGGGGGGTGTAGCCCTGGAGTTGCGATAACCCCTCTTGAATGATTCGTACTGCTTGGCTTTGGCGCAGTTCTGTTTCGCGTATTTCTATGGCGCGGGCTACGTGCGAAAGCAAGGTGTCGGGGGCTACGGGCTTGAGCAGGTAATCTTGTGCGCCGGCACGCAGGGCTGCGACAGCAGTTTCTAGGGAGCCAAAGCCGGTGAGGAGGAGGACGGAAGGGGCAAGGTTACGGTCTTTTGCTGCTTCAAGCACCTGGATACCGTCTACGTCTCGCATACGAATGTCGGTCAGGACTACATCATAGGTAGTTGCTTGTTTCAGGAGAGCAAGGGCTGTTTCGCCATCTTGGGCGGTGGTGACGTGGTAGCCAGCACCTTGTAGGACATCGGCGAGCAGCATACGTGCTGTGGCATCGTCTTCTACGAGCAGGATATGAGCTTCCATAACGTTAGCCTATCTTTAATCTCTAGTTGGTCTTGAGCCTTATGGCTTGTTAGGGTAATTATACCAAAGGATAGGGGGGGGATGCCAATGCTGATTTGCTGATTTGGTGTGGCAGATAGGTTTCCCTATGCCCCCTTCGGGCAGCCCTGCCCTTCCCCCACCGAGGGGAGAAGTTGTTTTCCCCCCATCCCCTCGCCCTGTGGGTATATGCGGGAGCGGGGGGAGAGGGAGCGGGTCGTTGTGGCGATCCCCACTCGTCCTACCACCCCTAGTACGGACTACTTACCCCTCGTTGCGTTCTGTCCCCCACTCGCGTATAATGCCCTTAGCAATCGTAGAATGGACAACGATATGGGAACATAACCTATGGTACAGACCAGTACATTGCGCGAATGGCTTACCACCTACTTTAACCTTGATAGTCTTGGTATCTTTTGCCATGACTATTTCCCCGACTTCTATAGAACCGAGTTTAACCCAAACCAAACTATTCTGCACAATAGCCAACGCTTGATTGCATATTGCGAACAACAAGGGTTGCTTGGTTTCTTGTTTGGATGCATTATGAAAGAACGCTCCGATGCCATACCCATCGAAGAGCTTATGCACAAGGTAAAGAAACCTACGCATCATGATCATCCCCCCGATGCCCAGACAGAAGACCAGCCTCGTGTGCGAGTACGTACCTGTATTAACCCTCTTTTTCCCATCACCATAGTTGAATGGCGCAATGAACTCGTGCAGCGCAACCAACATTTTGGGCGACCAGATAGCTATTGGTGCTATGTACGTCCTGGTGACTATGCCATTGGAGGATGGGAGCCACAAGCTGTGGTAGATACGTTATCTCTTGACGAGTTTTGGATAGCCAAATACCCCATCACCGTGCAACAATACCGGGTGTTTATCCAAAAAGGCGGGTATAACCAAGAAGAGTATTGGACTCCAAAGGGTTGGGCGTGGCGAAAAGATAGAAACCGTACAGAACCTTGGCGATGGGGAGAAAAACGATTTAGTGGCAATAACCAACCGGTAATCGGGGTAACGTGGTATGAGGCGATGGCATTTGCTACGTGGTTGACCACTGAGCTGGCTCTTGTCCTGCCACAAGGTAGTGGTATCTGTTTGCCTACAGAAGCAGAATGGGAAGCGGCTGCAGCCTACGATACGAAAGGCCATCGCCGTATCTATCCGTGGGGGAACGATAATCCAACTCGTGATTTGGCTGATTTTGATGATGGAAGTAATCCTCATAGCCTATCCCTTGTAGGGGAACGCTTGATGGGTGCAGCAGCGTGTGGGTCACAAGATATGCTCGGCAGTGTGTGGGAACCGATGTGTACGAGCTATGTGGGCTATCCTATGAAGAGCAAGCAGGTTGTGGCAGACTTTGCTTCAGATAGCGGAGATGTGCCCTACCGGGGGGGGGCTTGGCGAAATGTACTCAGCATAATTCGCTGTGCGGCACGGCTCAGGTCCTTTCCTGGCTCTAGCTACAATGTCGGAGGGTTTCGCGTGGTGTTACACGTTTAGCTTATGCACAAACAGGCGGGGGGCAAACCCACCAACGGT
>CAZLKK010000064.1:10774-15440 GCA_964559995.1 uncultured Chloroflexaceae bacterium
AACCTGCCCTACCCTTGTAAGCAGGGACAGGAGGGCAAATTGGACATTGACCATGCTTGTCTTGCAAGAACATGTTATAATAGCCCTGCAGTATGGTACAATCATACGGTAAATTTATCATAACAAGGAAGTAATAGTAGGCAAAGGAGGCTTAGGACCTATGGCACGAGTTGCTATTAACGGGTTTGGTCGTATCGGACGACAATCATTCAAAGCGATGTTGCAAAACCACGCTGGCGAGTTTGAGATTGTTGCCATCAACGACCTTTCCGACCCCCACAAACTGGCGCACTTGCTGCGCTACGATTCCACCTATGGTCGGTTTGAAGGCGAGGTTACGGCTACTGACAATACGATCAAGGTAGACTACAAGGGCCACAAGTATGAGCTGCAAGTCAACTCACAGCGTGACCCCGCTCAACTTCCCTGGAAAGACTTGAACGTTGATATTGTCGTTGAATCCACTGGATTGTTCACCGATGCGGAAAAAGCTAAAGCTCACATGACTGCAGGGGCAAAGAAAGTCATCATCAGCGCACCGGCAAAGAATGAAGATTTGACCGTGGTGCTTGGGGTGAACGAAGAAAAGTACGAGCACGACAAGCATAACATCATCTCCAACGCATCATGTACCACCAACTGTCTTGCACCCGTTGCCAAAGTACTCAACGATACCTATGGCATTAAAAGCGGGTTGATGACCACCATTCACGCCTACACCATGGACCAGAATTTGCAGGACAACATTCACAAGGATATGCGCCGTGCTCGCGCCGCAGCCCTAAATATGGTCCCCACAACAACCGGTGCCGCCAAAGCTGTTTCGCTAGTTATTCCAGAACTCAAGGGTAAATTCCACGGCTACGCCATGCGCGTACCAACCCCTACCGTCTCCGTTGTAGACTTTACCGTCCAGTTGGAGAAGGGGACAACCGTTGAGGATATGAACAAGGCGTTTGTCGCAGCCAGCCAGAGTGAAAAAATGAAGGGCTACCTGGGGGTAAGTGACGAAGGTCTCGTCAGTACAGATTTCTGTGGAAGCACCTACAGCAGTATTGTAGACCTGCCATTGACCATCAACATGGGCGATGATTTCTTCAAAGTCGTTTCTTGGTATGACAATGAGTGGGGATACTCCGTCCGAGTAGGCGATCTCATTTCCTACATGCTCAAGTTCTTCTAGGCAATAGAACAAAGCGCAGAACTAGGGATAAGGGAACGAAACCGAAACCAAACGACAACGAGTCGTTTTTGAACGGGAGATAGGTTGAGAGCCGGGGGCTTGAATGGATTATCCATTCAGGCTCCCCCGGTTTTCAGGAACCATACGCTCATCGTTTTCCTCGCTGCTAGGGTACTTATGACGCAAACATCTGGCGAAGTTGACTATTGCGTCCTAGCCGTCCCAACACATTACGTTTGACATTGTACACATCATTGACGGTACGGAACAGGTCCTTGCGACGAGCAAAGATCGCCCGTGGAGTTAGCCCAAGAATGAATGAGCAGTAGACTACCACCCGCTCAATTTCATCATGCAACTGGGCATCTATCAATCGCCAAAACTCCTCCCGCTGCACCCGATTGACCGCCTCTTCGTCTGGCGAATACTGCGGCGATGCACTGGCAGTTATCATATCCTCTGGCAGCATCTCTGACCAAGATTGTGTCCGCACACTATCTATAACCACACTGGTTGCACAGAGTTGGAGGTAGTGGAGTAGAGAAGCCAATGTGGGGAACGAGTCAAATCTATCGGGGGTAATAGCCCGCCAGAATTTGGTGAATGCGCCCACAACAAAGAACTCGCTGCTCTCGCCACTGCTGGTAAACGCGCCGCTTCGACGAACCCACCCCTCTACCAACCCGTTATAGTGGCGGTAGAGCTGTTCCCAAGCAGCCTCGCTACGTTCGACCAACGCTCGACGAAACAGTTCATAGCTGAAACTGGTATCGTGTTGCTGTCCCCGGTAAAACCGTTCACTCTCACAAGCGCAGTGTTGCATTAACGTTGTCAGGTCCATCTGCCTTGCAGGGAGTTCCTGTTCTGTCGAGGGCGGCGGTGGCGTTGCCTGGTCTTGCTTCAGTCGTGCTCGCGTTGTCATAGGTTCTCGCCTCGTTGTACTAGGTTGTGTCATAAGGTTACTTTGTTGCACCATCATAATATACTCCTCATCCTATTTATTGCCGCTAAAATTGGGCTTTTGCTTGCATCCAAAAATGTTTGATGGTGCCAGCATATCAAAGCCACGCTACGGTAGGGGTGCGGTTGAACTTCGGTAATACCACGGTAGGTATAGACCCATCTTTGATAGGGATTGTAGAAGGTTGTTGGGGTTGATGAAAGGGTGAAAGATGAGTATGAGATGACAAATGCTACGATGATGTATCGTAGCATTTTATGGGGTCTGATACCTACAGATGGTCGGGTAATAAAGGGGGGAATGGCACCTGATGTAGGGGCTTGATCAAGCTGTTCAGCATCAACTTGAGATTTTGGTTCCTGAGTAGCACTATCGAATTTCTATACCCAAAGATAAAGCTCTATAAAGGGGACACCGTAGTCTTCGGTAAGACTGCGGTAACGTGCTAACACCACGTTACCATCATTATAGCACAGGGCTTTGGGTGGTTTCAACAGACTACAAAGGGTAATATCAGGAACTATATAAGGTGGTAGCAAAATAGCCTAGTTCGACAATTGGTAGTTTCTCTATTTGCCCATTTTTGCGAATAGGTGTTTGATAATTGGCAATATATTATCCGCTCTGCTACTTTCTCTTTTCCCATGTGGTGGGTATGGGTGTAGGGGGGAACACTTGCCCGGTACCCCTTCTTCCCTCAGTGGGACGCGGGGCGAGGGGATGGGGGGGGCAAACCGGACTTTGACGTAGCCCTCCCCCCCCTGCCCTTTGTATCCCTTCCCAACTGATGCTACAATAGATACCAGACAAAGGAAACGAAAGAGGTAGGTCAACCCTGGAGAGAAAGGATTTGGTATGAACTATTGGGTGAAAACCATTTGTATAGCAACCCTGCTCCTTTTTGTGCTCGCTGCTTGTGGTGGAGCAGACAAACCAGCACAAGAATCATCAGCAACTGATACATCACCAACTGTTGTAGGGGAAACTGACGAACCTGATACCCCAGAGGCAACGGAAATCCCCCCAACTACTGCCCCAACATCCCCCCCAACCGCTGTCTCTATCCCTGATTTTGGGGGACAACCATTTACTGTTGGAAGTGATACAACCTATCTCCCAATGGAATTTATCCATCATGACACCAAAGAGATTGTCGGCTTTGATGTAGACATGATGCAAGAAATTGGCAACCGGATTAACGCAACCTTTCAGTTTCAGCCATTCAAAGAGTTTGAACAACTCTTTGCTGCCCTTGCTGAAGGCCAATTTGACCTTGTAGTCTCTAGTGCTTCGATTACCGAGGAACGCCAGCAGATAGTCGCTTTTTCAGACCCTTACCTCAGCATTGGACAGGTAGTCTCGGTGCAAGCAACCAACGATACGATTACTTCCGTGCTCAGTTTGGCAACCGTTGATTTGGTGGGGGTACAAACTGGTACAACAGGGGATGATGCAGCCCAAGCCGTTGGGGTGCCAGAGGAAAAAATCAAGCGGTATCCTACCATAGATATGGCTTTTCAAGACCTCGCAATTGGGGCAATACATGCCGTCATAGCCGATGGGCCTTTGTCGGCGTATTATGCATCCCAAGTAGAAAGCATCAAAGTTGTGGGGGAACCATTCACGACAGAAGCCTATGCTATTGCCCTACCAAAAGGCAACACTGACCTTATGGACGCTATCAATGCTGCGCTTGCTCAGATGAAAGCTGATGGCACGCTTGAAGCCCTGTTGATTCAATGGAATCTCCAAGATGTAGCGACTATTCCCTAACGCCGAATAGCTAACCCTATCACCAAATTATGCGTGTTCCAGACCTTTACCCACAAGCCATCTTGCACCAACTCCATACCCAGACTATTCCCCGTCGGGTGTTGGTCTATAACCAAACAGGCTCTACTATGGACCTTGCCCGTGAACACCTACGCTCTGCCAGCAGCGAGGAGTTGCCCTTGCTCATCGTTGCCAATGAGCAGACCGCAGGACGGGGACGACTGAAGCGTCCATGGATTGCACCGTCTGGTAGTGCTTTGCTCTTTTCGCTGGCGATGCGCCCAGATTGGATCAAGCCAATGTATGCTCCCCGGCTAGTCTGGTTGGCAGGTGTGGCGTTGTGTGAGGGGATTCATACTGCTACGGGTCTCCATGCAGTGCTCAAGTGGCCCAATGATGTAATGATAGCCTATACGCCACCAGACCGCCCCCACCACCAACCAACTCCCCATAAGGTCGCTGGTATTTTGTTGGAATCGGGGAGTTCAACCCATACCCTATCTTGGGCTATATTGGGATGTGGCATCAATATCAGTGCCAGCCCACCCATGCAAGATACCCGCTATCCGTCTACCCACCTAACCGCAGCATCCCAAGCACCAGTCTCCCGTCTAGCTGTGTTGCGGGGGGTTTTGCAACGTATGGATGTTTGGTATACCCGTATGTTAGCTATGCCGTGGGATGTGGCATCCCCCCCCCATGATCCCCTCTTTGTCGCATGGCGAAACCTGCTCATTACTCCTGGCCAC
>CAZLKK010000065.1:0-9256 GCA_964559995.1 uncultured Chloroflexaceae bacterium
ATCTGCTCGTCACTTCCCACGTCACACGGTTCTATTAACGTTGCGTTGAGGCTTTCTGCCAACGGACGTACGCGCTTCTCCAGGGCTTCCCCAATGAAGGTAAACCCAAGTTCTGCCCCTTCACTATGCAGGGCTTGCGCGATTCCCCACGCGATGGAATGGTCATTTGCCAAGCCCAATATTAACGCTTTTTTGCCTTCAAGTAATCCCATATTGGTATACGCTCCTTACGTGTTACGCATATTTTGTTCTTGAGCTATATTACCACATCTTGCTTAGGTTTTGCCGACAAAACTCTATAATCCCCATCTCCCTTCCCCCATGTGATGTATGCGGGGGTGAGGCGGAGCGGGGGAAGCGGGAACGCAAAGGAAAGCCTCCCACAGTCAGGACCTGGAGGAGGCAAAAGGAGGAATTGGGTTAGGTTAGTCAAGGGAGAGGCATTCACCTGTTTCAACAGGGCAAAGAAGCGAGACATACCCCGCTACAATACAGCCCATAGGCTTGTAATTCCAATAATGATGCTGGTGATAATCAGCAACGTTATGGTCGTATAGTAGAAGAGCTTAACGATAAGTGGGGAAAATAGCGTTTCCACAAGAGTCTCCTTTCTGTAACAGGTTGATTCCATCGTGCGATCTGGTATCACGCCTGATGGAAGGGGAAGGGTACCTCTCATATTCCTGCCCCTTATACTACTTTACCAGAAAATTCCCGGTAAAGCAAGGGGTTTTCTGGCACAGCTGGCACAACATCCCATCCTGCGACAAATGCACATGGATTTTTCTCTCAAAATTTCCCCCTTGCCTTACACAATTTTCTGCTATAATATGCATACAAGAAAAATGTGCTGAGTGCCAGACAGAATGGGCAAGCCTTCGCCTATCATCTTTACTGGTATACCACCCCCGGTTATTCTTACGTACACGCAATCATACTCCCTACGGGTTTTATGAATAATCAGGATTTTTTAGATACTATGAAAAACTTTGGTCTTCTCCTTGAGGAGTTTCGCAAGACACGCGATATAAGCAAGAAACATTTGGCTGTTCGTGCTCACCTTTCCCCTAGCTATATCACCCTACTGATACAGGGGGAAAAGAAAAATCCCTCCCTCGATACGGTTATGTCCCTAGCACGAGCTTTGAACCTTTCGCCTGAAGAAACCGATCTGCTGTTTGATGAGGCGGATATTTCCCCTGAACAGCGTAACCGCCCCTATCAGCCGGTCTATTCTGTGAGCAATGGAGGGGCAGATGGTGGTTCTACCTTTGTTGTCGGTCCGCCCATTCTGCACCCCCACCAGTTTTTTGGACGGGAACGGGAAATACGAGAGATTTTCTCCATCTTGAAGCAACCCCCCTTCCAACACATTGCTCTTGTTGGTCCGCATCGCAGTGGCAAAACTTCACTGCTCCACTATCTCAAGGGTATCGCCACCGCTGCTACGGCAACCCTGCGCCCAGACCAACGCTCCTCACATGTGTTGCAACTTGCCTCCTACAACTGGATTCTGGTAGATTTCCAGAATGTCAGGATGCGAAAACCTGGACCATTGCTCTGCTCCATTCTTGAGCATATGCAAATGCCAGTACCAGAGACGTGTACCCTTGATTCCTTTATGGAGACCTTCGAGGAGCATGTGCTTGATACCCCAACGATTATCATGATGGATGAGATAGGCGCAGCATTAGATGCCTTTGATTTGGAGTTTTGGGAAAGTTTCCGCTCATTGGCAAATACCTATACCAATGGGTTTTTGAGCTTTATCGTTACCGCCAGCCAACAACCATCATTGCTGGCTAATCAACAGGGCAGGTCATCTCCCTTCTTTAATATCTTTGGGCATACCATCAAGATGGGACCATTGTTGCCAGACGAAGCCCACTATCTCATCGCTAGTTCTCCCATACCCTTTAATGCCACCGATAGTCTCTGGATCATCCAACAAAGCGGTTGTTGGCCCTCACTGCTGCAATTTTGTTGCGACACCCTCCTAACCAGCTTACAACATAAGGAAACTGGCGATGATTGGAAACAAGAAGCCCTTGAGCGTATCGAGCCCTACCGCTACCTGCTTGAACAATCCTCTCCATGACCCGTCCAGAAACGATCTCTACGGACTCACCACAGCCATCAGCCAATCCTCTGCTTGCCAGCTGGCAATTAGTCTTTTGGCTGTTCTTTCGTCCTTCTGTCTGGAATAACCACCTAGCCCGCCTAGACAAGCGGTTGCACCCATATGTTGCGCTGGCAGAACTGACATGGCGGCAATGGCGCACCCCCGCTATACTCTGGTCACTCTTGCTCCCCGGTGCCATCTGGACAGCGATAGTTGGGGGGCTATCGCTGTATGACATTCATCTTGATTCCCAGACGGTAGCGCATGCCAATATGATAACCAACATCTTGGTTATCTTTTGTATCAGCTTTGCTATCAGCATAGCGGCAGGTATGACAATTGGAGCGACCTTTAGTATGGCGGGGGTCCTGATGGTCGCGCTAGGCAAGACTTTTTCGCTAACGGTAGATATGAGCCGCGAAGCCTTGACCTATGGCATTGCGATGGGGGTTGTGGTCAGCACTGCCGGCAACGTTGCCAGAAACCTCTCCAACATCCACCTAACCCCCTCGGTCAAGCAGTTTGCCAGCGTTGGTAAGGCGATCTTGGTTATCCCGGTAATTATCTTGGCGTTCCTCGTTGCCACGGGCAGACCGCCGTTTCATACCCTAGCGGCTACGCTGGTGGCAATAGCAGTCCCCTTCCCCATCCCCATTCTACACCATACGATTACTGTCAGTGTGTTTGAAATAGTATCTAGTCTCATCCCTAGCAGCTTTTTGAGTCTGGCATGTCTGCTGACAATTGGCTGGCGCACCCGGCGTTGGCGCAAGGCGGTGGGGTATAGCCTCGTGTTGCTCGTTGTGGTAACGCTCATCTCACAAGTCCTCTGGCAATCGCCTAATTTGGCAACCTATGCGATGAGTTTGGAACGGGCTATGCTGATGAGTAGTGCGTTTGGGTTGCCTTTTCTGCTTGCAGAACGCACCAGCGGCACATGGTCGGCATCGGTAGCAGGGGAGATAGGCTTAATGAGTTGGGTATTGATGCTCTTTCTCATTGGGGGCAATGAACCGTTCCCTTTGAGCACCTCTTACCCGGTGATTATGGGCTTTGTTTTGGGCTATGCCCTCTTCCACTCCCACCGTAAGTTGCTTGCCCCGTTGTTGGCATGCTGGAATTGGCTTATCTATCGCATAGACAAACGCCGATCTGCTGGTTCGCGTAGTCTGCTACGCTTCCATTCTGCCTTTTGGGATGACCTCCAACGCACCCCCCTAGCAGACTTGGAAAACTATCTGTTGTTTATCAGGGAGCGCAACCCCGCCGAGGGGTTGGCGGCTATTGCTTACCTGAGCCGTGGACACCAGCGGGCTGTGGCGTTGGCTGCCCAAGCCCACTGGCTTGAGCGGTTCGCAGATGTGGCGGCTATCGGTGAGGCGCATGATCATCTTAGCCTGGGAACGGCGGGGGCTTTGGAAGGGGCAGATGGCGCACTGTTGCGGAGCTTAAACCGCATTAGCCAGGATGTACAGACTGCGCTGGAGCAGGAAAATAGCCTGGTACGGCGGTTGATGCTTGGCGATATAGAAGAGCGACTAGATAAGCTAGAACGGGAGCTTGCCGCCAGCAATGAGCCATACGCGGTGCAATTTTTGCCGGTGGTGGGGCAGTGGCGGACTGTGCTTGCCCAACAGATACAACTGCTTGCAGAGGCGGCAGGCGAGCAGCAGGAGATAGACAACCCCTACCTCATTGGCGTACCGTTGACGGCACAGCAGGATATTTTCGTAGGTCGCACGGATGTGATTGTGCAGATTGAGCGGCTCTTGCGGAGTCCAGACCAGCCGCCACTGATGCTGTATGGGCAGCGCAGGATGGGCAAGACTTCGCTGCTCAACAACTTGGGGCGATTGCTACGAAAAACAACCTTGCCGCTGTTTGTAGATATGCAAGGCTCTACCACCCGTGCCAGTAATTATACTGGCTTCCTCTACAACCTCGCCCGGAGCATGCGCCAGTCTGCCAAGCAGCAGCGCGGTATAGACCTCCCCCGTCTCACCCGCGAAACGTTGGAAGACGATCCCTTTTCGCGGTTTGACGAGTGGCTGGATGAGCTAGAAACAATGATGGATAGCCACGAGATAGACCTGGCGTTGTTAGCCCTTGATGAGTTTGAGGTGCTAGACAGCATGCTGCAAAAAGAACGGTTTGAGGAAAGCGATATACTCGGTATGCTACGACACCTTATCCAGCACCGCCGACGGTTGCGGGTGTTGCTGGCAGGGTCGCATGCGCCTGCCGAAATCCAGCACTGGTCTGGCTATTTGATCAATGTGCAGGTGATACATATTGGCTACCTCTCCCGTGAAGAGTCGTGTCGCTTGATTGAGCAGCCGGTGCCAGATTTTGCTCTGCGCTATACCCCAGAGGCGGTAGATCGTATTATCGGCTTGACCCGCGGACACCCCGCCCTGGTGCAGTTGCTTTGCTATGACGTGGTGGAACACAAAAATCGTCAACCGTTGATGCAACGGTTTTTGGCAACGTTGGAAGATGTAGAAGCGGCGGTGCCACTGGCAATGGATCGGGGCAATTTCTTCTTTGCCAGTGTGCAGCAAAACCGTATAGATGAACAGGGGCTAGACCTGTTGTATGCCATTGCGGCGCAGGGTGAGGGGGCGGTGGTGGCGTATAGCCAGTTGGCACACCAAGCCCCCAACAACCTCGCGGCGACGTTGGAGCTTTTGCAGCGGCGTGAGCTTATTGAGCCGGAAGGTGACGGGTATCGGTTTCAGGTGGAGTTGATTCGCCGTTGGTTTGCGGCGGTGGGGGGAGGGTAGGTGGGGGATGGTGTATTGAACTTTGCCACAGCCCTGCATTTTTGACCAGTTTACCCAATAAACTTAATTCTTATGGTATGATATATACGTACCACTTCTGAAAAGAAAAGGGCTGAATACTAACCGTCATAGACTGGTTTGGTATGTCTATCAGAAACAACATAACCAACCATTTAAGGAGACCTTTTCAATGGCAAAGGAACCATTCAACACCTTTGAAACATGTATGATACGTCTAAACCATGCTCTTTTGTCATCAATGCAGCATGATGCTGCCTATGGAGCACTCTCGCTGCAACAGCAACAACAGGTAGCAGATCATCTTATTGAAGCCATTCGGGAATCCCTTCCCCAACGCAATGGAAAACCTATCCTAGATGTCCTCTATCATGTTCCCATTTTTCACCACACCCATACCCATGAAACCACTTCTCCAGAACACCCAACAGCCATCTCAAAGCGAGTATGGGGGACTTGTCAATTATTGCAACAAACGATGTGTCTTGCTTTTGCAGAGTGCATCAAAGAACATCCCGACTATAGCCTAAACATACTCCACGATCTCACCGAGGTGCTTTCAGATGTTACCTACCGTGAGACTCAACGCCGCTGTCAACCGTTAGAACAGGAAAATGCCTATCTTCGTGAGAAAGTCTTGGAGATAGAAATACCATCGAGCCAGACATCCAAGCAACTAGCCGAACTTATCGTTCAAGCAACAGATATGCTCATTGTGGTATTGGATAGAGAGGGACATATTGTCCACTTCAACAAGGCGTGCGAAACATCAACCGGCTATACTGCTGATGAGGTTATTGGGTTGTTTGTTTGGGATATGCTCATCCCACCAGAACAAATCGAAGGGGTCAAAAAGATTTTTTACGAACTGGCATTGGAACAGATGCCCAACCGCTATGAGAACCACTGGATCGCCAAAGATGGACAATATCGTTTCTTGGCATGGTCAAATACCCTGCTCTATGATGACCATGGCAAAGTCAGCTATATTATCGCCACTGCTCAAGACATCACCGAAAAGCGACAAGTAGAGGATCGGCTCCGGGTCTTTGAGGCTTTGGTAGAAAATGCAGCAGATGGTATTGGTGTAACCTCTCTGGACGGCATTGTTACTTACGCTAACCCTGCCTACCAAGCGATGATCCTGGCAACGGACGATTTGGTCGGCTCCCAATTAATCGATAGCTATAATGAAGAGCCAGACTATTTGTTTCGTTTGGTCAAACAGGTTCTTGAAACGGGGAAATGGGAAGGGGAACTTTCCTACAAACGACAAGATGGGACAATCTTTCCTGGGCAATTGGCAGCCTTTCCCTTGAAAGATAAAGACGGTAACGCCGACCAAATTGCTGGCATTTTCCGTGACATCACGAAACAAAAGCAGGCAGAAAGCGACTTGCGGACATTCAAATCTATCTTTGATAATGCTTCCGATGCTATCGCTGTCACCAATGCAGAGGCGACCATTACCTATTATAATGATGCATATCGCCAACTTTACCGTTGCGATGAGCACCATATGGGGCAGCCTATCTCCGTTGTAGTGGCACCAGAAGATCAAGAGCACCTACCGGGTATTCTCCAAGAGATCATCGGGGATGGGGAATGGAAAGGGCAGCTCTTGCATATTCGACACGACGGGACAAAGTTTCCTGCCCTAGAAACCTGCTTTGTGATCAAAAATGATGCTGGCGAACTCACCGAAATGGTTGGTTTTGTACGTGATATTTCTGAACTGGTCGAGGCAGAAGAAGAACGAACACGATTACAAGAGCAGGTGATTGAAGCGCAACGCGAATCCCTACGCGAGCTTTCTACCCCGCTACTGCCACTTGATCAGCATGTGCTTGTTATGCCATTGATTGGTACAATAGACAGTAGCCGAGCGCAACTCGTGATGGAAACATTGCTTGAAGGCATAGCGCAACATCAGGCTGAGGTGGTGTTGGTAGACATCACAGGAGTGAAGGTCGTGGATACCCAAGTAGCCCAAGCCCTCATCCGTACGGCACAGGCGGCACAGTTGCTTGGTGCTCAAGTTATTCTCACGGGGATACAACCCCAAATAGCCCTGACGCTTGTCCATTTGGGAGCCGATATGAACAGCATTGTTACTAGGAGTACCATACAGCGTGGCATTGCCTATGCCCTGTATGAAAAAGGAGTCCATCGTGAACAGAGCACAAGAACATCAACCATCCTATGAACAACTCCAACAGCAAGTTGCAGACTTGCAGGCTAAACTTGCCCATACGCAACAGATGGTCGAAAAGATACCCCAACTAGAGCAAGAGCTCCAGATTTTCAAGACAACGCTCAATAATGCACCCGATGGCATTGCCATTTCTGACCTTGAAGGAGTTGTTACCTATGTCAATCCAGCGTTTCAGGCAAGACTAGGTTATGGGGAAAAAACGCTAGAAAAGCCCATCTATAACTTCACGCCAGAGTATGCATTGGAGAATCTAGGAAAGGCTTTTGATGCGGTAAAGCAGCACGGGAAATGGCAAGGCGAACTGGACTATAGGTGTGCTGATGGAAGTATATTTCCCGGTATTGTCTCTGCTTTTACTGTAGTTGATACTGCAGGCAGACCGCAAGCAGTTGCTGCTATTATCCGCGATATTACCGAGCGCAAACAGCAGGAAAATTGGCTTCGGGCTTTTGAAAAGTTGATAGAGACTTCACCTGATGGTATTGGCATATCCTCGCTCGATGGTACCATCACCTACGCCAACCCTGCATTGCAAAACCTTACCAAGTATGGCAAAACGCTTCTTGGGAACAATTTTCTCACCCTCTACCCAGAAAAGGAACACGCAACTATTCAGAAATCTTCGCAGGAGGTCATCTCCAAGGGGTTCTGGCAAGGTCAGTTGCAGTTACAAACTGTGGATGGACACATCATCCCGGTACAACTTTCTTCGTTCATTCTGTACGACTCCCAGGGCAATCCGGCAAGCCTGACGGGGATATTCCGTGATCTGACCGAGCAGCAGCAGTATGAAGAAGAACGAACACGATTGCAAGAGCAGATTATTGAAGCGCAACGCGAATCACTACGCGAGCTTTCTACCCCGCTGCTGCCGATTAGTCAGCATGTGTTGGCAATGCCGTTGGTTGGCACAATAGACAGTAGTCGAGCACAACAGATAATGGAAGCCTTACTGGAGGGCATAGCACAATATCAGGCAGAGATGGTGCTGGTAGATATTACCGGGGTCAAGGTGATTGACACGCAAGTGGCGCAGGCGATCATCCGCACGGCACAGGCTGTCCAGTTGCTTGGCGCACAAATAGTCTTGACGGGCATACAACCCCAGATAGCCCTGACGCTGGTCCATTTGGGAGCCGATATGAGTGGCATTGTGACAAGAGGTACGCTCCAGAGCGGTATTGCCTATGCCCTTGCCCAGAAGTAATCATGCAACGTGGGGAGAAGGGGAACGAACACCGTGCATCCCTACAAAAACCCCTGCGGGGCTGGGGATGGGGGCAAACCGGACGTTGCAATTGCCCTATCCCTTGCCCTGTTCCCTTGCCTTCGCCGCACAAATACGCTATAGTAAGGGCAAGAGAAGAAGCAGGGTATCGGTTTAGGCATATGTCAGCTGAAAAAACAGAACACTACGAAATATATAATACCTCCTGTTATGGATTAACCGAATTACCAGACGGCACTATTGATGCGCTTGTCACAGACCCACCGTATGGTATATCCTATCAGAACAATTACTGGGATAAAGATTTGCCTGATACACAGATTTGGCAGGATTGTATCAGAGTAATGAAGTATGGGGCTTTTGGGTTGGTTTTTTCCTCGGTGAGGCTGATGCATAGGCTGATGGTCTCGCTGGAAGACACCGGCTTTCTCATTAAAGATGTGCTGTTCTGGGTGTATCTAAACGGTATGCCGAAAAGCAGAAATGTTGCCCTGGATATAGACAAAGAACTTGGTGTAGAAAGCCGGGTTGCAGGGAAATATACGTATGTCCAGGGGTACAAAAAAGATGGGGCAGAACATTATTATGCAGGGACAGAAAAAGTAAAATACGAACCCGCATCACCATTGGGAATCTTCTATAAAGGCGCAGGACTCGGCTTGAAACCTGCCTATGAACCGGTTATCCTCATTCAGAAACCGCTAGAAAAAGGGCATAATGTTGCCCAGAATATGATCAAATATGGCACAGGTGGTTTAAACATTGAGGAAACCAGAATCCCGTATGCAAACGGGGAAACCAACGTTGGGCATAATCCACATCCAAAGGGCAGAGTAGCTGCAAATATCCTACGGACGGATGAATTGCATGATGGATATGACAAGTTTTTT
>CAZLKK010000065.1:9373-15324 GCA_964559995.1 uncultured Chloroflexaceae bacterium
GGTAAAACTGGTTAGTTTTGCCCATCAGCGGGTATTAGACCCATTTATGGGAAGTGGAAGCACCGGTTTAGCATGTTTGAACCACAAAAGATACTTTGTCGGTTATGAGTTAGACGAAAACTACTTCCAAATAGGTAAGCAGCGAATGGAAACACAAATCCTACACCATGCAACCACATTGTTTTAACCCATCACTCAAGAGACACCTCCGCCAACGCCACCCCCCGCGGGTATGGCTGCGCCGGGCTAACCACATGTACTGGTGTGCGTAGCTCAAGCAAGGCTTGTCCCGCCTGTCCCGCCTGCCCCGCCTGCCCCGCCTGCCCCGCCTGCCCCATTGTGCTGCTGTTCCCCCCTAGCGGTATCACCACCCGCTGCCAGCCGGGGGTGACGGATACTGTTGTCAACACCGCCCCATTCCACGCCACCTCAACCTGGGTTGAGGGCGCATCTGCTCGCATCACCAACACCAGCCGGGTTGGTTGATCTGGTTGATCAAGCGGTACTGGATAGTCCATGCGTAGTTGGGCATGCCGTTTAGTCCAACGGTAGATATGCTCTTTATCCCATTCTGGTGCTGAAAACCCCCGTATCACGCCTGGCGCAAGCATTGCTGCATCCCATGTCGTACCAGCAGACGCTGGCATCCGATCCCATGCCCACGCATACAATTGGTTGTTGTCCCACCCCACCGCGGCGATCTGCTGCATGGCTTGCATGGCAGCCGTGGTGTCGCCCATGCGCCGCAACAATGCTAGTCGCCATGCGTGGGTCGGCGTATTTTGCGGGGCGCGTTCTGTCGCTTGGGTATAGGCTTCCAATGCAGCTTCCAGATTGCCCTGCTTGCGCCAATAGTCGCCAAGCGCAACGTAGGGGAGGTAGTTGTCAGGGGCAGCAGCAATAGCCTGCTCAATTGCCGGTAATGGCTCACCAGCATTAACCTTCGCCTGGATAAGCCAGTATTGGCTTTGCCCAAAGGGGATATAAACACTGGCATAGAAGAGGAAGGCTACTAGCCCCATACCGATAACCAATCCCAAATACCGTAGCCATGAGGATTGCACAAGCCGTTGCCAGACAAGCCGTGGGTGGGCAAGCGGCAGGGCAGCATAGACGAAAACCGCCATCATCAGCGGGAGTCGCAGCCGCGGATGGCCTAGCGATACGGCACTCAACAGCGTACCATACAGCGTCCAGCCAATCAATGTCCAGGAAATCTCACGAGACCGTGCCAGCACTAGCCCAACGAGTGCCAACACCATGAGGAAAACATACTGTATGTCTGAAGCAACCGCAAAGGGGAGCGAGCGTTCATCTAGCGTGATGCCAATAGGGGCATTGGCAGCAAAGAGGCGTGTCCAGCTGCCACAGCGAGACTGTCTTGTAGCGCAGCCGGGCGAGGAAGAGCAACGGTTCTTGTTTGATGTTGTCCATAGCCCGTTGGAGTGCTACCTGCTGCCGCTCTGCTGAGTTGGGGATAGTCGTGTTCCACACATGTTGCAATTCACGCTCTTCTGGTTCTAGCAGATTACCAAGCCAAAAACTCATCCCCCCATTGGTATCTACCAAAACGAGATGCCCATACACCGCATAGTTGCGAGCAGTCCAGGGGGCAACGACCACGACAAAGCCAAGCAGTAATGCCAACGGTGCCAAGAGGTAGCGGCTAGGCTGTTGCCAAATAGTGCCGAGAGCAAGGCGAAAACGGGTGTCGTCACTTCGCAGCTTTTGCCAGATAGCCCACAGGAATACCAACGGCAGCGCATATACCCCCACTGGGCGCGTCAATGCTGCCAAACCCCATGCGACCCCACCGGCAAAGAGCCACTGCCAACGCATCCCCTGCTGGTGGGCTAGGGTGAAGAGCAAGAGTGCCAGCGTTATCATGAAGATGAAGAGCGTTTCAGACATCAGTTGGCTTGCCAAACTTGCGTAGGGCAGGAAGAGGGCAGCCAACAGTGCTGTTACGAGACCAGCCCGATGGCTTGCCAGCACCCGCCGCGCAAGCTCTGCCAGCAGGGGCAAAATGGCGGCACTGAGCAAAACCTGGAGCAACATTGCCCTGGGAATATCAACCCCCACGATGGCAAATATCCCCGCCAGCATAAGCGAAGTTAGCGGGGGACGGAGCCACTGTCCATCATCATAGTAGCTCCCTTCCAACAGTATATGGATAGCCCCACGGTAGTACTCATCCTGGTCGCCGGGGTAGATCATCCACGCGCTGCCCTGGTCGTACCAGAGCCATACGCGGGGGATAAGCGACACCAATATGATGCATGAAAGGATGACGTAGTAGGTTTTTTTTGTCATAAGTAATCGTAGGTAATCGTCATGAACAGGCACTCGTTTGATACTATCAAGATTGTTTAAGCAATTGGAGCTCAATAGCCCGTACTGCCGCTTGGGTACGGTCTGATACGCCGAGCTTGGCGATGATGTGCTGGACATGGATTTTGACCGTACCAGCACTGATGACCAAATCTTCGGCTATCTCACGGTTAGTTTTGCCTTCAACCAGCAAACGTAACACATCGGTCTCGCGTGGCGTTAGACGCTCCGGGGGAGGGAGGGAATTATTGTTGGTTTCATTTGACATAGTATAGAGTAATCGTTGTGTTAGGTCTGGATTGAGAAAAGTCTCGCCCCGGAGCACTGTTCGTATTGCAGTCAGCAATTCACGGCGCGAGGTGTCTTTGAGCAAGTAGCCAGAAGCCCCATTTTTCATTGCCGCTATGAGATAGTCTGTCGTTTCGTGCATCGTCACAATAATGACACTGGTATCGGGGCATATTTGTTTAATAATACGGGTGGCTTCTAGCCCGTCCATGTCTGGCATACGTACATCGAGCAGGGCGATTTCTGGGCGGGTGTGGCGGCAAAGTTCTACTGCCTCAAGCCCGGTAGTTGCCTCGCCCACGATAATCAACCCTCGCTCGCCTGTGAGCAGGGAGCGCAACCCGGCACGAGCAAGCTCATGATCATCGGCAATAATGAGCCGTGTTACCCGTGAAGATCGGGTGGTCTGTGGATTAGTCATCCCTGATAGTCTCCTTTAGGTGTATCGCAAGGGGGCTTCGGCAACAATGCTTGTTCCTTCCCCCGGTCTGCTGGTGACACGACATGTGCCACCAACCAGCGAAATGCGTTCATACATACTGACGAGTCCAATCTGCTCACCACCAGTACTGGATAGTTTCGATTGATGATCAAGATGAAACCCACAGCCCCAATCCTGTATTTCAAGACGTATGGTTTGCGAGGAAACGTGGAGTGTTAGACGAATAGGCGTATTGCCAGCGTGTTTGCGTATGTTGGTTAAGGCTTCTTGGGCAACCCGGTAGAAGGCGGTTTCAATAGGTGGCGGGAGTCGCTGCTGTTGGGTATCGAGCGTCTCTTCATAGGTTACGTCCCATCGTTCGGTGCGAAGATTGTTGACTTCATGGCGCAGCGCACTGGCAAGCCCAAAGTCGTCAAGCACCGTGGGGCGCAGCCCGGCAATAATCAGGCGGGTTTCCTTGACTACCCGTTGTGCTAGGTCAAGGGCTAAATCGAGTTTTTGCCGATTGACCGCAGAACGGGGATGGTAGGAACTGGCGAACGATTGGAGATGCTGGTGAGCACTGGCAGCAACCTGGGCGAGGCTATCGTGCAATTCATAAGCCATCCGCCGCCGCTCTTCCTCCTGCGAGGTCATCAACCGTTCAACCAAATCCAGCAAGACGACTTCTCGTTGTTCAAGCTCTTTGAGCAGGTGGGCATTTTCCTCATGGAGCTGCGAATTTTCCACGGTTACGGCAAGCTGTGAGGCGAGCAACTGAAGGGTATCCAGGTCATCTGCATTGAGGGTATGTGAGGATGAGGTACTTTTCAAGGTAAGCACCCCCACCGGTGTGCCATTGGTCGAGATAAGCGGCAGATTGACCGTTGAGGGGATGGATTTGGTGTAGGTGCGCCAAGAAACCCCCACATTTTCGCCATGCCCTTCCAAGATCATAGGCTGCTTGTTATCCAGCACTCTGCCCGATATGCTATGCGGGAGGTCTTCTACTTTTGTGCCTGGAGCAACGGCATCTTTGCCTATTGAGGAGCGAACTTCAAGCGTTTGGTCTGGCTTGACGAAGAGCAGAATACTGCCGCTATCATAGCCACTAAAGCTGGTGGCATGCTGGAGCGCAAGGTGGAGCAAGTCGGAGAGGGCGTGGGTGCTTATCAGGTCTCGCCCCATCTCAATGAGGGCGCGAAAGCGGGTAGCCCGCTCTGATGCGGCGTTGTGGGCGTGTTGGAGTACCTCAGTGGTTTCCTTCCAAAAAGTTATATCGCGTAAGACCATTTGGACTAGCTGGTGAGGGGGTTGTTGGGCATGCTGTTGGGTGTCCCATTGAAACAACCTAGCGTTGACCTCTACGTGGACTGGTGCGTTATCCGTTCGGTTAAGGACCATCTCAAACCGATCTCCCGGTGTTTGGGTAGCGATGATATGGGTAATGCGCTTGGTAATGTGAGTGCTTTTAGGTTGGCTTGAAGACACAAACCGCGTTATGCTGCTCCCCACAACCGGTTGCGCGTGTGGGATGTGCAGCAGCGAAAAGAAGGTCGTATTGGCAAAGACAATCGTCCCTTCCCCATCTACCAGCAGGATGCTGTCTGGTGATTCTGCTATAAGCTGTTGAAATATCCCTTGTTCTGTACACGGTATCATACCCGCACATGGTACCATGAATATGCCTATTGTGCATATGTGCTCAGGGAATGGATATTTCTCCTCGTGTATCTCTCCCAAAAAGTGGCTCTTTGCCCTTTACAAACGCCTAGAGACTTGCTACAATAGCAAGCGTTACACACCTATACGGCCTAAGCATAGTTGTTGTAACGTGGGGATTTGGAGTAGAGGCAAGCTGCTCCAAGTCCTTTTAGTTTTTTAAAGGCGGTTTTTCAAAGACCTTCGTTGGGGTTTTGTGAAATTGCCGCTATCCCGTTAGTTTTTCTCCTCTCATATCTCCCCAGAAATCGTGGTTTTGGCTCTTTACAACTAGCCCTGAAATTGCTATACTACTAACAGTTACACACCTATACGGTTTAAGCTGTAACGTGGGGATTTGGAGTAGAGGCAAGCTGCTCCAAGTCCTTTTAGTTTTTTAAAGGCGGTTTTTCAAAGACCTTCGTTGGGGTTTTGTGAAATTGCCGCTATCCCGTTAGTTTTTCTCCTCTCATATCTCCCCAGAAATCGTGGTTTTGGCTCTTTACAACTAGCCCTGAAATTGCTATACTACTAACAGTTACACACCTATACGGTTTAAGCTGTAACGTGGGGATTTGGAGTAGAGGCAAGCTATTCCAAGTCCTTTTAATTTTTTAAAGGGATTTTTCGTAAAGCCCCAACCGTCCCCCGTTGATTTTCCCCCTTCACGAGTGGTTTTCATTTGCTTTTGACAGTCTCCCATCCCCCCGCTACAATAGGTTGCTAGTAGCCTGTTTAGCCAGATGCAGTCAACAAGAAACCACTATGCATGAATACCCATTAACCCAGAGCATCCTCACCACCGCGATAACTACCGCAGAGCAAGCACAAGCCACCCGTATCACCGAAATAACGCTTGTTATCGGGGATTTGAGCAGCTTTATAGACGAGTCGGTACAATTCTACTTTGATATTTTGAGCAAGGATACCCTAGCTGAGGGGGCAGTTTTGCAGTTTCAGCGTGAGCCGGCAACCTGCCAGTGTTGGGATTGTTCGCATACTTTTGCTGTTCGTGCGCCGTTGGTAGATACCTGCCCATCTTGTGGCAGTGCGCGTCTCCATGTGACGGGTGGGCAGGATTGTCGTATTGCGAGTATTGATGTGGATTAGCGGGATTGCCAATCCTAGTCAACCCCTCGCCCTGCGTCCCACTACGCGGGAGAAGGGGAATGAACGACTCCCCCTCGCCCTGGGATGGGAGCGGGGGGAG
>CAZLKK010000066.1:0-15238 GCA_964559995.1 uncultured Chloroflexaceae bacterium
GGTTGACGCATACTTGCAATCTATCAGCATCCATATGGCAGCCGGGAGCGTGAAGTCGTATCGTTCCCGGCTCCGTTTTTTCTTGGGGAAAGCCCAGGGGGAAGTGGAGCACGTCAAGCTGGCAGACTTGCAAGCTGTAACAGCGGCGTACAAGAAGGGAAGATCGAACTCATCCACGCGGCTCTTGGTCAACTCCCTACGCTCATTTTTTGATTGGTGCGAAGCGGAGGAGATCATCGAGCATTCCCCGGCTATACGGCTCAAAGCTCCAACGAGAGATCATCATGTCCCCCGCGCTCTCTCGAAAGACACAGCCCGTAAGGTTGTGCATGTGTGCGAGTCAGCGTTAGACGGTGAGTATCGAGATATACGCAACGCTACGCTGGTACTCTCGTTGCTCTTTGCGGGGCTACGGCGGGCGGAGGCGGTAGGGTTGCGTTGGCGAGATGTGGATTTGGGGGGGAAGGTGCTCATTGTGCTAGGCAAGGGGGGAAAGGAGCGGCGCATACCTATGCACAAGCGATTGTTGGCAGCTTTTCTGGTGATGGATCGCCACAGACGGGGGCAGGGGGTTGTTTTTGCGCGTGAGGACGGTGAGATGCTCTCCCTAACGGCGGTAAATCAGGTGATTTTTGACGAATGGCTGCGCCCCCTACTAGGGCAACACATTACCCCACACCAGTTGCGACACACCTTCGCTACGCTCATAGTTGAAAAAGGGGGTAGCATGGATGAGGTACGCGCACTGATGGGACACACAAGCATAGCCACAACACAAACATACATCCTCACGAGCGCGGAGCGGTTGCGAAAAGCGGTAGATTTGTTGTAGTGTTTCACAAATCTACCGTTTTCGGCTTTGTAGTCGTCTGTATTACGAGTGTTCGTTACAACGGTTTCCTAAACCGTGTGCCACAGGTTCGAGTCCTGTCGGGGGCGCGTCTTAAACCCCGCTCTGCACTGGACTTATGTATCCAAGCTCGTCTCCCCCGCAATCCACACCAAAGGAAAGACCGGTCCAAACTCCTGCAACAACGCCGCCGATTCTGCAATAGTCGTCCCACTGCTCGCCACATCATCAATCAAAATAATAGGAGCTACCGGAGGAACATCTTTCAACTCCAATGGCGGTATATCCCCCCAGACCCCACTTTTCGCCTTCGGATAGTGTCCCCGCTTATGGGTTCGGGTCTTGAACCCCTGAAAAAAAGGCATCCCCATTTGCGCCGCCACCTCTTTAGCAATCTCCGTAGCAAAGTGTTTGCTCCCTCTCTCTCCCGCCCCCCCTCGCGGCGGCGCAGTGACACTCCCCCCAGAGATACGATACTCCGTGCGTAGCAGATGCACAAACTCCCCCGCAATCGCCTCAACCGTAGTCTTATCACAGGTTCGCTTCATCTCAATGAGCATTTTCATACTCGCCTCTTTAGCCGACAATCGCCACTTCCGAATCGATTGAAACCTCACATCTCTTCGCTTATGCATATACGGCTCATAATGAAACGTATCCAGTTGTGCTGTGGTTGATATAGTCGTAACGTTAGGGGGTTCATCTACATCATCCCCCACATTGCGGAGCGCATTTTTTATATCCTGTTGAAGATGGGCAATCGCATTTGCCACATCCCCAAAATCGAATCCCCCCGATTCTCCCCCGACCACAAAACCCTCTATAACATCAGGCTCCACAGGTTTGTTACCAATCACCTCTTGTCCTGCATTATTCCCATCATTATCAGAAATAGAACCCATTTCATCATTTCCATTTTCTCCCGTGATATGCTCCAAATCCTCAGTAATATCCTCATCCTCATCCACTGGTGTATCGCCTAAAATATGTTTGATAATCTCCTCGTTCTTCCGAAAAGCCACGCTCACCACACGCGGCGCATTCTTTGCTTTTCCCCGCTTCTCCAAAATGCCATGTTGCGTCAGTATTGTAGCTATCTCATCCACCCTCGTTTTGCTAATAACCCCGTACACCCCATCGAGATCAAAAACCCTTCGATTCGACCATTCCCCTCCCAACTCTGTATTGCATTTTTTCAGAAGCAAGATAGCATCATTAATTAACCGTTGTGTTTGATTCGGATTAACCAATGATCCTCCTGGACCATTCTCCTTAATCCGCTGCACCATAAAACGTCTTTCCGATGGCTCAATCAAACACGCCTTATACTTCGTATACTGCCGAGGTCCCGTCTCCGCCCGCTTAAAAACAATAATCCCCTTATCCAATCCCACTGCCATATGGTAATCATTTATGGCTAGATTGCTCTGCCACATATTCTTAACCCCAAAGCAAACCACAGACTCAAAGTTCAACAAAATCCCCGCTGTCAGAATATCCTTACTCACATACTGCGTAGCAATCACCACATGTACCCCGAACGAACGCCCCTGCGTAGCCAGCATAATCAACAAATATTCTGCCCAATCCTTAATCTTACGTTTTTCAATTTTCTCATCACAAAGCATGAGACGGGCAACCTCATCAATAGCAATAATAATGCGGGGCATAGGCATATTCGCTTTTTCGTTGTAATCATCCAAACTCGCTGCCCCCATCCTCGTGAATTCTTTTCGCCTTCGATCTATCTCAGCTACCGCATCCTGTAACAGCAACGTAGATCGTTCCTCGTTATACTCAATACGCCGAACAATGCTTTTCTTTTTCTTATGTACCAACGGATCGTAAACATGAAATTCCGTCTCCTTACAATCAATAAGCCACAGGTTGACATCACTCGCCATATTTCGGTCTAAAATAGTGATAATCAACGAATGCAAAAACGTACTCTTCCCCCTTCCCGTAGGTCCCACTATAAGCAAATGAAAAACATCCGCAATATCCACAACCCCATGCGACTTATCCGCCGCAATACCGAGCGGAAATGCTGTTGCGGAAGCATTATCCGGCATACGAAAATTGCGTAACAAAAACTTTGCAGGAAAGACATTTCCTCCAAACGGAATAACATATGCAATCTCATCCCCAAATTTCCGAAAAGTAACCCCATCGCGCACAAGCAATTTATTGTCATCATCCTTAATCACATCCCCCACACCACAATCAACTGACAAATTCGTGAGGGCTTTTTCATTCGTTATATCCGTCCAGTTTATTCCATACGGCAGTTTATCTACAAAGCAATAGAGAAAGCGTTGATCAATCAACAACGCATACCGCATTTTAACCCGCCGTTCTTTTCCCTTATGCTTCCCTTGCTTCACTACATGCACATGCCCCTGCCTCCACAACCCTAACTCTAATCTACGGATAAGTCGTTGCGCCTTCTTTTGCCGCTGGTGATACTCCCTATTGCCTGAGAACCGAACAATAAGATTCTCTAACCACGCAACAATATACTTCCTTGTAGGACGATGGACAACCTTTTTATATGCTCGTGTAGCCGTACTCATGCAGCCTCCGCTGGTAGCGCATAGCGAAGAGGACGACCACCTCTTGTTCGATACACCAGGATTTCCCCCCGACTACTCCGATTACGAATCACTCGGCGTACCATGCTCTCGCTGTAGGTAGTCCCCTCGGCAATCTTAGCAATCGTCATGGATGTCACCCCTTGTTCTATATGCTCTTTTAAATAGTTGAAGATAATCTCATCTGCTGTGGGGGGACGATAACAAGCTAACATATCTGTCTCCTGTGGGTATTTATGGTTAATACTGTGTACATTTTATCCCTAAAACTATAAAAAAAGCAAGTACTAGCAATTGTGTCACTTGTGTCACTTGTACCACTTGTGTCTTGACTAATAGAGTATCATAGAATTATGACCGTAATAACACAGACACACGCGATAACAACAGAAGTATATGTTTTGTTTCCAGATGGTACGTATGGGGTAGTTCATCAGACGGCTTCTTTTGGTGATATTGCGGTCTTGCTTGCAATTTTAGTTTCTATCTTCTTACAGATGGTGATGATATGGATATGGATTACTTCAATCCGCCAGAGGTATTAGGGGCGATATTCGTCTTCTGGGTTATGCTAGATCAATTCATTTGGTTTGTCGGAGTCCGTCTCACCACAGATAGCGAGGATTAACAAAACGGACAAAATGTCCGTTTTGTCGGGGGAAAAGCAATGGGTAATTTTTGGGTATTCATCGGCTATATAACCACACCTTTTGTTGCCCTCATCGGCTATCTCATAACTTTTGCTGTCATCATTACCCTGGCACGACTCATGATTTCAAAACGCTAGGCAGGTTTGGAAAAACAGGCGGTTCGAATCCGTCTCCTGCTACCAAAACATATCTCGTGCCACGTAAGCACACAAATCTAAACAGAAAGGGGGTGATCACATGCCAGATATTAACGCGATAATGGGAGATTTAGCAGATGTTTTTGCAGGATTATTTCAACTCCTGCGATCTGTTTATCTTCCGACCACAGGCATGGATGCAATAGCAGCAACCATGTGGTTCTTCACGCTAGGTATTCCCGGCTCATACTTCATCAAACGATTCATTTTTGGCAAACGGTAGACTGTTTCCGTTGTTTAGCAGGGGCTATCTTTTTTCTTATGATAGCCCCTTTCCTTTATGAAATACTTAATAATCATCATAGGGCTATTTTTTTTAATAGGAACAGTGCAAGCGCAAACCTCATGTACGGTTGTATTTCAGTCCAACAGAACCGGAAATACAGAGATTTACATGATAGATGCTGATGGTTCAGGAGAAACGCAACTAACCAACAACCCTGCCAACGATGGCGGTCCCGTTGTATCTCCTGACGGCTCCCGCATAGCGTTCTGGTCTACACGAGATGGGACAGGCGACATCTACACAATGGCGATAGATGGGACGGGGATAACTCGACTGACCACGGGAATGGCAACCGATGAACCCCCAAGCTGGTCTCCTGACGGCTCTCGCATTGCGTTCTATGGCAACCCATCAGGGGAAAGGGACGTATACACCATACAAGCAGATGGCACTGACATCCAACGGCTCACCACCTATACCGGGGGTGATTCAGCGGCAGCATGGTCCCCAGATGGTACTCGCATTGCTTTTCAGTCAACACGAGATGGCAACTACGAGGTATACAGCATGCAAACAAACGGCAGTGATGTCCTACGCTTGACTTCGCATAGTGCCGTCGATTCCGACCCTGCATACTCTCCTGATGGCTCCCGTATTGTTTTTTTCTCCAACAGGGATGGGCATTGGGAAATGTACACCATGTCTTCGCTAGGAACAGACCAGACAGAAATCTTAGATGACACTTTTGAAGACTACCGGGCTTCTTTCTTGGATGACCATACCCTCATTTTTCAAACCAACCGTTGGGGGGGAAGTCAGATAGCATCTATTGACCTCACAAGTGGGACAATAACGCAACTAACCACACAAGGGGGAGAGCGGGCTGCTGTTTGGTGTCCAGCACCATCACCAGACCCCACACCCACACCACTAGCATCAGGGGCGTTATCCCTCACGGTGGTTTTCCCCACACCCATTATTCCCACACCATCAGCAATCCTCACAACGGTCCATAACGTTGACACCATGCAATTGTTTGGGCAAATACAAAAGCAACTCGTGAGCTTCACCACAAACGACCCTACAGGAACCTTATTTCTGGCAATTATTGGCGTATTGAGTGTATTTGGGGTACTTGGACCATGGGCAGTCGGATTTTTCAAAAATCGATAATCTGGCTTCTAGCGGTGTTCGTTCTGGCTATACCAGGTCAGGCTTTAGCATGGTCTGGGATGGAAGACTATACGCCCCCCACTCCCCCCGATCCCCCACCAACGTTTGATACCATACCAGATGTTGTGGATGACTATGTGGAATTTGATATACCACAATGTGATGACTGTGGCGGATCACCAGCTCCTGATGTTTTGGAGCCTGTACCAGAGCCTGACTTTCCTACCATATCCTGGGATATACCAGAAACCATTATTGGTATGGAGCAATGGGGAGCGGGGCAGACACGAGGGCTTATCCGTGACCTCACCTGTAATCTCTTGGATATGAGCCAGTATGAAGCTAATTACTTACAGCAATTGACCAACGAGATACTCATATTGCTCAATGAGATAATTCGCTTGTTGATCTACCTCGTCGTCCTCGTTGAACACCTCGTTGAGCAAGTCAACTACATGGTCGAATATGTTCGGGTCATGACCGCCCAGCTTGACCTGCTTTACCAAATAGACGAATCCCTAGACTACATGGTCGTTCTTGTAGAAACGCTGGTTCAGACCAGCGGGGCTTTGCCACCGGTGTTATTGCTCCTGGTGCTTGAACGAGCGGTCATGGTGATGGGCTTCATCGCCGCCATCATGCACGAGACCCTCGCCCTGCTCGCCCTTGCCCTCGTGAGCGTAGACTTGCCAGACATCCTCAACGATTCTCATATGCTGTATAGCTTTTTCCGAGGGGTACAAGATGCTTTTCACATACACCCCCTCACCGCTTGGATGTATGTTCTATTCTATGGAATGGCGGGCATCTCGTGGTTTCTCTGGGCAAGTCGGTACTTTAGCAAAGCAGAAGCTGGGGGATAATGGATATTCAAGCCTATGAAGCTGGCTACGATCTAACCTACGGATTGTTGGAGATGATCTGGGGGGCTTGGGATGTCCTACGCCCCATGATTCTCATTTTTCTGGTGATGGGGTTTGTCCTCTGGATTTGGCGTAAATCTAGGGGCAAATCTATGGATGATGGAGAGGTCAATCGTGTATAATAGCTTTAGGAGAAAATACATGCTAAGGAGATTGACCTATGAACAAGTCGGGAAACACAGACATTGCAGTTATCGCTATCATCATGATACTTCTGATAGCCGGAATAGCTTATCTTTCGTGGGGGATGGGAGAAAAGGAACCCGCTAACAAGCAACAAAAACCTAGCCAAGCCCAAAATATCGTTGACGAAAGCACTGAATCGCTTGTACGCACAGAGATGTCTGCTACTTTAGCAGCAGGGGAAGCCCCCACAGCAACCCAGGGGGAAGCCCCCACAGCAACCCAGGGGGAAGCCCCCACAGCAACCCAGGGGGAAAAACCCACAGCAGTTGAAGTTGTGACGGGTATCCCCACAGCCCAAATCATGTCGCAAGCAGAAATGGATACAGCTTGGGCTAAACAAGATCAAACAACCATTGCTGAATTAACCGCAACGGTACCGGGCAAGCGGAACCCTTTGGTTGAAAAACTAGCTTTGTTGACAGCGACTCCTTTTCCTAATCCAGATAGTTTGCCAACGGGATGCACATTAGCTCCTCTACTAGCTAAAGATAGGGAATGTAAAAATTGTGGCTGTGGTGTAACTAATGCACATACATTTTGGTTTTATGGCGGAGATTTTTTTGTCATTGATGGGAAAGAACTAAATCCGTGGAGTATGTATCCTGATGGTGGTACGAACTTTCAATCGAATGGTGATAAACCGTCTTGGACTGTTTCTTGTACTGATCGTGATGTTATTCTCGTTGTTTGTCCAAAGCAATGAAGATGATATTTTAGCTCAAAACAGTGCTCCTTCTTGGGAGGGTGATTTAAAAAGTCAGGGTTATACTTCAGTTATTAGGGATATTTCTTCTTGGTATGGTGTATATAATTATCAGTATACTGTACCTGGTGGAAATCAGGAATATGAGTATTATGTGGCTTGTGGGTTGTCTAGGACTTTTTCTGGGAATATCAATGTAAAATATTTTAATGGTTCAACTTATGAGGAAGCGATAGAGATTCTTTGTGATGCATATGAGTCATATACTGGGTGGGGAGAGGATGAACTTGATAGAATAAATATGTGGAAGAATCCTAATTTGAAATATTTTAAAATTTCTGGAGATTTGCTTATTACTATTGAAGCCTCACCTGCCACAGCTTTTGCTTATTTGAATTTTCAATATGTCGATATTTATACTATTCTCTACCGCCGTCCCTACAATGCCCCTACTCCTACACCTACGATAACCCCCACACCCGACAACCAAAAATGCCCCCCCTCTTCCTACACGACCCTAGAGGCTCGTGAGTCAATCAACATGGTTGTACCAGAGGGGAGATTGAATCAGGTATATGGAGAGCGGGGGCAGGTGTGCATCACGTCTATCTGGTATGAAAATGGTGCCGAGGTTGGTTTTGGCAGTGATGCTGAAACCTGTCCTCGGTTGCCTACTTTTCCCAACGTGGCGCAGTACGGTCATCCTACTCAGGCAATGACGGTCACGTTGCGTAATGTGTCTGCTGAGGTATCGGATAGGGTAGCCTGGTGCGAGGTGCAAGATTACCGGGAACCTACTCCTACGGTTATGCCAACGGCGACTCCTACTCTGACTCCTACTGCAACTTCTACTCCTAGCCCGTTGGATGGGTGTATGATTGTTGATTCTGAACCTGTCCATCACTGGGCTGAGTGGAAAGGTGGATCAGGATGGGGGACTCGTGATATGACGTGTAGTTTTCCCTTTGATGATGGTTGGACCAGTGATCCCCAATTGATTTGGCAAGATAAAGGGAATGTCTACACAACGAATGGATATAGAGATTGGAATATCCCCGAAAATCGTAGGAATTGCTTTTTTCATCCTCCTGGGGGTTCGCAAGGATGGAGTGTTCGTATGTTGTCTACTGATGGCGCAGTTCCGAATCTTAAGGCATGTGATGGTGCGCTTTCGTGGTGGGGCAATGATATGATAGATGGGAGATGGCACACGTTTGGTTCTAATCGTGAATGTTTTATTGTTCTCAATACGAACAGTGATTCTTTCACGGTTGAGGTATGTCCTCCGAATGCTCCTGGTGGTCCCACACCGGGCGCAGGCACTCCCACCTGGACTCCTACGCTCTCTGCTACACTTACCCCAACATGGACTCCTACCTATACGCCAACAGATACTCCTACTGGTACGTTGACTGATACTCCCCCCCCCAGCGATACCCCTACTGCTACATCATCAGTGACTTCTACGCAAACTGCGGTTGCTACGTTGTCGGTGACTCCTCCTATCACATATACGCCTCCTAGCCAGCTTGGTTGTCTGGTTAAGGATACCTACATCATTACCCCCGTCACCGACATAGACCCCGTGTTGGAAGACGGATTCGAATCAGGTACCATATCAACCGCAATCTGGTCAAATTCCCCCAACGTAGGCATAAGCACACTCCCCCACGAAGGAATCTATTCAGCATCATTTGACGAGGGGGGACAATTGCGAGCAGACTTCGAGACGAAAACGGGGCACGTCTACGACATATCCTTCTGGCTGCGAGGCGCAGGGCAGATGAAAATATCCGCCCTTGACTACGAAAATAACCCCATCGAATCGTGGGACTTTTCCCTCGACTATGCAGGCTACGGACAGTTTCAAGAATCGTTCAAAGCAAAGGGGGATATATCCCGGCTCTACATCGAACGGACAGGGGGGGAACCCGCAGTCAACCAACATATCGATGACGTACTCATAAAAGACCGCACCGCTTCTGGGCGAGGTCTCATTTACATGCATGAGGGCATGCAGTTCGAAATTCGGGACACCATGCTTGGCAACCGGGTGCAGCCGCAAGTCAACATCCAAATTTCAAGCCAGCAAATCGTCAGAGGACCAGGCACCTACACATGGAATCTCCCCAGCGGCTACTACGAATATACCAACGTTGGCATGGAGCCAGCAGAAGTTGTCGTCTGTCAGGGAGCAAACGCCGCAACGACCCCCACGAGCGGGACGGGGGACGGCGGCATCACCGCGCCGACCCCCTCCTGCGACCCTTGCGACTATCTGCCCACAATCGTTCGCCAGGGAGACATCGATATACGACTCCAAATCACGCAAATCACGCTCCTGGAAACCATCGCCGCACAACAATCTGCCGCGCCGACCTCCTCCGCCGCGCCCACGGATCAGCCCACAACCCCCATCGTCGTAGCAGAAACCATCTCCCCTACCCTTCGCATCGCCGAGACCTCATATGAGGTCAACGAAGGTGACGGACAGGTAGTCATTACCTTCCTCCTGGATCGCCCCGCACCCGAAGGCGGCGTAACCTTCCATATCTCCACTCGAGACCTCACCACAACCACAGCGGGGGGAAGCAAAGGTCCCTATTATGGGCAAACCGCAGCTGATTACCTCGCCATAGCCGATGCGGTCATCTACATCGCCACGGGGCAAACCATCGCCGAACACGCTATCACCATCATCGATGACACCATCGTAGAACCCACCGAACGCTTTATCGTAGACATTATCAAAGACAGCGTAATCGGCGCAATACTAGGGGATGACGAAGCCATAATAAGCATCCTAGATAATGACCTCATCCCCACACCAACCATCGCCACAGACATCTACACCGATGCTATCTGCATCGCCGAAGCCCCCACACCCATAGCCAACCGTAGCCCCATGCCCGATCTCGTTATCCGCATCCCTACCCGTCGACCCCTTCCCGTATTCACGCCCACGAGCGTGCTATCAGCACCCGTTACCATGATCATTACCCAGGTGCAAACGCTAGAAGCCAACATGCTCACCCCCATAGCCAGCATCATCTCCCCCACAGAACACTTCACCTGGGAAACGGGGCAGGAATGGCGCATAAAAACGACTCGGCACCTAACCCCCGCTCTCCAATGGGTAGCCATTCTGAACCCCTATCACCCCGGCTGGGAACAAGAAGGTACCCTACTCTGGGGACTCGCCCCCATACTCCGCCCCATCGTCCCGCTCGTTGCCCTCTCCATGCTTGTCGTTTTTGTAAAGTATCTGTGGTGGTTTCTCAGCGTCATGATGCGTTTGATTAGAGGATTACCCTAATGCTAAACCACGTCCTAAACAACTTTATCATCTTTGCCCTAGTCGCCCTCATCCTCACCCTTATCATCGGCTATGCTAAAGGCTTGGGCAAAGACTGTCCCTACTTCGAACTTGAAGATATGCCCAACATCCCCAAGCGGCGATCTTACGTTGCCAACGCCATACGCAAGCAAAAAAGCACCGCACGCATTGTCTGGGCAACTGCCGTCTTTGTTTGCTTCGCCATGTTCGTTAGCGGAAATATTATTCTCTACGCCCTAAAACAACCCCCAAGCGGGGGGGGAGAGGAATACATCCTCCTCCTCCCGCTGGTACTTAACTAGAAAGGAACACACACATGGGAGAACTAGCTTGGAGCCTAACCCTCGTTTGCCTCATCCCCATGGGATACACCATCGGACTACTGCTTATCGGCTATTGGGCAGGCAGCAGGGGGTTCGTCCTCCGCTCCCCCTTCGCCAGAAAGGACGATCTCCATGAAGATTGATGAAGAACCAACCATCATAGAAATAACGGTGGACTCCATCGCCTTGTTTGTAGCCATAGGATTCTTTCTCCTCATGGCAATCCTCTCCATCCTCGCCCTACTCTTCATCTAAGGAGCACCCATATGCAAAAACTACTCAACTGGAAACTAGACGACTGGCTAGAAGGACTCAACCCAAAACAACGCGGACTCCTCCTAGCCAGCATCACCCTCATCCTCGCCGCAGGCTGCGCCACCATCTACCTGTCAGCTTGGACCTTCGTCTACTGGATAATCAGCGACCACATCGACCTCATCCAAAGGAGTATCTAATGCCAAACCACACCGTACACGACACCATCGCCCTCATCACCACCCCCATAGCTGCCGCGGGCGGGGCAGCCGCACTCCACATCTGGGGGGGGCAGCCCCTACAACCCGCCCTCACCAGCGGCGCAATCCTCGCCGCATCCCACCTCATAAGCAGTTACTACCTCTCCCCCGACCTCGACCTCCGCAGCGCAATAGCCCCCCGCTGGGGACCCCTCTCCATCCTCTGGAAACCCTACGAATTTATCGTACCCCACCGAAGCTGGCTCTCCCACAGCGGCATCTCCGCACTGCTACGCCTGGCGTATCTTGGGCTAATAGTCAGCCTCATATTGAGCGCATTAGGAATCATAACCGGCGTTTACGACACCGGGCTCTGGCTCTACGACCTCGCCACCACCCACCCCCACCTCACCATCCTCATCCTCACCGGCGCAATCCTCGCCGACCTCATCCACGTCGCCGCCGACCTCATCACCAGCGAAATTCGCCACCTGACCAGCATCATCACCATCATAGGAGCAATCATATGCGTATGGCTCTTCTCATAATCGGCGCAATCCTCATCCCCATAGCCGCCTTCATCCTCCTGCAAAGCAAAGGGCAAAGACGGACACACCAAATGGAGCTACCCCTTGCCCTCTTTCTGGGCTACGCAGCAACCCGCAGCGCACTCTCCCCAGACCCCGCTGCGCTCCCCTACCTCACCATCCTCGCCGCACAAACCGCAGCCTACCTCTGGCTAACCAGAAAGCCCCTCATCGACCTCCTCGCCTGGCTCTACGCCTTAGCAGCAATCATTACCATCGAATCCCACATCCACATCCTCGCCCGACTCGCCGGTATTGAACCCCTCTGGGTAGGCAACACACCTGGAGCATGGCGAGTTTCCCTCTGGGCTTGCGACTGGATGGTCTACACCCAAATTCTCCTCCTCGCCATCCCCTACCTCATCCAACGCATGCTCAGCAAAAACGGCTTCCCCATCTGGGGAATCACCCTCACCCTCACCACCGCCCTCTTCTTCAGTGGGCAACGCGCAGCCTGGCTCGCCTGGGCAACCATCCTTCTCATCCTCACCCTCACCACCACCCAATGGTGGCAACGAATCGCCCTCACCAGCATCATCCTCTGGTTTAGCACCCTCTACCTCACCGCCGCCCCCCTCGTCCTCGCAGACCGCATCGTTTTTGCCGGCAGAGACATCTCCCCCACACAAGCCGCACTCACCATCACAATGGGCAGGCAAACCTTTGCTGACCTCGCCCTCGACCTCCTCGAAAGCAACCCCATCCTCGGCACAGGAGCCTACCACTACGACAACGGCACCTACCAAACCTACCATGCCCACAACCTCGCCCTCGACCTCCTCGCCCGCTACGGACTCCTCGGCGCACTCCTCGCCACCTTCGCCATCAGCGAAGCCATGCGAAGAAAATGGAACCCCAGCGTCCCCCTCGCCCTCTTCGCCACCATCATCACCCTCGGCATCTTTGGAAACGTCTATTGGATACTCTATCTAGGAGCAATAACCCATGAACCACCTAAACTGGCAACGGCTAATCAGCATCAGCATCCTCACCCCCACCCTGCTGCTAACCATCCCACATGAAACCATCATCGGCAGCGCACTCACCGTCATCCTCATCGACCAACTCGCCAAACTCCGCAAAGAATGGCACGAAGAGGGAGAATAAAGCAACACCAAAACAGGCGTTTTGGTGCATAACAATCAAGTGTGACTACACGAGTAAGGGGTATGGTTGACGCAAGCCTTACCCGTGCCTTACGCATACCTTACATTCGAACTTGGACAATTTGTCCGTTTTGTCCCTATGCATAAAAAAGGAAACCCTATGGTTTGGTACAACCCCAAGAATATCCTAAAGCAGGGAAAAGCCCTGGGGAATACCCTGATAAAATACCTAACCTTCATCTGGCGGTATACCGCCTCATCCGTCCTGGTCTACCATATCTTTGCTCTTATGTATCCCCAAGAATGGCAAAATCTAGGGGAAGTTATAGAAAAATACCCAGGGACAGGACTAACCTTTTCGCTGTTCGCCTTGATGCATATTATCCTCCTCCATACGGGTTTACAGAACATCTTTCCTGAACACAAAGAGGACTCCATTTGAATAGTCCCCCCCCGCACTGTATGGGGGGCTTTTTTTTTGCTTACCCGTATCGCTTGGTTATCTTCCTAAGCAATCCCCAGAGCAACCCTATGGTGAGGGCGATACTCCCCATTGCCCCTAGATACGCATACTGTTCCGTTAGCCCGGTGCCTTCCAGTATCGCCTGTATTTGGAAGTGCCAATCTTTGATGGTATCATAGTACATGAAGATGATGAAAGCCATGAGTGTGTCCGCTAGACGTTTTTTCATTTGTGGTCTTTCCTTTCTTTCCCCCCACTGTACAGGTGGGGGGCTTTCTCTTGTTACCGGGCTATTCCTCCATGCCATGAACAGGTACCCCGTCCTTCCGAAAAGCTGATAAAACCATCACGACATACCGTGGCTTTTTGCAATCCGTTGGGGGTAGGATGCCATGTCATAGGGACAGTTTTGGGGTATAGCAATCCCCCAGCTTCTATCCCCCCCACAAGGAGCATGACCACTACCAAAACCCCCACCGTCTTCCAACGGGCGAGGGTTAGCCCCCGCTCAATGAAGTGTTCTGCTGCCAAAAATACCACCACACTTAACTTGGACAATTTGTCCGTTTTGGCTAGTCCTTTAACCCCTCGCAAAATGCAGCCAGCTTTGCCAGCTTGCTTTTGTTTCTCATGATTTTGGCTATGGTACTCATGACGGTATCGATGTCTTCCAGCGGGTCTTCCTGCTCCTCTTGGATTCCTTCAAGCCGTCTCAATGCTATCTCTTTGCCATAAGATGGGTTGTCTTTTTCTGATAACAATAGCTTTTTTACATCTTGTATGTCCCCTTCTATTACATCAGTAACAGCAAATAATAAGTAAACCCCCGGTTGCTTTAGCTTTGCGTTCTCTAACTTCCATAGGTAAGATTGTGAGGTTCCTACTTCATTACATACCTGTAGGACAGATAACCCTCGCTCTTCCCTCAATACTCGAAGATATTCTGATAATGCTTTTATTCCCATAAATAAATTTTAGTCGTTTTTCCGTTTGACAAAATTACCACAGGGAATTATAATTCCTATAGGGTAAATTCAATGAGGTATAGATATGACAGAAACAGAAGAAAAGATAAGGCAAGCGTTGGATTACATGAGAGATTCTCTGGGTTATACCAGTGATTATCAACTGGCAGACCACCTGGGGGTTTCACAAAAAACGATCTCCTTTTGGCGCAATGGAAGGCTTACCAAAGGAGATCGTGTACTTGCGACCCTCTTGACCGAACATTCGGAGCAGGCGCAGGTGGGCTGCGCCCGCAAGGTCAATTGATAGAAAGGACGACAAGGGGCTATGAACAGTATAGCACAAGAACAAATGAACGTGTCGGGGGAGATTCAGGCGTTGGCGTTGGAATTTATGCATGAGGGTCTCCCTCCCATTCTCGCATACGCGAGGGCTGCGGGGCAGGTGGATGGGTTGTTGACGTGGGCGGGGGAGCGGGTGTTGTGTGGCAGCGTGTGGCGGG
>CAZLKK010000067.1:0-1232 GCA_964559995.1 uncultured Chloroflexaceae bacterium
GTTTGGCGTAGAATACATCGAGATGACCACTCCTGCCGCCTCTCCGCAAAGTGCCCGTGACCTGGAGATGGTCGCCAAACTTGGGCTGAAAGCGCGGGTGCTTGCCCATACCCGGTGCAACCTCAACGATGTACGACTGGCGGTAGAAAATGGGGCGCAGGGAGTCAATGTCCTGTTTGCTACCTCCGAACAACTCCGCCGTGTTAGCCACGGACGCACCCTTGAGCAGTTGGTTGAGCAAGCACAGGAGGTTATCGCCTACCTCCAGCAACATCCGGTAGAAATTCGTTTCTCTTGCGAAGATGCCTTTCGCACCTCGCTGGAAGACCTGCTGCTTGTCTATAAACCCATAGCAGCAACCGGCATCCATCGCATCGGATTAGCGGATACTGTCGGTATCGCCACCCCGCTTCAGGTGATGGAAGTGACCAAAGCGGTGCGCGAAGTAGTCAACTGCGACATAGAATTTCACGGTCATGACGATACCGGCTGCGCCATTGCCAACGCCTTTTGTGGCTGGCTGGCTGGCGTAACCCATATTGATGTGACGATCTTGGGCATAGGTGAGCGCAATGGCATAGCCCCCATCGGCGGCTTCATTGCTCGCCTTGCCTCACTGGACAAAAACCTCGTATCGCGGTATAAGCTAGATATGCTGCCAGAACTTGACCAAATGATAGCAAATATGGTCGGTATAACGATACCGTTCAATAACTATATCACCGGAGAAACCGCCTTTACCCACAAAGCCGGTATGCATACGAAGGCTGTTATAGCCGACCCCGGTAGCTATGAAGTGCTTGACCCATCGCTGTTTGGGCGTACCCGGACGATAGAAAAGGTCCACCGCCTGACTGGATGGCATGCCGTGGCAGAGCGGGCGCGTGAGTTAGGCATCATCCTGAGCGAATCGCAGGCGCGTGCTGCCGCCACCCGTATCAAAACAATGGCGGACGAAGGTCCGCTCCAACTTGGTGATCTTGACGAACTGTTGTATGAATATGTGGAGTAAAAGCAATGGGGCAGACCCTCGCAGAGCAAATCCTTAGTCATGCCGCCGGGCGTACCGTCCAAGCCGGCGAAGTTGTCACGGTGCAGGTAGACTTAGCCATGATGCATGACAGTCTTTCACCGAGCATCATCAAAGTCCTGCACGAAGAGTTGGGGGCAGAGCGCGTTTGGGATAAAGACCGCGTAGCCGTGGTGATAGACCACGTTGCCCCCGCGTCAAC
>CAZLKK010000067.1:1242-7733 GCA_964559995.1 uncultured Chloroflexaceae bacterium
CCAGAATACCTCGCACCAAAAAATGGTGCGGCACTGGGTACGCGACCAGCAAATTACCCACTTCTTTGACGTGGGGCGCGGTATCTCCCATCAAGTCCTCGTAGAAGAGGGGTTGGCAATGCCCGGTATGGTCATAGCCGGCAGCGATAGCCACAGCACTGCCTATGGTTGCGTTGGGGCTTTTGGTACCGGTATGGGAACAACCGACATTGCGCTTATTATTGCCACTGGCAAGACCTGGATGCGGGTACCAGAAACGATTGTCGTCAAAGCAAGCGGGCAATTTCGCCCCGGCGTGGCATCAAAAGACCTCGCCCTCAAAGCCGCTCGCATCCTGCGAGCAGAGGGGGCAACCTACGCCTCTGTTGAGTGGCACGGGGTAGATTTCCTCAGCATTGGGGACCGCATGACGCTGGCGACCCTCTCGATTGAAGTGGGCGGTAAGGCAGGGCTTGTCCCCCCAACGGGCGCAGCCGCAGCCGGGCTAGACATTCCCGATTGGCTTTCGCTGCAACCAGACGCAACCTACAAACAGGTGGTAGACATAGACCTCGACACCCTGGAGCCACAGGTCAGTTGCCCCCACTTAGTAGACAATGTGGTAGATATATCCGACCTCAAAAATATCAACGTAGATGTGGTCTACATTGGCACCTGCACCAACGGACGCTATGAGGATATGGCGGCAGCGGCACGGGTGCTGAAAGGCAAAAAACTGGCTCCCGGTATGCGAATGATTGTCGTGCCTTCCAGCAGCGAAGCCCTCTCGTGGGCAGCAGAGGATGGCACACTCGGCACCCTGCTGGCAGCAGGCGCAACCATAGGGACACCCGGCTGCGGCGCGTGTATTGGACGGCACATGGGGGTGTTGGCACCCGGTGAGACCTGTCTGTTCACGGGCAACCGCAACTTCCGTGGACGCATGGGTAGTCCAGATGCAGACATCTACCTTGCTTCGCCAGAGGTCGCCGCTGCTACCGCCATCACGGGCTACATCACCCACCCGCAAGAGGTGGCACATAAGCGTGAGAAGCGCGAGCCGGCACGGGTGAAAATCAAGGCAGGGGCAAAGGCATAGGGAACGTGAAGTACTTAGGATGATGAAAATGGGAGATATGGGCGCATGAAACAGCGGGCATCCCGAAATAGGACCCTCACCTGCACACCGCAAGAGATCGACCAATTCAAGCGGGAGCTAGTGACTATTGAGCATGACGCTGACCTTCGGGATGTCACCAATACCATTGTGCATCAAGACATATGGGCAGTTGCGCCGCATCTCCCTACGCAGTTTGTAGATGTTCTTGTGCTAGACCCGCCGTATAATCTATCGAAAACCTATAATGGACTGGTGTTTCAGGAAAAGCAGCAGGGGGAGTACCAACAGTGGTTTGCCCAGGTGATACACCTGCTCAAGCCGACACTCAAGCCAACGGCAACGGTCTATGTGTGTGCGGATTGGAAGACCTCGTTGGTGATAGCCCCGGTGCTTGAAGCAACGTTTCATATTCGCAATCGCATTACCTGGGAACGCGAAAAGGGCAGAGGGACAAAAACCAATTGGAAGACTAGTTCAGAGGATATTTGGTTTTGTACCCTATCTGATCAGTATACCTTTAATGTTGATGCGGTGAAAATCAAGCGCAAGGTGATTGCTCCCTATCGCACACCAGACGGCAAACCCAAAGATTGGGATAAAGAAGAAAACGGGAATTTTCGATTGACCTATCCGTCAAATATTTGGACAGATATAACGGTTCCCTTCTGGTCTATGCCAGAAAATACTGATCATCCAACCCAGAAACCGGAAAAGCTCATTGCCAAACTGGTACTGGCAAGTTCGCATATGGGAGATATGGTGTTTGACCCCTTCTTGGGCAGTGGGACGACGGCAGTGGTGGCGAGGAAACTTGGCAGGCAATTTCTTGGAGTAGAGATAGACCAGGAATACTGCTGTTGGGCAATGAAGCGGCTCAGTAGAGCAAAAGAAGACCCAACCATTCAGGGGTATAGAAACAAGGTGTTTTGGGAACGGAATACATCCAATGACCAAGCAAAAAAGACGAAGCATGAATGAAGGAGTTATGAGGTATGGCTCGCGTGTGGCTTTTTGGAAATGATGTCAATACCGATCAAATCGTACCGGGGCGGTATGCTCCCTATATGCTCAAGGACGAGGCGGATTTGGCAAAATACCCCTTTGTTGAGGCACGCCCGGATTTTGCCCCCAATGTGCAGCCGGGTGATGTGCTGGTAGCCGGGAGCAACTTTGGTTGTGGGAGTTCGCGGGAGTATGCCCCACTCGCCCTCAAACTGGTGCAAGTGGGGGCTATTATTGCCCCGCTCTTTGCCCGTATTTTCTTTCGCAATGCGCTTAATCTTGGTATCCCCTGCTTCACTGCCGACCTGACCAATAGCCTACAAGATGGGCAACAGGTAGAACTGGATATGCATAGCGGGGTGCTGACGACAGAAGATGGCAAGCGCGTAGAACTTCCGCCGCTCTCCTCCTTCCAGCGTGATGTTTGGGAGACGGGCGGGATTGTTGCCTACTATCGCAAGTATGGACGTTTCCCAGGAGAATAAGCAATGAAGCTCTGTATCATACCAGGCGATGGCATAGGTGGCGAGGTTATCCATGCGGCGCAGCAGGTGCTTGAAGCGTTGCCAATGGAGATAACCTGTGTGGAAGCAACCGCCGGGTGGGGAACGTTTCAGGAACAGGGGACAGCCCTACCCGACTCCACGCTAGAAACGGCACGGCATAGTGACGCGGTGCTCTTTGGGGCAGTTGCCTCACCGAGCTTTGCTGTTGAAGGCTACCGTAGCCCAATTGTCGCGCTTCGCAAAGCCCTAGAACTGTATGCTAACATTCGCCCCACCCGCAATGCTGGATTGCCGCAGGTGGCAGGTCGTGGCACGGTAGATATGGTAGTCGTGCGCGAAAACACCGAGGGACTCTACGCCGGGCGAGAGCGACTAGAGGATGATGGCGCAACGGCTATAGCCGAGCGGGTCATCACCCGGCAAGGCACGGAGCGCATTGTGCAGAAGGCTTGCGAATTGGCAATGGAGCGAGCAGAACAGTTTGGCTTTGTTCCCCGCTTGACGCTGGTGCATAAAGCCAATGTATTGCGCGTGTCCGATGGGTTGTTTCGGCAGGTAGCCCTCGAAGTTGTGGCAAACTATCCAAGTATTCAACTTGAAGAACTGCTGGTAGATACGGCAGCTATGCATGTGGCACAGTCGCCAGAACGGTTTAACGTCATCGTGACATCAAACCTGTTTGGTGATATTCTATCAGATATAGCCTGTATTCACGGTGGCGGGTTAGGGTTGGCAAGTAGCGCAAACCTGGGCAAGACCTATGCCCTGTTTGAACCGGTGCATGGTGCCGCCCCGGATATAGCCGGCAAAGGCATAGCCAATCCGTTGGCTGCCCTGGGGTGTGTCGTCATGCTGCTGGCGTGGGATGCCCAACGGGGCAATGGCACTACCCATGCTGGTATATGGGCGCAGCGGCTCCAGGCAGTGCTCAGTATGACGCTAGGTGAAGGTCCCTACCCTCCCGATATGGGCGGAACGGCGACGACACAAGAGGTTACTGATGCCGTGATTGCGCGGCTCAAGCAAACACAGTAAGAAAAAGCAGAAAGAGGTACCCACAATGAATGTAACATGCCCTGAGTGTATGGCAGAATTTGACCTTGAGGATGATACGATGGCAGGGGAAATTATCGTCTGTCCTGAGTGTGGCGTTGAGCTTGAAGTGGTCAGCCTAGACCCACCACAGGTAGAACTAGCACCAGAGATAGAGGAAGACTGGGGGGAATAATGCGAATTGCTGTACTCGGTTCGCGTGTTCGGGCTGAGGAAAAACTGCTCTTTGAGGAGTTAGCTCGCCGGGGGATAGATTTTGAGCGACTGGATGACCGCGACCATATCTTTGATCTGCACACCAAGACCTATCCGTATGATGTGGTCTTTGAGCGGTGTATCCAGCATAGCCGGGCGTTGTGTATGCTCAAGATTTTTGACGATGCGGGTATCCGTACCGTCAATACCTACAACACGGCTACCACCTGTGGCGACAAGTTTTTGACCACCCAAGCCCTGGTGCATGGGGATGTTCCCACGCCGCGCTGCCTGATGGCGTTCACGCCTGAAACCGCTCTAATAGCCATAGAGCAGTTGGGCTACCCAGTGGTACTCAAGCCGGCTGTTGGGTCTTGGGGGCGGTTGGTTAGCAAGATCAATGACCGCGAGGCAGCAGAGGCGGTTATTGAGCATCGCAGCGTCTTGGGCAATTACCAACATTCCATCTTCTACATTCAAGAGCACATCGAGAAGCCGGGGCGTGATATACGCAGCTTTGTGGTGGGTGATGAGTGTATCGGGGCTATCTATCGGACAAGCGACCACTGGATTACCAACACGGCGAGGGGAGGATATGCCAGCAATTGCCCCGTAACGGCTGAATTGGGAGAAATCAGCATCCAAGCGGCGCGTGCCGTGGGTGGTGGGGTGTTGGCAGTTGACCTGCTAGAAACCCAAGATGGCAAGCTATTGGTCAATGAGGTGAACTATACGATGGAGTTTCGCAACAGCATTGACACAACAGGCGTGAATATTCCTGCCCGTATTATAGATTACGTATTGGCTGTTGGGCGGGGGGATGCATGAAGGTTTCGATTGTTGGTGCGTCAGGCTATGTCGGCGGCGAACTACTCCGTTTGCTGCTCTGGCACCCCCATGTGACAGTGGAGCAGGCGACCAGCCGCCGCCTCGCCGGACGCTACGTCTACCAGACTCATCCCAACTTGCGCGGGCGAACGACCCTCAAGTTTGTGCATCCAGACCGCTTGGAACCGTGCGATCTGGTATTCCTCGCCCTGCCGCATGGACAGGCTGCGACCACGATTGAGCGGTATCGTGAACTTGCTCCCCGTATCATTGACTGTAGTGCTGATTTTCGTTTGCACGACCCTGCTGCCTACAAGCGATGGTATGGGGAAGATCACCCGTCACCCGCTTGGATGGACCAGTTTGTCTATGGACTGCCAGAGGTTTACCGTGAGCAATTACGCGATGCATCCTATGCCAGCGGCGTGGGGTGCAACGCAACCGTAACCAACCTGGCGTTGTTGCCATTGGTTCGCGCTGGCTTGCTCGACGACACGCGCCCGATTGTCGTAGACATCAAAGTAGGCTCATCGGAAGGCGGCGCAGAAGCCACCGAGAGTAGCCACCACCCCGAACGAGCGGGGGCAGTGCGCTCCTTTTCGCCGGTGGGACACCGCCATACGGCTGAGGTGCAGCAGGTGACGGGGCTCCAGCATGTCCACCTCTCGATAACCTCGGTGGAGATGGTGCGTGGGGCATTGGCAACGGCACACATCTTCACCAATGGCAACATCAGCGACAAGGACCTTTGGCAAGCCTACCGGGGCTTTGCGAAGGATGAGCCGTTTGTGCGGGTGGTGAAGGAGCGTATGGGTATTCATCGCTTCCCTGACCCCAAGATTGTCGCGGGGACAAACTATGCTGATGTGGGCTTTGCGTTGGATGAAGCCAGTGGGCGGGTGGTGAGTATCTGCGCGATTGACAACCTGATGAAGGGGGCTGCCGGTAGTGCTGTCCAGTGTATGAACCTGATGGGGGGCTTTGCAGAGACCGCCGGGTTGGAGTTCCCTGGGCTACATCCGCTGTAACATCCATCCCCTCTTTTAAGGGTAGGTCTACCGGGCAAAACTCGCTATATTATTCCCCTCTCCCCCTGCCCCCGCTCCCATTCCAGGGCGAGGGGGAGCTGAACATTGGGCGCACCGCCGTGCGCCCCGCCTGGTTCCCCTTCTCCCGCGTAGTGGGACGCGGGGCTAGGGGATGGGGGCAGAGCCGTTGCATGCAACGGCTCTACAAACGGAAGTTATGTTATCGCCTGAATTGTATACTCGTATCGTTGTAACTCGTGATGTTCCAGAAGCCGATCTCCAACAAGGGGATACTGCTATGTACATTGATTATATCCCTGTTTCAGCAGGCGAAGATGGAGCTATTTTAGAAGTCTTTAACGCTCTAGGGGATTCGCTTGCTGTAGTGTCTGTGCCTATGAGTGCGATAGCTCCCCTTGATGCTAACTATGTGCCAACAGTCCGATTGGCAAATACGCACTATTCTTAACCAAGAAGGCGCGAGCGAGGGGACGTTGCATGCTACGGCTCTACAACCGGGCATGGGAGCGGGGAGCGGGTAAGCGGCTATTTCTGTAAGTAATTAGGTAGTATTTTCGAGAGAGTATTTCTATGATAGTGATAAAAGTGGGGGGCAGTGCCGGGATAGACTACGATGCGCTGTGTGCTGACTTAGCAGCACGTTGGCAGCAGGGGGAGCGGTTTGTGCTGGTGCATGGCCGTGACGATCCGATCATCCCCGAAACGGAAAGCGCGAAGCTTGCCGCTGCCCTGGCGCCGGCGCGGGCGACGCTCTACCTC
>CAZLKK010000067.1:7743-15158 GCA_964559995.1 uncultured Chloroflexaceae bacterium
TTCTCTGGCCTATCCACCCTGTGATGGAGTGGTTGTCAGATCGGGCGCTGAATGCCTTTGGAAGACATACCGCTCCGGTGGTTCGACTGAAGAATAAATTAGGCCCTGACACAACTATTGTGCTGGTGCATGGCGGTTCAGACGAGACCAACAAGGTCGCCGAAGCCCTCGGACACCCCCCCCGATTTGTGACATCGCCAAGCGGCTATACCAGTCGCTACACAGACCGCCGCACGTTAGAAATCTTTGAGATGGTCTATTGTGGCACGGCAAACAAGGGCATTGTTGAGCGGCTCCAGCGACATGGGGTTAATGCGTTTGGCTTCAGTGGGCTAGATGGTCGGGTGTTGCAGGGCAAGCGTAAAGCGGCTATTCGCATCATTGAAGACGGACGACAAAAGATACTACGCGATGACTGGACTGGCACGATAGAGTCGGTCAACGGGGCGTTGTTGCGGCTGCTGCTAGAGCAAGATTACCTGCCGGTGATTGCACCGCTGGCGTGTAGCGAAAAGGGCGAGCCGCTTAATGTGGATGGAGACCGGGCGGCGGCGGCTATCGCGGTGGCGTTAGAAGCAGATGTACTGCTGCTGCTGTCCAATGTGCCGGGCTTGTTGCGAGCCTTCCCCGATGAGTCCTCGCTGATACCCACTATCCCCCGTAACGATGTAGAATCCTACCTGCAATATGCCGAGGGACGTATGAAAAAGAAGGTGTTGGGGGCTGCCGAGGCGATAGAGCAGGGTGTGGGGCGTGTGGTGCTTGGTGATGCGCGTGAGGCGCAGTGTGTGTCGCGGGCGTTGGATGGGGCGGGTACGGTAGTCCAGTAGCTTATTCAGAAAGAAGGTGCCATATGACAATCAATACAGGAAAAGAAGATTCTCTCACCAAAAAACCCAAGTGTTCTATGTGTGGCGAGCAGTATAACTGGGACAATATGTATACCTGCGCGAGCTGTGGGACAAGCTATTGTTACCGTTGCGTGTGGAGTTTAGGTAACAGTAGCCCGCGAACGTGTCGCAAGTGTGGGGGCAAAGTGGAGTAGGTGGGGGCTCTGCCCCCCCTTTCAAGGGGATGTTAGGTTGTAGTGCTTGCCCCTTCTCCCTCTGGGAGCGGGGGCAGGGGGGAGAGGGAAATAAAACATTTGCCCGTTTGACCTACTCAAACAACCCGCTCCCTCCTAGCCTCTACCCTTGAAAATCCCCCTGCTAGGCAATGGGCAGCGTGAAAAAAAAGGTGCTACCCATCCCCTCTTCGCTCTCTACCCACAACCGCCCACCATGCCCCTCAACCAAATGTTTGGCAATAGCCAAACCTAGCCCCGTGCCGCCTGATGATGTGCGTGAACGATCTACCTTGTAGAACCGCTCAAAGATACGTGGTAGGTCTTGGGTAGGTATACCAATGCCGGTATCGTGAATGGAGAGGAGGAGCCACGTCCCTTCAGTGTGGGATTCGGGGATGGTGATGGTGATGGTCTGCGGTGTTCCGTTTTGCCCCACAAGCGAGACCTGTTGCCTATGCTCTTTTGCCCCATGCACCGGTGATTTCTGTGGTGTTGCCTGTTGATCTATGGGCAACAAGGTAGCATGCACCGTAATAATCCCCTGCTCTGGTGTGAATTTGACCGCATTGTGCAGCAGGTTAATGAGTACCTGCCCAATACGGCGTTCGTCCATCAATACCGGCTGCACGTCTGGCGGCAAGCAGGAGGTGATGCTAATGTGCTTGCGGGTCGCCTGTGGCAGGATATGATCGAGTGATTCTTCAATGATAGTTGTTATGGAGCCGGGAGCGAGTTGGAGCGTCACACGTCCAGACTCTATCTGGGCAAGCTCGCGCAGTTCATTGGCAAGCTGTGTGACAGAATCAACTTCCTGTGCCATCTGTTCAAGCATACGGCGAGCTACGTCAGGTGGCGGTTCAGATTGGAGCGTTTCAATCAAGAGTTTGATAGACGAAAGAGGCGAGCGCAGTTCGTGTGAGACGTTGGCGACCAGATCACGGCGGGCGCGTTCTAGCATGCTTATCTGGGTTACATCACGGATAAGCAGGATAGCTCCATTCCCCTCGGTTTTGGGGCAGACCACCGGCGCACACCGCACATGCAGCGTGCGAGCACTGGTGACGGGCTGGATAGTGATTTCGTAGATTTCATGATCGCGCAACACCTCATCTACCAACGCATCTATTCGATAATCACGCGCTAGACTCATCAACCCAATGGTCTCGCTTGGTTCTAGGGCGATTGTTCTGCCAAGCAGGTCTTTGGTTTGCTCATTCTGGTAAAGGATATGGTGCTCATCATCTACGAGGATGAGTGCAGAATCAATAGACGTTGCGAGGGCTTCAAAGAGCGTTGAGGAGGTATTGAGCAACCAAACGCAAGGGGCTTTTTTCGTCTCCTCATCCTGTACTCGAACTCTTGTTTGTTCTTCACGCTGTTGGCGACAAACCCGCTGCCACCTAGTCCATAGCCAGATATTTGCGCTTGCACTAAGGAAGAAAAAGACGATGACTAGTATCAACGTAGGAGTCATACACGCTCCCTATGCGCTCCAATGGGTTCTATTCTATACCATGTTTGGTTACTGATACCCTAAGCATACAAGAAGATGCTAGGTGTTTGGCTCATCCGTTGGTGGTGGTCCAGTCTGGTTAGTGTTGTTGGCTTGTTGCCGTTCGCCCGACTCTTTCTGTTCGGCTTCAGCCGGCACTTCAAACCGATACCCTACCCCCCGTACTGTTTGTATGTAGGTTGGCTGAGATGGATTGGACTCAATTTTTCCCCGGAGCCAACGAATATGGACATCTACCGTACGATTGTCGCCCATAAAGTCAAATCCCCACACCCGTTCAAGGAGGAGGTCCCGGGAAAGGGCAATACCCCGGTTTCGCATCAGGCAGGTGAGCAGGTCAAATTCTTTTTGTGGTAGGTTTAGTTCTTCGTTGTCGCGCCATGCCCGGCGGCTTTTGGTGTCTACCGAGAGCGCACCGGCTTCGAGGATTTCCCGACTAATAGCCAGCGGTTGACGTTCGGTACGGCGCAGGATAGCACGAATACGGGCGAGAAATTCGCCCAAGCTAAAGGGTTTGGTCACATAGTCGTCTGCACCTAGCTCGAGTCCGGCGATACGGTCTACTTCGTCTTGTCGTGCGGTCAACATAATGATGGGTATATCGCTCTCTTGGCGCAAGATGCGACACACGGAAAAGCCATCCAAGCGGGGGAGCATAATGTCCAACACCACGAGGTCTGGTGTGTGCTGGTGAATAAGCTCTAATCCTTGAATACCATCAACGGACTGTAGCACTTGGTATCCCTCGCGCTCAAGGTTGTAGCGCAAGGTGTCTGCTAATGTAGGATTGTCTTCAATAAGTAATATGGTAGCCATAGCGGTATTGTACCACGAATAGGGCATGGTGGTGTGGAAGGTTGGTGTGGAAGGTTGGTGAGTGAAATCTAGCGGGGGAATAGGAGTCAGTTGGTATGTCGTAGTAACGACATTTGATAGTGCTTTGCCTAATAAGCACTAAGTCGTTACTACGAAGCTACCAAACTGCCAGGTACACGGAACAACGGTTTCCTAAACGGTTGGTTGCACCTCAGTACTAAAAGAGGGGCCGTATGCAGAAGGGGTTGTTCGCAGAGGTGCAGGAAAGCCTGTATCAGCTATATTACTAGCCAATCGCCTTACTCCCTGCAAGGGTGGGGAGAAGCGAGGAATATGGATGCGAGATAACAACCTCGTTTACTTTTTTGAAACCTATATCTATTGTGCCATTTTTTCGTAGAGAAACAACAAAGAAAGCATGGAGATTTCGTGAAGATTTCATTAAGATTTCTTTACTCTACCTGCGCTAGTCTTCCCCCTTGTCTCCCCATTATGCGCTACGTTGTTCCAGGAGCCACGTTACCCATGCGTCTACCCCCTCACCGGTTGTACAGGAAACAAGGAACAGGGGGGCGTTGGTGTTGACCATATGGATGCCGCGCTGGAAATAGCCAACATCAAAATTGAACACGTCTATTACGTCTACTTTGTTGAGGATTATTGCGTCCGTTTTGGCAAACATCCCAGGGTATTTGTAGGGTTTGTCGTGTCCCTCTGGTACGCTGGCAATGACAACGGAGAGGTCTTCGCCTAGCGCAAACTCGGCGGGGCAGATGAGGTTGCCCACATTTTCTATAAAGAGCATGTCTATGCTGTCTAGCGGCAGTCCATCTAGCGAGGTGCGGACCATAGGCGCGTCTAGGTGGCAGCTTCCGCCGGTGTTGATCTGGACAACGGGGACTCCGCGTGCGGCTATGGTGTCGGCATCTATGCGTGATGCTACATCGCCTTCTATTACACCGGGGCGCACGGTGTGTAGGTCTTGCCAGTTGGCGAGCTTGTCTATGGTGGCGAGGATGGTGCTGGTCTTGCCTGCACCAGGAGATGCCATGACGTTCACGACAAATATTCCATTGGTAGCAAAGTCCCCGCGGTTTTCTAGGGCGACGGTATCGTTGGCGTTGAGCAGTTTTTGCTCGACAGAGATTTTCATTTGGTAGATTCTCCCTCTCTTGTCTGTGGTATACAGCATTTGACCTCATGGTAGCACTAGTACGCATTTGGTCAAGCGGGGGAGGTTTGTTAGTGGTTGGTCTGCTTGTAGATCTGTTGCATACAACGGTTCTTCCCCCCTCGCCCTGGGATGGGAGCGGGGGCAAGGGGAGAGAGTCGTTACCCTATGGGAGCGGGGAGAAGGGGCATGGGATGGGGGCAGCCCGGACTTTGCATGCGCCACACCCCTGGGGGGCAAGCGCATTGTCAAAAGCCCTGAATGGTGCTATAATCCAGCGGGTTTGACCAAACCAACACCTAACCAACGACTATGCATCAACCCATCCATACTTCTGCTTCCCCTACCAATCAACCTGCCCAACCTCGCCAATACGCGCTCGTGGGGGGAGTGTTTGTGTTGCTCGCCATCTGGCTCACCTACCCCCAAATACGCTACCTGGGAACAGCTCTGGTTGGCGGTACTATTGCCCAAGCAGACGGCTGGCAAAAGGTGTGGAATCTCTGGTGGGTGCATACCGCCTTGACTAGCCAACAAGACCTCTTGTATAGTTACCACCTCTTCTTTCCCCAGGGGGCATCGCTTGGTTTTCAGCCGATAGACCTGACCAATGCGCTGCTAACCCTGCCGGTGCTGTTTACCGCTGGTCCACTGACCGCCTATGGTGTTGCTGCCATACTCGGCTTTGCGTTGAGCGGGTGGTTGGGGTGGATGCTGGCATTACGGCTTACCCACAGCATGCCTGCTGCGCTCATTGCCGGCGGCATCATTGCGGCTGCCCCACAGCATGTTGCCCACTTCTTTGATGGGCAGATAGAGCATGTCGCGCTCCAGTGGGTGGTACTCTTTTTTCTGGTGCTCGTCCATGCTGCCCACAAGCCCACATGGACGAGTGGGCTATGGGTTGCCATAAGTGCTACCCTCGTCATCTATACCAACTTCTACCATGCGCTGTTTGTTGCGCTGGCATCGGGAATATGGCTGCTGCATTGGCTGATAACGCAACGGGAGCAGCGTTGGCATAGCCTGCGCCCGCTGCTGATTGCGCTGCCGCTGGTTATGCTGCTGATATTGCCACTGCTGCCGTCAGTCCTCACCGGCAAAACGCAATCCTCACGGCAGGGGCAACACTGGCAAGCACAGGCGGAAAACTTTAGCGTAGATGCGATAGACCTGCTGCTCCCCTCGGCGAATCACCCCCTTTGGGGCAGTGTGGTCAAGCCCTATCAAGCATCGTTGCACCCCAAAAGTGCCAACTGGATTGTCACGCCCGGCTATGTTGCGCTCATCCTAGCGATAGTGGGGGCTGTGACGGCATGGGTTGAGAGCCGCATTTGGGCAATAATGTACCTGGTGCTTTGGGGCTACGCGCTTGGACCAACGTTGCACATTGGCGGTGTTGCTACGGGTATCCCGCTCCCCTATGCCCTAATCAACGACCTACCCATCATCAACTTTGCCTATCGGCTGCCGCAGGCACTGCTCATTGGGCTGGTGCCGCTGGCGTTGCTCGCTGGCTACGGCACCCGCACCCTATTGGCGCATACCGCGGGGTGGCGACGGGTGGGGGTGATGGCGGTGTTGGGGGGGGGCATGCTGCTAGAAGCTGCCCCGCCTACTATGACCATCTGGCATGACGATACGCCCCCTGCATATGCTACGCTGCATGATGCACCCGGTGCCTTGTTGGTATTGCCCTTTCAGCAGGGGGCTGTCGCACAGAAGAGTATCCTCTTGCAAGCCCAAATGCGCCACACCCGCCCGATAATTGGGGGCTATGTTCCCCGCCTGCCCGATTACCCCTTCGCTGATACGCCACTCGTGCGCCAACTCCAACAGCTAACATGTGACCCTGATGCAGCACACCAACCGGCGGCGATCCAGGCGATAGATGACCTCCCCTCTGCCTATGGCATTAGTCATGTCGTGTTGCAGCTTGACCAACTCTCCCCACGCAAGCAGCGTTGTGCCGTCTACCTCTTGGAAACGGTTATGGGATTAGAGCCGTCTTTGGTATTGGGAGATGATACGCTGGCTATCTACCCCGTGCCGGGTGAGTTGGCAACAACGTTTCTCTTTGCTGATGGGAGTTGGTTTCTTGAAGCAGATGGCAAGGGGCAGACATGGCGATGGATGGGTGAGCAGGGTAAGCTGTTGTTGGTCAATACCGGCGATACTCCCCGCACCGGCGTTGTGGAGATGCACATGGAGAGCTACCAGCATGCTCGCCCGCTTGCGCTGCGCCTGGATGACCAGCACCTGGGGGAGATAACGATACAACGGGCAAGCCGCGTGTATATGCTGCCGGTACGAATGGACAAGGGGCAACATCAGCTAGAACTCTCTGCCCCAACAGACTTTGACCCCCCGGCACACCGGGCAATTAGCGTTGTGCTCAAGGAGGCAATTTTGCGTCAAGGGGGGGGGGAATAATGGCAATACCTACGTTCAACAGAGAATCCCCACGGGTGTTGCTCGGCGCACTCGCCGTTGTGTTGCTCTGTCTTGCCATAGGCATAGCCGGGTTGACGATGACGATTGCCCCCTGGCAGCTTGCAATAGACGTAGGCAATGAGCGCGGCTTTATTGCTGAGGGGGAGACCCCCGCCTATCACTCCTACCAGACGTTTCACGCCAGTGAAACATGGCAACAGCGCACCTTTCGCTGGACAGCAGAACGGGCTACTGTGACGATGCGTCATGTCCTGCATAAGCAGCCGCTTGTGCTGGAGATAACCGCCTGTGGGTGTCGCCCCGACAACACGACTGTGCCAGTATCGCTTGCGCTCAACAACAACAATGATGATGCTACCACGCTTGCGATGACTGCACAGTGGCGTACCTACCAC
>CAZLKK010000068.1:0-4520 GCA_964559995.1 uncultured Chloroflexaceae bacterium
ACCGCCGTGCGCCCCTACACCCGCATATACCCACAGGGGCGAGGGGATGGGGGGCAAACCGGACGTTGACGTAGCCACACCCGCCCTGTAGCCCATCTTGTCAAAAGCTAGGGGGCATGCTACACTACTTGTCAGAAGATTCCCCTAATCTTCACAACGAGAACAGCGAGAGCATAGAGGAGCACAGGCAAGGGGAAATCCCCTTGTGATCACGTAGAAAGTAGCAATGAGTATGGAACGGTATATCTGTATCCACGGACACTTCTATCAACCCCCACGCGAAAATCCGTGGCTAGAGGGGATCGAGCTACAGGACTCCGCCTATCCCTACCATGATTGGAATGAACGTATCACTGCCGAGTGTTACGCTTGTAATGGGGCTTCGCGTATCTTGAATGGCGATGGGCGCATTGTGCAGATTGTCAACAACTATGCGCGAATCAGCTTTAACTTTGGACCTACGCTCCTCTCTTGGATGGAAGAGCATGCCCCAATGGTCTATGATTCTATCCTAGCGGCAGACCGTGAAAGTCAGCACCTCTTCTCTGGGCATGGGTCGGCACTGGCACAGGTCTACAACCATATGATCCTGCCACTGGCAAACCGCAAAGATAAGGAAACCCAAATCAGATGGGGCATACAGGATTTTCAGTGCCGCTTCAACCGTATGCCAGAGGGGATGTGGTTAGCGGAGACTGCTGTAGACCTAGAGACGCTCGACATCTTGGCGGCACACGGTATCCGTTTTACGCTCCTTTCCCCTTATCAGGCAAAGCACATCCGCAAAATAGGCGAGGAATCATGGACAGATGTCTCTGGCGCACGTATAGACCCCACACGCGCCTATGTACAACACCTCCCCTCTGGACGCAGTATTACCCTGTTTTTCTACGATGGGCCTATCTCGCAGGGCGTTGCCTTTGAAGGGTTACTCACCCAGGGCGAAAACCTCGCGCATCGGCTGGTCGGGGCATTTTCCGAAGAGCGCGATTGGCACCAGTTGGTACATATTGCCACCGATGGCGAGACTTATGGCCATCATCATCGGCTTGGCGATATGGCACTCGCTTATGCGCTCCATTACATTGAGCAACAAGGGTTAGCCCATATTACCATCTATGGCGAATATTTGGACAACCATCCCCCATTGTATGAGGTGGCTATTTTTGAAGCGAGTTCTTGGAGTTGCTACCACGGTATTGAGCGATGGCGCAGCAACTGTGGGTGCAATTCGGGGATGCACCTCGGATGGAGCCAGGAGTGGCGAGCACCCCTACGTGAAGCCCTCGACTGGCTGCGAGATAGGATAAACCCGCGCTATGAGCGACTGGCACGATTATTGCTCAAAGACCCCTGGAAAGCCCGCGATAGCTACATCACCCTCATGCAAGATCGCTCCCAAGACTCTCTGGAACAGTGGATGGAGCAACACGCTTTGCGTCCGCTGTCTGATGAAGAGCATAGCTACCTGCTCAAGTTGCTAGAATTGCAACGCCACGCCATGCTGATGTATACCAGTTGTGGTTGGTTCTTTGATGAACTATCGGGTATAGAGACGGTCCAGATTATCCAATATGCCGGGCGGGTCATGCAACTAGCAGCGGATACCCTGCCGGGGTATGCTATGAGCAACTACCTAGAACCAGGTTTCTTAGAGCGGCTGCGTCTAGCAAAGAGCAACATTCCCGAACACCGCGATGGGGCAGTCATCTATGAGAAGTTTGTCAAGCCAGCAATGATTGACCTGTCAAAAGTGATAGCCCATTATGCGGTAAGTTCTCTCTTTGAATACTACCAAGATGATGTCCAAGTCTATTGTTACGTGGTCTCTTGCAACAATTGTCAGGTGATTGAATCGGGGATGATGCGCTTGACGGTGGGGTATGGACAAGTGACATCCAACATTACGCGGGATTCGATGTTGCTGAGTTTTGGGGTGCTCCACTTTGGCGACCACAACCTTACTGGCGGGGTACGGGTCTATGCCCCCGATTGGTACGAGACGATGGTAGCAGAGGTGATGGAAGCCTTTCATCGCGCCGACCTGCCCGAAACCATCCGCCTGCTCGACAAGCATTTCCTGGAGCTTTCCTACTCCCTACGCACGCTCTTTCGTGATGAACAGCGAAACATCCTCAAACTCATTTTGGTGTCCTCATTGGAAAAAGTCGAAATAACCTTTCGGCAGGTGTATGATCAGCATGCGTCTTTAATGCGCTTTTTGGCAGATCTCCATGCTCCCTTGCCCAAAGCCTTTCGCACGACAGCAGACTTTGTGCTCAATACCGACCTTCGCTATGCTTTTGGTGAGGAGGAGCTAGACGTTGACCGTATTCATGGGCTATTGGATGATGCCCAACGGGAAAAAATAGAGCTTGATGTCACAGAGCTAGGCTCAATTATTCGTGATACCCTTGACCGTATGGAGCAAGAGTTGTTGTATAACCCGACGAACGGTATCATGCTGCGAAAAATCAATGAGTTTGTAGACCTAGCAAGTTCATTGCCCTTCACGGTAGATTTCTGGAAAACGCAAAATGTCTACTATAAGCTGTACCGGACGGTGTTTCCCGATTTTCAGCAGCGAGCACAGAGCGGCAATGATACGGCGTGGGAGTGGGTAGAGCTGTTTATCGGATTAGGCAACAAGATAGGGTTTGATGTGGAAGCATTGCAGGGATAAGGGGAAGATCGAATGGCTCTACAACCGGGATTGAAGATGCGGGGTAGGGGGACAAGGGGGCAAATGGGACGTTGCCCTAGCCCTATGACATCCCCCCCTTGCCCCACTGCGTAGCAAATGCTACAATAACAGGGGAGGAGAACCTGGGCATGACTCAATGTCGCTTCAGTGCGAACCCGTTTAGCTGAAAGAAGCGCATACGTCAAGGAAGGACATTGTAGGGGTGTTGGCAGAGATAAGGCTATAGCGTCCTAATCCCCCTAGTACCAGATTAAGGAACTGAGGCTACTAATACCATATGCCAAAACATGCAGACACGAGTAGCAAACGCTTGTTTGCCGGCGATCCAGAGACGTGGATACGGTTTATATTTCCTGGTAAGAACATTCAAGTCGGTAAGTTACTGACCCTAGAGTTCCAATGGATACAACGACAAGCAGATTTTCTGCTTAAAGCCTATCATCCTACAGCAGGAGAGTTCATACTGCTTTGTGAAGTGCAATTGTATTATGAACTCCATATGCCCCTACGGGTACAAGCATATTCAGCTTTGGCAGAGGAAAAATACAAACTGCCTATCTATCCTGTTTTGATCAATATCTTACCTCCCTCAAAGGGAGTGACTATCCCTACTTATCATGAGAGACAGTTTTTGGGATTATATACCCGTCGAGATTACCAAGTTATCAATTTGTGGGAGATAGATGCTGAGATGGTTCTGGAGCAGTATTCACCATCCCTAGTACCGTTAGTACCTGTGATGCGTGGGGGCGATAATGAGCATATGCTGCTTCGGGCAATAAAGAACCTTCAAGAACATACAAACAAAGATGAAATGGAAGTTATCTTGGGTCTCTTTGCCTCTATGGTTATGGACCACGAGATAATAACCAGATACGTGAGGTGGAATATGTCTGTATTACAGGATTCACCATTGTTGCAACAGATCATTGAAGAGGGCAAGCAAGAATGGGTAGCAATTGGGCAAAAAGAGGGAATAGCAATCGGGCGGAAAGAGGGATTAGCGATTGGGCAAAAAGAGGGAATAGCAATCGGGCAGAGCAAAGGGCAAATTGCTATGCTCCAACGCATCTTGACCAACCGTTTTGGCAATCTCCCATCATCCCTGGTTGAGCAACTGCACCAGTGTAGCATTGAGCAATTGGAACGGCTCGCGGATGAAGTTTTGGTGGCTGAAACGCTTGAAGATTTCCTAGCTCGCGCCCATCTCCCTACCGTTGACTCTAGCGAAACGCGGGAAACCCAAGACCAAAAAGACAACTAAAGAAAGGAGATAACGCTATCGAAGAGATATACCCCACTGGATCAGTAAATCGCCAAAAGTTGCATACCACCGAACCCCCACGTAAACGGGTGTTTCTTGTGGGTGCAGACGTAGAACGGTTCAAAAGCCCCTGGACGGCAGAGGATTCTCTGCAAGAATTGGCGTTGTTGGCGGACACCGCCGGGTTGGATGTGGTTGGGCAGCTGCATCAAAAGCTCACCCACCCCTACCCCAAGTATTTCATCGGTCCTGGCAAGGTCCGTGAGGTCGCCGATTTACAGAAAGAGCTAGAATTTGACATCCTCATCTTTGACGATGAGCTCACCCCAGGACAAACCCGTAACCTTGAGCAAGAGTTAGACATCGGGGTACTAGACCGCACCGCCCTCATCCTCGACATCTTCGCCCAACACGCTCGCACCCACGAGGGGCGTATTCAGGTTGAGCTTGCCCAATATGAATACCTCCTCCCCCGCCTGCGCCGCGCCATCATCCACCGGGTCTTCGAGGCCCGCCACGCGGTGTTCGAGGGCCGCCCCGGCGCCGTCCGCC
>CAZLKK010000068.1:4530-14863 GCA_964559995.1 uncultured Chloroflexaceae bacterium
GCTTCAGGTGGAGCTGGCCCAGTTGCGTCACGCAAGCACAAGGTTGATACGAGGATGGACTCACCTGGAGCGGCAGGCAGGTCAAGGCGGCACGTCCGCTGGTGGAGTGGTGGGGTTGCGAGGTCCTGGCGAAACGCAGCTTGAGGTAGACCGCCGCGTTATCAACCGCCGCATTACCTGGCTCAAAAAGCAGTTGGCTGATGTCCATCGCCATCGCAATCTCTATCGCAACCAGCGGCGCAAAGAGGGTATCCCAATTGCAGCGTTGGTAGGCTATACCAATGCCGGCAAGTCTACGCTTATGAATGGGCTAACTGATGCTGCCGTGCTAGTGCAAGATCAGCTTTTCGCCACGCTTGACCCAACCACGCGACAGGTGACGTTGCCCAATGGACAGCGTGTTTTGCTAACTGACACCGTAGGCTTTATCCAGAAGCTGCCCACGCAATTAGTAGCCGCGTTTCGGGCAACGCTGGAGGAGATAAGCGAGGCTGATCTGCTGCTGCATGTCATAGACATCACCCATCCCAACGCGCAACAACAAGAGCAAACGGTAGACGCTACGCTCGAAGAGCTTGGCGTGGTAGACAAGCCCACGCTCGTTGTGCTCAACAAGATGGACCGCAAACCAGATGTCACCGGGGAGACGATAGCGGCTGCCATTGCCAGCATGGGGCTGCCGCATAACTACGTTGCCATATCCGCCGCGAGACAGTGGGGATTGACGACACTTGGGGAGCGCATAGAAGAGACGCTCGCGCTAGGCATGCTGCAAATTGACGCGCTCATCCCCTACAACCGCAATGACCTGGTATCGCTTTGGCACCAACGCGGGCGAGTGGAAACCGAGGAGTATGGGGAAGAAGGTACCCACATCACGGGACGCATGCCAGAGTCGCTTATCCGTGAATTTGACCATTTTCGAGCATAATCTATGCCGATAACTTCCAGACATTTGCGCCCATTTTTGCCCCCTTCACGGGGGCGTATAGAGATTATCTGTGGCTGTATGTTTAGCGGCAAAACAGAAGAACTCATCCGCCGTATTCGCCATGTCAGCCTTGCCCGGCAGAGCTACCGTATCTTCACACCACGGTTTGACACCCGCTATAGCATGCATCACGTCACAAGCCACACAGGGAGCCAACTTGAAGCCGGTATTGTTTCGTCTATCAATGAGGTGCTCGAACAGGTAAACGATGTGCAGGTGGTGGCGTTGGATGAAATCCATTTTCTTGAGGATACGCCACAGGCTATTACCGCCGCTTGCCAAGTGTTGGCAGACCGTGGGTTGCGCGTACTGATTGCCGGGCTAGACCAAAACTACCGCGCCGAGCCATTCCCCGCAATGGCGCAGCTTATGGCACTAGGGGAGCAGGTAGACAAGCTGTATGCTATCTGTGCTCAGTGTGGGGCATACGCCACCCGCACCCAACGGCTGATCAATGGCGGACCTGCCCCATCGGATGCGCCAACGTTGGTGGTGGGGGGCAGCGAACTCTACGAAGCCCGTTGTCGCCATTGCTATGAGCCGCCACGCTAATCTATGACAACCATTACCTCTTCCTCTTCACGATTGCAACGTGACCAGTTTACCCTTGTGGCATATCTGCTCTTTGGCTACTTTGCCTATATGCTGATTGCCATTGGTCCCGTGATGCCCTTTTTGCAAGAGGAACTCAGCATGACCTACACGCTTGGGGCATTGCACTTGAGTGTGATGTCGGTAGGCAGTTTGCCCGTTGGCTTCTTTGGCGACTATCTCATCCAATGGGTAGGGCGCAGGGCGATGCTCTGGATAAGCGGCGCAGGTATGGCAATTGGTGCGGTGTTGCTGATGCTTGGTTCACACGTTGCCATAACGCTCACCGGCGCATGTATTATGGGGACAATGGGTATCTTCATTCCCATCATTGTCCAGGCTGCCCTCTCCGACCATTACCAACAGCAACGGCTTGTGGTGTTAAGCGAGGTGCAGGTGGTCGTTATGCTCTTTGCTGCGCTGGTGCCGCTGGTAATAGGCGGCAGCGAGTATCTCGGCATGGGGTGGCGAAGTGCGCTGTTTCTTGCCGTGGGGGGGTGGATAATCATAGCCATTCGCTTTCATCGTATTTCCATACCAGAGCCAACCGTTACCCAGTCGGCATCATCCCAAAGCAACCCCCGCAAGCTACCAACAGCTTTTTGGGCATACTGGCTTATCTTACTGCTTGGTGTCGCTATTGAGTGGTGCGTGTCGTTGTGGGGAGCAAGTTTCTTCAAGACGATTGTCGGCATTGAGCCAGCGGCAGCATCCACAATGATGAGCATTTTTTTCGTCGGTATGGTGATAGGCAGGTTCATCACCCGCCAACTTGTCGCTACCTATCCCATTATCCGTCTTTTGCTCATTACCCAGGCAACAACGCTGGTTGGGTTTCTGCTGTTTTGGCTGTCCCCGCTGGCTATGCTCAACATTGCCGGCTTGTTTGTGGTGGGGCTTGGTGTGGCAGGTATCTTCCCCCTAGCACTCTCTGCTGGCATGCATATCGCCGCTGAACAATCCAACGTTGCCAGTGCGCGAATGTCTATGGCGGCAGGTATCGCTATGCTGGTAGCCCCCTTCTTTCTGGGGTGGTTTGCTGATACGGTTGGGCTATTCATTGCCTATGCTATTGTGCTGCTGTTACTCGGCATCATTGCCGCTATTACGCTGTCGCTTCGGGGGAAATCGTAATCGTAGGAGGAGTAGGAGGGGGGGGTTCACCCGCTGCCCCCTGCCCCGCTCCCAGCGTCGTGGGTAGGTAGGGGCGCACGGCCGTGCGCCCCTACCTACGTACCCTCGCCCTATACGAGCCGCGAGTGAGCGGATGTCTGGAAGCATGCAGAAACACCATGGTCTCAAATGTATGGTACCATATCCCCATCTCTCAATTCAGGAGAGCGGTTAGCTAACGTAACGTGAGGAGGATAACCATGAAGAAAATATCGGTAGCTATTCTAGCAGCAACAGGAATGGTCGGGCAGCGATTCATTCAACTGCTGCACCATCACCCGTGGTTTGAGATTACCGCGCTCATGGCTAGTGAGCGTAGCGCAGGGCGCACCTACCGCGAGGCTTGCCAATGGCGCATTGAGGGCGAGATACCGCCTGGGGTAGCAGATATGCCAGTACTTGGCACAGACCAAGCCATAGATGCCCCGCTGGTCTTCTCTGCGCTCCCAGGTAGTGTAGCAAGGGAACTTGAGGAGCGACTAGCAGCAGCAGGGCATATCGTCTGCTCAAACGCCTCAAGCCATCGCCAAGACCCCGATGTCCCCTTGCTCATCCCAGAGGTCAACCCTGACCACCTGAAGCTGATAGATCACCAGCGCAAACAACGCGGCTGGAGTGGGGCTATTGTCACAAACCCCAACTGCACCTCTACCCCCTTTACGATGGCGTTTCGTCCCCTGCTGGACACCTTCGGCATCACAAAGGCTCTGGTTGTGAGTATGCAAGCCCTCTCTGGTGCTGGTTATCCTGGGGTTGCTTCCTATGACGCAATGGACAACGTGATACCCTTTATCGGTGGCGAAGAGAGCAAGGTAGAGAGTGAGCCACAAAAAATGCTTGGCACCTTACAAGGCGATCACGTCCAATTTGCTGATTTTTCCATCTCTGCCCAATGCAACCGAGTACCCGTGCTAGAAGGGCATACTATTTGTGTGTCCGTTGGGCTAGGCAAGTCTGCCACAGTTGAGGAAGTGGTCGCAACCATGCGCGATTTTCGGGCGTTGCCGCAGGAGCTCGGGCTACCGTCTGCCCCCAACCCACCGCTTATTGTGTATAGTGCCGATGACCGCCCCCAACCGCGCCGAGACCGTGACGTAGGCGGTGGTATGCCAACGGTGATCGGGCGGGTGCGTCCATGTCCCATCCTAGATATTCGCATGGTGACGATGGCACACAATACCATTCGGGGGGCTGCTGGTGGGTCGTTGCTCAATGCCGAACTGATGGTACAGCAAGGGTATGTGCAATAACATAGGGGAACTTTTCAGCTAGACTATCCGTCTTTATAACCGTATGAGACATAAGCGGGAGTGACCATACCTCCTCGCATAACCAACAGAATCTACAAAATTTTAGGAGGACGTAATGAACTATCGGAAAATGCTACTTCCAGGAATGATCGCCGGTGCGCTGCTCTTTGCGCTGCTCTTTACCATCACGAGCATGACCAAAAGCACGCCAGCCCAAGCGCAGCAAAACAACTCACAACCTAACCGGGTACAACGGGCAATATCTGTCACTGGACAAGGGGAAGCCAAAGCTGCCCCCGACATGGTGCAGGTACAGATTGGCGTAGAGACCGAAGACAAAACGGCACAGGCTGCCTTGCAGGAAAACAGCACACAGACCACGGCGGTTATCTCCAGCATTCTTGAACTGGACATCGAGGACAAGGATATTCAGACCACCAACTTCTCTATTCACTCGACCTACGATGAAAAAGGGCAGAAAGTCACGGGCTACCGTGTCACCAACACTGTTGCGGTCAAAATCCGTGGGATAGACGAAGACAAGGACAAAGCCGGCAAGTTGCTGGACGAAGTGGTCAAAGTGGGTGCCAATAGTATCTATGGTATCAACTTTGGTATTGAAGACCCCTCAGCGTTGCTTGAAGAGGCCCGGGTAGCCGCAATGGAAAATGCCAAAGAGAAGGCAACGCAGCTTGCCGAGGCAGGCGATGCTTCCGTGGGGCAGGTGCTCCAGATTAGCGAAAATTCTGGCTCCATGCCGGTCTTTCGTGAGATTAGTTATGGGCTAGGTGGGGCAGAGATGGCAATGGACCAAGCGGCAGCACCACCTATGCAGGCAGGCGAGCAGACCATTACCGCACAGGTGCAAGTGACATTTGAGCTTGAGTAGGCGACAAAAATAGCCGGGTAGGTCAGATGGGCAACCGCGTGGTTTTTATTTCCCTCTCCCCCCTGCCCCCGCTCCCATTCCAGGGCGAGGGGGAGCCACCACGTTGGGCGCACCACCGTGCGCCCCTACACCCGCATACACCCACAGGGCGAGGGATAGGGGGAAAATCCGTTGCATGCAATGGCTCTACCCCCTAATTGAGCTGCCCGTTACCCCGCTTTTGCTTCCTCCCCCCGCAAACCATCGCTTGAGTATGGTATAATGCCCATTCGGGTACAGGTATTCCCTGTTCCCCTTTACTACCTATGGCAGATGAACACACAACACCCATACGGAGCTATACGCTGGCTTCTGGACCGTTTGAACGCAACTGGCGTGCTCCCCAACGGCTCGTCTTTACCATAACAGGCGAGACCGTCACCGATGTACACTACCGCGATGGCTACAACGGGCGCGGCTGTGCCGAACGCATCCCACGGCTGCCGATGGAGCAAGCAATCCATCTGGTATCGCGTATCTGTGGGGATTGTTCGCATGCCCATACCCTCGCCTTTTGCCAAGTCATCGAGGAGCTATCCGAACAACGTATCCCGGAACGTGCTACCTATTTGCGGTCTGCCCTGGCAGAAATCGAGCGGCTCGCCTCGCACCTAGAAACACTCACCGCTATCTTTGATGCGCTTGGGCAAGCGACCTACACCCAGACGCTCCGCGAATTGGCAACCAGTGCGCGTGATGCTATGGAGACGTTTAGCGGTAAGCGTATCACACCAGACCTATGCATCCCCGGTGGTATGCGGCGTAACTTGGACAGCACCCAACACAGCGAACTGCTGGTCATGTTGGCACGGATGAACCGCCGGCTGGCACCGCTCCTTGAACGCATCACGGGTGATGCTTCCCTCTCTGCCCGCACAGTAGACGTAGGCGTGATAGCCAGCCCCGCAGCGCATCAGTTTGGCTTGCTTGGGCCTATGGCGCGGGCATCAGGATTACATACTGATGTCCGTTTGGCACAGCCCTATGCTGCCTACGACAAGCTCGCCATGAGCGAGATCACTGAAGAGGGCGGCGATGTGTATGCCCGTATCCTCGTATTGCTGTTGGAAGCCTACGAAAGCGTTAAGCTGATAGAGCAAGCCCTCAATGACCTGCCATCTGGCAAGTGGGAAGGGGCTATACCAAAGGAACTCCCCGTTGGGCAGGCAAGTGCGTTTGTCGAAGGTCCCCGCGGGATGCTGCGCTACACCATAGACAGCGCAGGACAACGAATTAACCGTATCCTCATAGACACGCCGCGACAACTAGACCGCTTGTTGGTTCGGGCACTCTTTATGGGGGCTTCACTGGATAATGTTATGCTAATTGCCCTTTCTGCTGACACCTGTCTAGCGTGTGCTGAGGGATAGAAAATATGATGCTCATTGCTCTTTCTCCCCTAGCGATAGCTCTGGTCCTGTGTCTTGGGCTAAACTCCCGTATATCCACCCGGTTACTTGGGATGCTATCGGCATTGGCAGCCCTAGCCGCAGGGGGTATCCTCTTGGCAGAACGGCTTCGTCCTGTCGAGTCTGATCTGCTGCTGCTCCTTTGGGCAACGCTTGACCAGATGGTCGTCTTTGTGCCAACACAGCTTGACCCCATAGCGCATACGCTGGCAATTGTGGTGCTTGGGGGGGGGGGAGTCGCGCTCTGGTCGCTTGCGCTTGCGCTTGATCCGAGTATCCGTGGCTTTGGGACGCTGTTTGCTTGGGGGTTATTTGCGCTGGCGGCGACCCTGCTAGGTTTGGCAGGGTCGGGGGTGTTTATCCCCTTCGCGTGGGGTATAGCCGTGCTCGCCAGCTACGGGACGGTCCGTGCCAGTCGCGCCCTTGTGCAATACCAATCTGCCCCTACCGGGCTCATTATGGGTATGCTGGCTACCCTACTCCTGACAGGTGGCATCATCTCGCTGCAAGCCGGCTTTTTTGCCTCGCAAGCACCAAGTTTTGTGGGTATCTCGGTGGTCATTATGGCGTGTCTGATGTTGGCGGGGAGTGTTCCCTTCCATCACACGCTTGACGAAGTGGTCGAAGCACCAGCGGCATTAAGCGGCATGCTCGCTGGTCTGGTATTGCCCATATTGGCAATGGCTACGCTGTACCGGGTGCTCTGGACACCCAACACAGTCTTTGCCAGTTTGCCCCTCACCATGCCCGATTTCTGGCGCACCCCGCTGTTGTTGCTCGCCACGGTGAGCATGATCATCAGTGCCGGCGCTGCGCTGCGGGAGTATCGGTTGCGGCGCATCATTGGCTGGCAAATGAGCGTCCAGATTGCGCTGGTGTTGGTAGCGATAAGTACCACGGGACCAATGGCGGGTATGGCGACAGGAGCGTTGTTGGTCAATGCTGCCCTTTCTACCCTAGCGGCATCATTGGCAGCAAGCATCCTAGAGCACGTCACCGGCAGCGATGATTGTACCCAAGAGGTAGCTGGCAAGCCGGGCGTTGCGCGGGTGTTGCGTGTCCCTGGGCTTGTGTGGGGGTTTGCTGCCCTCTCAGCCCTGGGACTTCCTCCCTTTTGGGGCTTTTGGGGGCGATATTGGCTGGTAGATAGCATCAAAGATCAGGCACCCTGGAGTATCCCATTACTGTTGGCGGCGAGCAGCATAGCCGCGCTTGCCTACCTCGTGCCGATGGCGCAGTTTTGGCGAGCAGCGAGACCCCAACGGGGACAGCAGCAAGATGGCGGGCGCGTGGCGGTGCAGGGCAGTATGCTATTGCAGGATAGCGGCAAAAAGGGCGACACCGGCAGTCTCAAGGTGCAAGGTGGCGGCGGCGGCGGTATGCAGGTCAAAGAGAAGAGCACAACCACCCGCCTACCCCACTACCTCTCACCAATGGCATACCTCGTTTTGCCCATACTCGCCTTGCTACCGCTGGTATTGCTTGGCTTAATGCCACAGACCACATCTCAACCGTGGTTTGTGCTGCTGCCAGCAGGTGGCGAGCCGTTTGTCCCCACCAGCACGATGCAGGTAGGTATGGGGGTACTGACCATTGGGATCGTGCTTGTGGTGACGTTGGGGGCGCAATTGCGCTGGAAGCGGCGCACCCTCACCGATGAGGATATGGTCCCCATTGCTCTCACCCCTGACACGCTGGCACAGAGTCTATTCCCGTTGGTGTGGGCTGGTCGTCCTACCTCCCTGTTGCGTGGTATGTGGAATGTGCTGTTGTTGATCAATCGTGGGGTGCAGTTGGTATTGTCGCCCTTTGAGCAGCGATACTACCTTGCGGGGGTGTTGTTGGCGTTGATTAGCTTGATTGTCTTTATGGCACAGTGAAACGTTGCATACAACGGCTCAATGATGGATAAATCAACAGTACGAGAAGATTATGCAATCATCTTTTCTGAATCAGTCGAATAGTAACCCAAACAAGCCTATCATACACGATACTTTTCAGCCAAAAGCAGAAATTGTGTTGTATCACGGTGACTGTCTGGATGGTCTTCGGGCAATCCCAGACGATACGGTACAGCTCATCATAACTTCTCCCCCCTATAATCTTGGCAAGGTATATGAGGAGGCAACAACCATAGACGATTACTTGGTAGCTCTTGCCCCTATTTTGCAAGAGATCATCCGGGTGTTGTCGCCGCAAGGTTCACTGTGCTGGCAAGTAGGCAACTACGTCAGCAAAGGGGAGGTTATCCCGTTAGACATCCTGTATTATCCCCTATTCAAGCAGCACAAGCTGAAATTGCGAAACCGTATCATTTGGCACTTTGACCACGGATTGCACGCCTCAAAGCGGTTTTCCGGGCGATATGAAACGTTGCTTTGGTTTACCAAAACAGACACCTATACCTTTAACCTAGACCCGGTGCGTGTCCCATCCAAATATCCTGGCAAACGGCACTTTCGGAAGGGGGAAAAATACGGTACCCCAAGCGGTAATCCGTTGGGCAAAAATCCCTCGGATATTTGGAAAATTGTTGTGCAAGATTGGGAAACCGCTTTGTGGAATATTCCCAATGTCAAAGCAAACCACACCGAAAAAACGCTCCATCCTTGCCAATTTCCTATTGAACTGGTTGAACGTTGCATCCTTGCTCTGACCAATGAGGATGACTGGGTTGTTGACCCATTTAGCGGTTCTGGGAGTGCGTTGTTAGCAGCATTAATGCATGGGCGGCGGGCTATGGGGTACGAGAAGGAAGCAACATATATCTCCATTGCCAAGCAGCGCATAACAGACCTCTATGCTGGCACACTACGCTACCGGCCTTTGGGCAAACCGGTCCACCAACCTACTGGACGGGAGAAGGTAGCCCAGGTGCCACCGGAGTGGTCGAGTGAGCAACGGGAGGAAAAGACGTGATCATCGCCGGACGGTTTTCTTTTAACGGGGGAGAAGAAGCAGTACAACAAAAGTACCCCCATCTTTTAGCTGAGATTGAAGCAGCTATTCAATCAGTAGATGCAGAACAACATCGAAGCAAAAAAAGCATGGAAAAAACCATGATGGGAAAAATGCTGTACAATCCCTCGTATCGATTCAGAGTTATGGTAAAATCGTACCATGAAAGGGATATTCCCTGATGATACTACCTGGCAATATATTACTGATAGGCATAGCGATAAGTGCAGCGGTGGTGCTGTTGCTGCGTGATTGGCGGCGCACCTTCCCTGCCCTGCTGCTCAACTATCTTTTCCTGACGCTCTTTCTGGCGCAGCAGGAGTTTCTTACACCAGACTGGCACCTGCTAGGGGTCGGTATCAGTAGCATTGTCGTGGTCAAGCTCATCACTGGGCTTGCCGTGACCGCTATGCTTACCCTAACCGCCGTCACCTTTTCCCGCGAGTATGGGCTAGAAGACCTGGACGAGTTTGGGTTGGCGGAGCTACGGCGAGCAGCGCGGGCGGTGCAACGCCAACAGGCAACTGAACCGTTTAAGTTGGCAGACTATGTATTGCCCTTTTGGGCAATGGTGCTGGCATTGATAGCCAGCCTGACCCTGCCACGGATGTACCCCATCGCCACCTCACCCGGCGTAGATTTCGCGTGGTACTGGCTCATCCTCACCGGGCTATTCACGCTGGCTACGGCTGGCGATTTGCTCAAGATAGGGTTAGGTTTGCTGCTCAGTATCAGCAGCATAGACTTTCTCTATACCACCGTGCTGAGTACGCAGGAAGCCAGCGGCGTAGGTATCGTGCCATTGGCACTGCTCAGTCTGGTGACAATTCTGTTGGCACTTGTGGTATCCTATCTTAGCGGCTTACTCTATGGTCGTCTCAAGACGCTTGAATTAAGCGAGCTATACAAGAGAACCTGATGCTCTATTTGTTGCTTATCTTTTTTCCCGTTTCAATGGCAGCAAGCTGCTTTGTGCTGCGAAAACGTACCACGCTGGTTGTTGTGGCGGCGGTGGCAGCGGTGCTTACCCAAA
>CAZLKK010000069.1:0-14830 GCA_964559995.1 uncultured Chloroflexaceae bacterium
GTTGGTGAGCTCTTCGAGCGGCGTTGCCACAAAGAGCACATGAGACCCCTCAAAATTGCCCTGCTCTGTCACCCCGTAGTAGTGGCAGAATAGGTCAGCATCTTTGCCAAGAATCTGCTGGAGCTCCTCTCGTGTCCAAACAAAGAACGCCCCCTCGCGCCCCTCGCTATCTGCATCCTGCGAGCTATAAAATCCACCATCTGGGTGGGTCATCTCTCGTGCCACATAATCGAGCGTCTCTTGGGCAATACGCTGGTAGAGGGGGGTATTCGTTGCTTGATAGGCTTCAGTATACAGGCGAGAGAGGAGGGCTTGATCATACAGCATCTTCTCAAAGTGGGGGATTTTCCAGTGGGCATCTACGCTATAGCGGTGAAACCCGCCCCCCACCTGATCATAGATGCCGCCATGCGCCATACGGTGCAAAACCGTTGACAGCATAATCGATGCATACGTATCGCTTGTGCGAGCTATGACCCGCAGCAAAAACTCCAACACCATTGGCTGGGGAAAGCGGGGCGCACCCCCAAACCCTCCATCCTGGTCATCGTAGAGACGCTGGAGATTGGCAAACGCGCTATCCAGTAATGCTTGGGTTAGCGGTATCGTCTGTCCCCCAACGTCCGGGGTAGCATACTGCTGCATGACCGCGACAATCTGGTCGCCTGCCTGCCGCAACTCCTCGCGGCGGGTGCGATAGGCTTCAGCTATCGCCAGCAATACCTGCTTGAAACTGGGCATCCCATAGCGTGCCGCCTTGTCATCCGGGGGAAAATAGGTGCCGCCATAGAAGGGGGTGCCATCTTCTGGCAGCAAAAAGGCATGCAGGGGCCACCCCCCCTGCCCATGCAGCGCGACAATCGCCGTCATATACATCGAATCCACGTCTGGGCGTTCCTCACGGTCTACCTTGATATTGACAAAATGCTCATTCATCAAGGCAGCCGTGTCTGGGTCCTCAAAGTGTTCATGCTCCATAACATGGCACCAATGGCAAGCACTATACCCAATGCTTACCAAAATCGGCTTCTGCTCCTCACGAGCTTTCTGGAGCGGCTCATCCCCCCACGGGTACCAGTCTACCGGATTGTAGGCATGCTGGCGCAGGTAGGGACTCTGAGCATGGATCAGCCGATTGGGGTTGCGGGTCGTATTTGGTGCAGACAATTCTAGCTCCTAACCATCGGCTATACGTTGCATAGCCGCTATTTCTGTTTCCGTTGGTTCAACCCAACGGGCAAACTTGAGTTCTTGCAGCAACTCTTTGCCGCGTTCATCATCCGGCATAGAGAGCAGCGTTTGCTTGATAGCCTCCTGGTGTGCCAACGCATTGTTGCCAACCAGGATACTATGAAAGGCGACATGCTCCTGCGAAGTCGCAAACACCTGGACCATCCCCTTGCCCTGGACAGACAATTCATCATAGGTATCTTTGTAGATGATACCAAAAGAAACCTCATTGCGCCAGACACTAGAGAGAACACTCGTCCACGAGTCATTGTTTACAATTTCGGCGGGGGTAATGTGCTCCTTTTCTAGCATATGTTGGGCAATCTTGGTGGGGAGCATGCTCTGCACACTGGCAAGAGGTTGGTCTTGGATCATCGCCAGGGTGGGATTGGCAACGTCTTGGTTTGCCACCAAAACCGCCTCGTCATAGACATCGGCGGGGCGTACCAGTGAGACAAATTGCTGTTCTTGTATCAGCTTCAAGCTATCCAGCGGGTTGGCGTAGACAATATCGGCAGCATGCATATGCTGGTGAAAGTCGGCAAAATCCAGCATAATTTCAAACTGAATACACATGTCGAGCTTCTGGGACAAGTATTGACCAAGCAGTTGCCAGCGAAGCGGGTTGGTTGCCGTATCGTGCGGGCATATCAATAAACTGAGCGTAGATGCCATATTTTTTGCCTTTCTTGCAAAAAATCGCTGGTCTCTTCTCTTCTATAGAAACAGATGACCAACGATTTTTTGTGTGGTTGTACCAAAAGAAGTCGTTTACATCGGCGGTTAGTAGCTCCCCATAATCCTGCGGATACGTTCTATATCATCTGGGGTAGTTGGGAGCCACTGTTCTACATGCAATTCTTCTAAAACCTCTTTGCCGGTAGCATCCGTATGCATATCTAGCAATAGCTGGACAAAGGTGTCTTTCTGTGCGGCGGCGTTGCGACCAATCAAGATATTGTGAAAGTTGACCTGCTCATCCGAGGTATAGAAAGCATTGACCATACTCTTGCCCTGGTCGGAAAGCTCGGTATAGGTATCTTTGTAGATAAGCCCATACTGCGCCTCCCCCCGCCAGATGGTGCTAATGACGCTCGTCCAGGATTCACTATCGGTAATGCCAGCGGGAGTAATGCCCTTTTCTTGCAAGATATGCATCGCTAGTTTGGTAGGTTGGAGTTTCTCCACACTAACCAGCGTTTGACCATTCAGTGATTCCAGCGTAGGGTTGGCAATCTCCGTATTGGCAAGAAAAACCACTTCATCATACAAGTTAGATGGTCTTACAACAGCTTCCAGACCATCATCAATGAGGTTGAGCGTATCCGATGGGTTCGCGTAGGCAATATCGGCTTTGCCAATATTGTCTCGAAAATCCGTAAAATCTAAGGACATCTCAAAGTGGAATTGCGTGTCGAGCTTTTGTCCAAGATACTGAATAAACCGAAACCAACGATCCGGGTTCGAGGCGGTATCATGTGGACAGACCATCAATTCAAAGGTCATAAACGGTATCCTTTCTCTAACTGCTACTGGGTGTAGTCATAAAATCGTGATGGAAGATCATTTCATCCCTAGACTTTTGGCTCTTCCGTCATTAATTACATGTATTCCCCTACTCAGATTCTTCATTTTCCATATTGGTAATAATCTCCAGCAGGGACAGCAACACATTTTTGACACTCTCACGGTCTGTTGCCACACAAGGTAACACCGGTATAGAGGTAGAAAGACCCAACCGCCGGCGAATATAGGCTGGTGGAAGAGAGGCAGGGTCGTCTTGCTTATTGGCTGCCACAAGGAAAGGGGCATCAGTGATATGGGTAAAGCGTTCCATCAGGCTAATCGTTTCTGGGAACTTGGCAGGACGACAACTATCTACCATAATAATATACCCCAGACAACCGGTGGCTAAATGTTCCCACATATAGTCAAAGCGTTCTTGTCCGGGGGTACCAAAGAGATAGAGGGTCAGTTCCTCATTGATCGCAATGGTGCCAAAATCCAGTGCGACAGTGGTATGGGTCTTCATCTCTTTCTCTTCGTCCAATGACGTTTCAAAGTCCGTACTGACAGTTTCAATGTCACTGATGGAATTGATAAACTGTGTTTTGCCCGCGGCAAAACTCCCTGTAATAACAATTTTCAACTGCTGCATCGTGTTCCTTCCCCTGCGTTATAGATCACGAACGCGGCGCATGATGGCGTTCATCAGGCCTCTGCCAACAGATGGACGACGTGTTTCTGCACCACCTTTAATACCAGCTTTGCTGAGGGTCATCTCCAGTGCTTGGCTTTCCGTTTGATTGAGCTGATGGAGTGATTCTGGTTTTTTGGGTTGAGCTTGATGGGTTGGTGGGGCAATCTCCACCAGACCAATAGAGAGCAGTTCAGCTACAATACGGATGGCTTTGTCTGGCTTGATACCAGTTGCATCGCAGATGGCTTGTATATCCTGGCTGCTGGCAACTTGGCTCAGGACTCGCCATTGATCCACATCTAAACTTACCCCACTTTCGGCACTACTTGGAAGCGCAGCGAGTTGGAGTTCTGTGTCAAGGGTGATCGTGTGGTAGGGCATGGAGCGGACCGGGTCGGCGCGTCGGCGCATCCCCTCCAACACCAGCCATTCTTCATCATGTTGCATGCGTACCGGGCGTTGGTCGGTGGCGATTTCGTGGCGGAACACAAAATTGCCCTTGTCCCAGGTTAGCATTTGAATGACCGATTCATCGCTGGTCGCTACCACCTTTCGGTCTTGACCACGCACTATGAACGCATCAATCAATCGCCCATCTGAGACATAGATCACGCCTCGGTCTTCATCTTTGTCAAGGAGAAGGACCCCCGATTTTGGTCCCATGCGAAAGACCTGGAAGAGGTCACTCAATGACATATCTTGAAGCGTGCCTTCAAGTGCCATAATTGCTACCCTTTATATCAGTCACTAATGATCATACACCCGCACATAGTTGTGTGGATACCCCTTTGCTGAGGTTGCGGCTCCACCTTCCCCCCTATGCCATACTAGACGCATGATCGGCTTTTGTCCTACGTTGACGACGTTCGGTTACTCATCCTATGAAATATGCCCACCTTCGCCTATAGAGAGGCGTGTATGCTCTCCTAGCGTGGTTCCTGTACAATGCTTGCCTACCTAAACGATGAAAAGTGCAACTTTCCCATCTTTTTTGACCAGGGTTATGGCAAAATTCCATCCCCTATCCTTGCCCCTCCTCCAGAGCAAGGGGCTAGTTCCTGTAGAGACGTTGCTGGCAACGTCTCTACAACCTGATCTGACCTACCCTTGCTAGGGCAAAAGACGGGAGCCAAACCAACCTGTCTATCCTGCACCAGCCAACAAAAGCCGAGCTAATCGTTCCCCACCGACCAATTCTGAGAGATGTTTCAGCTGGTTGTTTTCGTAGGCTTGATTGAAGACGGCAACGTCTAGCGCAAGCAGCTTACGAAACGCCACCACAGCCTGGTCTGCTTGGTCGCTCTGTTTTGCCACATCCTCACCAAAGGGGATAATCACATCAAGCATTGCCAGTGGATACCGCACAGGCAACCCAATATGCACATGGATTTCGCCAATTCGCAACCGTTGTTTGGTGTATTCGGCATCGTACTTTCCGCTAAACAAGCCGACAAACCAATCACCAAGCATAGAATGCATCCGCTCCGTACTCAACCCTTGCAAGTACTCGTTGGTATTTTGGTGGGTTGTCAAGCGAGCGTAAAATGCCTCGGTCATCTTGGAAGCCATCGTCTTTGCCTGGGCCTCCAAAGCCCCAAGTAATGCCTGCTCTTCCGCGCTTATATCCATCAGCGTGACGAGCTCGTTGAGGATGGCATCATCCTTTACATTCCAACTTTGACGTTCTTCAGCCAAGTTGAGCCTCCTTTAATGCTGTCTTGTTTTTGTGTTCCGAGGAGTGCGAACACCTATCAGCCACGATCTGTATGTACCATTACAGAACAGTCCCAATTTCCTTTGCCGCTTCGCGGGCTTCCAGACGAACCATCCCCAGGTTTGCCCCTTGCTTGAGGTTGATAGCCAGCAAACTCTGATCTCCAGCGGGGAGTACCATAAATAGCCCCCCATCCGCATCAATAATGGTTTCTTTGGGCATCCCAATCTTCAATTCCCCAGACACCCGTCGAGTAACCCCCATCATCGTTGCTGCGACTGCCCCCACACGGTCTGCATTTACGTCTGCGGACATCCGGGAGACCAACACAATACCATCCATCCCTACTGCTGCAACGCCTCCAACATCAGTGCCAGCATTTGCGGTAAGTTTCTCCAGAATTGCGGCTATTTGTTCCTGTCGTGTCGCCATGTGATGCGCTCTACCTTTCTACGTCCTCGTGACGTACTAAACAAAAAGAACGAAGCCCCCTGCTACCAGTAGATCACGGGTAGCCATAGGAACCTTCGTTCTCTCTCCTTCTACAATAATCCAACATACCCCTATTTGGTCTTCCTGCATTGGTTTTTTTGCACTCCTTTTTAGTGGCGATAGTGTTGTTCATATTATATAATAGAATCGTGGCTCTTTTCATAGTATATGATTTGAGAAAAAATAGCAACCCCTATCAGGGGTTGTCCAGGATAGTACAACCAATCGTACTCCCTACCCCGTAATCTCAGATTGAAGGGCGGGTCGTTTGACGTAGAATAGCCCGCGTTTTATGGTGGAGCAGTGAAATGAATCAAGAAGAACTCCAGCGTCTTTCTGTCAATGAACTGGTTGCTATGATTTTACAGTTGCAAAGCATGAATGAAAAACTGTTGAATGATAAAGATCAAGCCTATATGGAAAGTGAACTGGACGAACCCGATCAAGAAGACGAATCGCTTTTCCCAAACAAGCCCCCGGAGCCAAGCCGAGAAGAGCATCCGAATTTGGATGAACAATTGCAACGTGCCTCGCTTCTCCTCCAGTTGTCTATTGAGTTCCGTGAGACGCTGGAGCCTATCGTTATTGTTGAACGGATGCTCCACGTCATGGTGAGTAATCTTGGTATTAGCAATGCGAGTGTGGTCTTGATTGCTTTGGATGGGTCGGTTGATCTGGCTATGAGCCTGCGAGATGGCAAAGCCCATCAGGTCACATCTATGGTATCGCGGGCGGTGCTGGATCGTGGCTTGGCAGGGTGGGCTTTGCGCCACGGCCGCAGCGTGGTGCTCCCCGATGTCTCCCGTGATAAACGGTGGATACCCTACACCGAATGGCAACGGAAAGGGAGTGCTATTGTGCTGCCCATCCGTCAAGCCCAAACAACGCTTGGGGTGATGACGATCTTTCACCCAGAACCAAACCGCTTTGCCAGCCGGGATATGCTCCTCATGGAAGGAGTAGCCGCGCAAGCGGGGGTGGCTATTGGTGCGGCACGTAGCTACATTGAAGAGAGTCGACGGCGGGAGCAAGCTCTCTCCCTCTTTGCCATGAGCCAATTTCTGACCTCCGAACGCTCATTTACTGATCTCGCCGCGATGTTACAAGAGAAGAGCGTGGCGATTTTTGGCGTAGACTATGGGGTATTGTTTCTTACCAAACATGATGCCAATGGTATCTCCCCCCAAACCCTTGACGCAGTTGTCGTTCCTGATACCTTGCAGCATACGGCACAGAAACCCCTCATGCGTCAGGCGACCCTAGCAGTACGCAAGGCATGTGATCAGCGCAACATCATTATGGAAGAAGAAACCCCCGATATGCCAGGGCGTACCGTGATGGCATTGCCGCTCGTGCATAATAGCCGGTGTATTGGGGCGGTTGCGCTTATCCAAAAGCACGCCACCCATCGGATGAACTTCTCTGCCAATATGTGGACGTTGATAACGACCTTTACCAACGTCATCACTGCGGTATGTGTCAATATGCAATTGGCAGCAGAAGCCAGGACATTCACCGATAAACTGGAAAAAGAGGTACGCACCCGTACCCATCTAGTCCAAAATAGCCGCGATATATTGCGCGTAATCTTTGACAATATGCCAGAAGGGCTCATTTTGCTTGATGCCCAAGAGATCATCTTGGCAGCTAACAACGCCTTTTGCTACCCGATTATTGGGCGACATCCCCGCCTTATCGTTGGGCAGGGTATGCCAGAAATTTGGGAGGAGCTCGATCAGCGCGGTGATATGCAAGTGGAGATGCGTTCAAAAGCATCCATCCATATGCCCCCCGGCAAAGATGCCAGCACCATGCGGGTCCTCTGTGATACCTCTATTGGGCAAAAACGTTGGTATGAGGTAAGCCGTTTTGCCGTGCTTGATGATGATGATGAGGTCGAGTACTACATTGAACGCTGGCTCGATATTACCCGCCAGCAGGAGCTAGAACGCCACCTCATCGCCCAAGACCAGCGCAATATTTTGGGACACCTCACCGCACGGGTCATCCACGACATACAAACGCCATTGGAGCAGATAACCTCTCACTTGAGCAGTTGTACGGAGCATACAGAGCATATTGGCGACCAGGGGAAAGAATACCTGACGCTTGCTCATGGAGCTATACACCACATAGACCGCACCCTCAAGAATTTGGGACACCTCTACCAATCGCCAAGTACTAGCTGGGAGTGCCTAGACATCAATGCGCTGCTGTATGAACTGGAAGAGCTTACCGTGCAGCAGTTTACCCACTATCAGGTGACGCTCAAATTTGAGCTAGACGACCAAATCCCGTTAATCTATGCCCAAAAAGATGCGCTACGCCAGGTCTTTCTTGGCTTGCTCTTCAATGCCCAAGAAGCCATGCCCGATGGCGGAGTTGTGACGATTACCAGTTTTTGGGACAAGGGCGAGCAAGGCGCACTCGCGCCCCTCTGCCGCATCAGCATCCGTGATACGGGGGTTGGGATGACTACGGATGAGATAGCAGAACTGTTTGAACCCTTCCAATCAACCAAACAGCATGGCGTGGGGATGGGCTTATATCTGAGCAACCAGATTATTGAGCAACACACTGGGCGCATCGAGGTCAGCAGCGAGAAGGGCAAAGGGACAACGGTAGATGTCTTCTTGCCCTGGGATGAGCGATGCCGTGATAAGATAGTCCATTAGAGCGTGGTTCCTAACGTGCCACGCTTGGTTACAAAGAGGTACCAATTATGTATAAACCGGAGTTTTGAGAAAACATGAACGAGTTATTTCACGGTCCCAATGCTGGCTATATGCTAGAATTGTATGAACGCTACTGTCAAGACCCATCAATGGTTGATGCGGAAACCCGCGCTTACTTTGACCAGATGCCTGTCGATGCTCCTGCTGCTGCTCCTAGCCAGACGCAGCCGGTGGTGTCCCCCTCGCCCCAACAGTCCCCCCCACCGCCTGCGAAACCTACCCCTCAACCAACATCGGCTCCCCCTGCCGATTTGCCGTCATATACGTCGACCTATCCCCTATCGCCAGCGACCCTGCCCCAAGCCAATCATCATGCCGATTTGGCTTCTGTAGAGGAGCGCGAGCTTGGCGAAGTGGTCGCGTATGATCTGCCGGATGTGGTGAGTGCTGCTCGCCTAACCCGCTTTATCCGTGAGCTAGGTCACTTGGCAGCAAAGATAGACCCGCTCGGCAGCGAGCCACCGGGTGATCCGGGGCTAGAGCTGGAAACGCAGGGGTTGACCCGCGAGAAGTTGGCAGATATGCCTGCCGAGGTGGTGCGTAGTCCGGTGGCGCAGGATGCCAAAAATGCGCTAGAAGCGATAGACCGTATGCGGAGCGTCTACTGTAGCACCATCGGGTATGAGGATGACCATGTGCAGGTCCACGAGGAGCGAGCATGGATACGCAAATCGGCTGAGACGCGCCGCTTCTTTGATGACTTTGATACCGGGTTCCAACGCGAGATACTGGAGCGACTCGCTGAGGTCGAGTCCTTTGAGCGGTTCTTGCACCAGATTTTCCCTGGGCAAAAACGATTTTCCATTGAGGGAAACGACATCCTCATCCCCATACTTGATGCTATCATTCGCAAAGCCTCGCTGTCTGGTATCCTTGAGGTAGTTGTTGGGATGGCGCATCGTGGGCGGCTCAATGTGCTTGCCCATGTGCTTGGCAAGACCTACAGTGCTATCCTTGCCGAGTTTCAGGGACCAAACTACTACAACAAGGGGACGTACCTCGGCTGGACTGGCGATGTGAAGTATCACCTGGGCGCACGACGGGCATACCGTGAGAGCGGCGTGTTTGAGATGCCATTGACGCTAGTTCCCAACCCTAGCCACTTGGAGGCGGTGAATCCGGTGGTGTTGGGTCGGGCGCGGGCGGTGCAGGAGCGGCGTGACCAACCTGGCTCGTCTATCCAAGACCCCACCGCCTCATTGCCCATCCTGATACACGGCGATGCTTCTTTCCCTGGGCAGGGGGTTGTGGCTGAAACGCTCAACCTTTCACGGCTCGCTGGCTATCATGTTGGCGGCACCATCCACATTATCATCAACAACCAGATAGGCTTTACCACCAATTGGCAGGACTCCCGCTCGACGCTGTATGCCAGCGACCTAGCCAAAGGGTTTGCCATTCCCATTTTGCACGTCAATGCGGATGATCCCCACGCTTGTATTGCTGCGGCACGGATGGCATGGGAGTATCGGGAGCGGTTCAACAAGGATTTTCTCATAGACCTGGTGGGCTATCGTCGGTGGGGACACAATGAGGGGGACGAGCCATTTTTCACCCAACCGCTGATGTATGACCGTATCTCCAATCACCCAACGGTGCGCGAGATTTGGCAAAACCAACTCATTGAGCAGGGTGTCTTGCGCGAGGATGAGGCAGAGACTCTGATGCGCTCTATGCAATCCCGCATGCAGTTGGCGCGGCAGGAGGTAGAAAAGCGGGGGCGCATTGAGGCGACTATGGCAATGTCTGTGACAAGTCTCGTGCATCGCCCGGTGCGTGAGCCGCTGCACGTTTCCCGTGAGCAGTTGCTTGACCTCAACACCTCCTTGACCACCGTGCCAGATGGGGTGACGATATTGCCCAAGTTGGAGAAAGCCCTACAACGAAGACAAACAGCATTGCATGAAGGACAGAGTATAGATTGGGGACAGGCGGAGATGTTGGCATTTGCGACTATCCTTGCCGATGGTATTCCCATTCGGCTCACGGGGCAGGATGCGGAGCGTGGCACCTTCAGCCATCGCCACTGTGTGTTGCACAATGTCCAAACCGGTGAGCGGTATATCCCGCTCCAGTCCTTTCCCCAAGCGCAGGCATCGTTTGCTATCTACAATAGCCCGCTCTCAGAAAATGCTGCGCTTGGCTTTGAGTATGGCTATAGCTCGCATGCCCCCGATGCGCTGGTGTTGTGGGAAGCGCAGTTTGGCGATTTTTGCAATGGGGCGCAGGTCTTCATAGACCAGTTTATCGTCTCGGCATCGGCAAAGTGGGGGCAAAATCCCGCACTGGTACTGCTGCTGCCGCATGGGTATGAGGGGCAAGGTCCAGAGCACTCCAGCGCACGGCTAGAGCGGTTCCTCCAGCTTGCTGCCGACAACAACATCCGGGTGGTCAACTGCACGACTGCTGCCCAATACTACCACCTGCTGCGGCGACAGGCGGCTATGCTCCAGAGCGACCCTCGACCACTGGTTGTCATGACTCCCAAGAGTCTGCTCCGTAACCCGGCAGCGGCATCATCACTAGATGATCTGGTTGAAGGGCGATTTTACCCTGTCCTGCCGCCAGTGTCCGGTGGTGATTTGATCAGCGAGGTAAAACGGCTTATCCTATGTAGTGGCAAAGTGTCCTTTGATATGCTTGGGCAGGGGGAAGTCAAGGATCAGGTGCTCCCGGCGTGGGTAGCGATTTCCCGTATTGAAGAACTCTACCCTCTTCCAAGTACTGAGCTAGAGGGTATCATTGGCAAGTATCCCAACCTCGAAGAGCTTGTTTGGGTACAGGAGGAGCCCCACAATATGGGGGCTTGGAGCTATATTGAGCCACTCCTACGCGAGTTAGTGGGACGGATGGTTGCCCATAACCATAGCCCCATAGCCATTCGGTATTGTGGGCGAGCAGATTCTGCCAGCACCGCGGAGGGGTCGTTGGCGCAGCATCAGCAGGAACAGGCGCGTATTGTCCATGAAGCCGTAGCAAGTCGTAATCATAGCTAGAGTGTGGAGATAAAAGAGGTTATGTCTGTAGAAGTACGAGTCCCAACCCTGGGCGAGTCTATCGTTGAAGCAACGATTAGCCAGTGGAATAAACGCGAAGGTGAGCGGGTGACTGCTGGCGAGACCCTATTAGAGCTAGAAACCGATAAGGTCAATCTGGAGATACCCGTTGAGCATGATGGAGTGATTGTCTCGGTGGCGAAGGGCGAAGGCGAAACGGTGGCGATTGGTGATGTGCTGTGCGTCATTGACGATACGGGGGGCAATGGGGTAGGGGATGAGCAATCATCCCCCCCCCCCGATACTGCCACACCTGCCCCGGCAGCAGAGCCAGCAGAGCCAGCAGAGCCTGCACCAGAGAGCCATGCTGCCGCTACGCCTGTGGCACAGCGGATTGCGGAGGAAAACAACCTCGATATACACACGATTGTGGGGAGTGGTAGCGGCGGGCGCGTCACTAAGGATGATGTGATGCGCCATGTTGAGCAACACCAAGCTGCACCACAACCAACAACGCCCCCACCCGTACAACCGGCTACTCCGCCACCATCCGCGCCGTCTACGCCACAATCTACCACAGACTCAGCCCCTTCTGCACCAGCGACAAAGCCTGCCCCTGAGACGGCACGGTTGTCGCCACAACGGGATGCACGGGCAGAGGAGCGTATCCGTATGTCGCGGCGGCGACAGACCATAGCCCATCGATTGGTTGAGGCGCAGCATACTGCCGCTATGCTGACCACGTTCAACGAGATAGACATGGGGGCTATTATGGACGTTCGCAAGCGGCGCAAAGACCAATTCAAAGACCGCTATGGGGTGGGGTTGGGCTTTATGTCCTTTTTCGTGCGAGCGGTTGTGGGGGCACTCAAAGCATTTCCCTTGCTCAATGCCGAGATACAAGAGGATGAGATTGTCGTCAAGTACTACTATGACATTGGTATTGCGGTGGGGTCTGAACAGGGGCTAGTTGTACCGGTGTTGCGTGATGCAGAGCGCAAGACGTTTGCCGAGATAGAGCAAGGCATCGCGGAACTTGCTACCCGTGCGCGGAACAACACGCTTACGCTTGAAGACTTGCGTGGGGGGACGTTTAGCATCACCAATGGCGGCATCTATGGCTCGCTGAACTCTACACCTATCCTCAATACGCCGCAGGTGGGCATACTCGGCATGCACAAGATAGAAGATCGCCCGATGGTCGTCAACGGGGAGATAGCCATTCGTCCGATGATGTATGTTGCCTTGAGCTACGACCATCGCATTGTAGACGGCAGCGATGCGGTGCGCTTCCTGGTACGTATCAAGGAACTGGCAGAGGACCCAGAGGTGCTGTTGCTGGAGGGGTAGCGAAGCGCAAAGCGCACCGGGGCAACCCCCATCCCCTGCCCTTCCCCCACTACACGGGAGAAGGGGAACCGCGTCCCATCCCCCCGCGCCGTGCGAGGGTCCGTAGGTAGGGGCGCACTGCCGTGCGCCCCCACCGGGGGCTACTTACCCCCCCTCGCCCTGGGATGGGAGCAGGGGCGGGGTAATAGGCGTATTGTTGCTTGTATTGGCAGCATCAGTTCCACAAGAGGATTAGAACACATTGTTTTGGAAAAATGACCGATGGCGGAAATGATGTCCCCACACTTCTTCAAACTCTGGTATGCTACAATGGAGGCAAGAGTCATGAAAGAACATAGGTAAGCTATGGAACAACGTATTACGGTTAATCGGGAACAATGCGGGGGTAGACCGTGTATCCGTGGTATGCGGATTCGGGTTATTGATGTCCTAGAATTGCTGGCTACTGGTCTGAGCTTTGAACAGATTATCGAAGAACTGCCAGACCTGGAGCGGGAAGATATTTATGCTGCTCTCCGGTATGCTGCCCACTCGCTTGACCATCCGGTGTTGGTAGCAGCATGAAGGTTTGGATTGACGCGCAACTTTCGCCAGCATTAGCCCCGTGGTTGACAACAACGTTTGGGGTCGCAGCAAATGCCCTGCGAGATATTGGGTTACGTGATGCAACGGACAAAGAAATCTTCACTGCTGCTCAACAGGCAGAGAGTATCGTTATGACGAAAGATAGCGATTTTGTCGCCTTACTGAACCTGTATGGTCCACCACCACAAATACTTTGGATAACGTGTGGTAATACTTCCAATGCCTATCTGCGCCAAGTACTACTCCATACCTTTCCCCAAGCGATAGCTCTTTTCCAACAAGGCGAAAAGTTGGTTGAAATACGCGGAGAGTCCCATCTTTGAGATAAATATTCGGCTCCCCCCGCGCTTCGTGTGTGTGTGTGTTTCCCCCCTTGTCCTGCGAGGGTCCGTAGGTAGGGGCGCACGGCAGTGCGCCCCCCACCGGGGGCTACCTTACCCCCCCATGCCCTGGGATGGGAGCGGGGGCAGCACACCCGTAGCACCGCTCTGAGCGTGTCTGTTGGCAACCCCACCTTAAGCACGACAGTGGTAAAATGGAATCATGCTGGGTTTGCAAACGAAAGCGTCAACCCTAAAAAAAGAAAGGAAATACTGATGAAAACGGTTCTCGTGCATATAAACGATGACTCAAAGTTTCAGCTTTTTGTTGATTTTTTACGGGAAATCAAGTTTGTGCAGATTGAAGAAACAGCATCTCTGGTCAGGACAACAAAAAGAATGACCGCATTGCCTCAGTCTGTCCTCCATCCTGTCAAAGTAAACCAGTTCAGGATATACGGTAGGGAGGAACTTCATGATAGAACGAGTCTTTATTGATACGAATATTCTCGTCTATGCATTTCTGGAAAACGATACCGTCAGGCATGATGCATCTGTCAAACTGCTGTCTGATACAACAAGTGCAACATTTTCCCCGATGGGTTCGTCCTAGCAACCAGTACATGCAGTACATACCATAAGCGTAAGACCTTCGCCTAAGAAGGCAGTGCAGCAGCAGGTATTTCAAAAATGGACAAGGCGTACCTTCGGGTACATTTGAATACCAAGAAAGTAGCAGTATCAATCATATGCAAAAACACAAAGAACCGCAACGCATAGTTCGTAGCCGTAGTGAGCGTGTTATCGCAGGGGTGGCAGGCGGATTAGCTACTGCGCTTAACATAGACCCGCTTGTAATCCGCATAGTCTTTCTTATCCTCAGTCCATTGAACGGCATGGGGCTTGTGCTCTATATCGTGTTGTGGGCACTTATGCCAAATGAGGATTCAACAACAGCAGATACACGCGGTCATGTGCAAGAGAACATCAACGAAATGCAGAGTACCATACAGCAGGGTGTGATGTGGGTACAGAGCCTTTTCCAGCGGAAATAGTCACCCCCCCCTCTCCCGCTTCCGGGGGCAGGGGATAGGAGCTTACAAGGGTAGACGATATACCGGGACATTCCGGGCAGGAATAAACCATAGATGCCCATAGATGCACCCAGATACCGGACAGGATTTCCGGGCAAGATGCTACCGCATAGC
>CAZLKK010000070.1:0-14802 GCA_964559995.1 uncultured Chloroflexaceae bacterium
TTCTTTCACATCGGGCTACCTTTTTATAGGTACCAAAGGGGGAGACAAAGCCCACAACGGGAAGCACAGAGAGCACGAAAAAATAAGGTCGAGTCGAGGACGTTCAACCTGAGAACTAATGGAGGTTCACATGACACGTACAGTTGTTACGCTAGACGGGAATGAGGCTACCGCACTTGTTGCCCACAAGATGAGCGAGGTCATAGCCATCTATCCCATTACCCCATCCTCTGGGATGGGCGAGTTTGCTGACCAATGGTCTGCCAACAAACAGGCCAATATCTGGGGGACTATCCCCCTCGTCATAGAGATGCAATCCGAGGGCGGCGCAGCTGGTGCGCTCCACGGAGCAATGCAAGCTGGCTCATTGACGACCACCTTTACCGCATCCCAGGGCTTATTGCTCATGATCCCCAATATGTACAAGATGGCAGGTGAATTGACCCCGTGTGTTTTCCACGTTTCAGCCCGAACCGTTGCAACACACGCGCTGTCTATCTTTGGTGATCATTCTGATGTGATGTCCATACGGGGGACCGGTGTTGCCTTGCTCGCGTCAAATTCAGTCCAGGAAGCGCACGATATGGCGTGCATTGCCCATGCCGCCACACTCGAGACCCGTATCCCCTTTGTTCACTTCTTTGATGGGTTCCGTATCTCGCACGAAGTTGCCAAAGCCGAGTTGCTCACCGACGAAGATTTGCTGGCGATGATCAACCATGACAAGATACAAGAACACCGCTCCCGCGCCATGACCCCAGACCGCCCGGTGCTACGAGGGACAGCCCAAAACCCCGATGCCTTCTTCCAGGCACGGGAGACGGTCAACCCCTTCTACAACGCATGCCCCGGTGTGGTACAAGAGGTGATGGATCGCTTTGCCAAAATTGCTGGACGACGCTACAACCTGTTTGACTACGTAGGCGCACCAGATGCCGAAAAGATTGTTATAGCGATGGGTTCAGGAGCAGAGACGGTAGAAGAAACCGTCAAGTACCTGAACAACCAGGGTGAAAAAATCGGTATGGTCAAGGTACGGCTCTATCGCCCCTTCTCCATTGAGCACTTCGTCAAGGTGCTACCGGCAAGCGTTAAGACTATCGCGGTGCTAGACCGCACCAAAGAGCCAGGGTCAAATGGCGAGCCGATGTACCACGATGTCATTACCGCCATCAATGAGAGCCTCACCGATGGCACTGCGCCCTTTAGCCAGATGCCACGGGTGATTGGCGGACGCTATGGGCTGTCATCCAAAGACTTCACGCCAGCAATGGTCAAAGCAGTGTTTGATGAACTGGGCAAAGACAAGCCGAAAAATCACTTTACTGTTGGTATCAATGACGATGTTACCCACAGCAGTTTGGAATACGACCCATCCTTCTCCATTGAGGGTGACAAGGTGGTACGCTGTATGTTCTGGGGGCTTGGCGCAGACGGCACCGTTGGCGCAAACAAGAACTCCATCAAGATCATTGGGGAAGAGACCGAAAACTACGCCCAGGGCTATTTTGTCTACGACTCGAAGAAGTCCGGGGCTATCACCATCTCCCACTTGCGCTTTGGCCCAGACCCCTTCCAGTCGCACTATCTGGTACAAGAAGCCGATTTTGTCGCCTGCCACCAGTTTACCTTCCTGGAACGGTATGATGTGCTCAAGAATGCCCGCGAGGGAGCTACGTTCCTGCTCAACAGCATCTATGGGCCAAATGACGTATGGGAACACCTGCCCAAAGAAGTCCAAGAGGCGATTGTCCAGAAGAAGCTCAAATTTTACGTCATAGATGCCTACGAAGTGGCAAAGCAGACGGGTATGGGGCAGCGCATCAACACGATTATGCAGACCTGCTTCTTTGCCATCAGTGGGGTGTTGCCGCGAGAACAGGCAATTGAGCAGATCAAGAAGGCTATCAAGAAGACCTATAGCAAGTTTGGTGAGGCAGTGGTCAACCAGAACTATGAAGCGGTAGACCATTCCATAGCCAACCTGCATGAGGTCACAGTCCCAACCGAGATTACCAGCACGTTCACCCGCCGCCCGCCAGTATCCGACAAGGCACCGAGCTTTGTGCAAAAGGTGCTCGCGCCGATGATGATCAACGAGGGCGAACGACTGTCTGTCAGCGATATGCCGATAGATGGCACCTTCCCCACCGCCACCACGCAATGGGAGAAGCGCAACATCAGCCTGGAGATTCCCGTTTGGGACCCCAAGACCTGTATTCAGTGTGGCAAATGTGCGTTTGTCTGTCCGCACGGCGTTATTCGTATGAAGGTCTACGACCCGACATTGTTGGAAAATGCCCCGTCTACCTTCAAGTCTACGAAAGCCCGCTTCAAGGAGCTACCCGATACCAACTTTACCATTCAGGTAGCCCCAGAAGACTGTACCGGCTGTGGGCTATGTATTGAAGTCTGCCCCGCGAAGAACAAGAGCCAAGTGGGACTCAAGGCTATCAATATGGAGCCACAAATGCCTATCCGCGAGACCGAATGTGAAAACTGGGAATTTTTCCTTTCGCTGCCAGAAGTGGATGCATCCATGATTAACGTTGGGACCGTCAAGAACTCCCAGCTGTTGCAACCACTGTTTGAGTTTAGCGGCGCATGCGCTGGCTGTGGCGAGACCCCCTACGTTAAGCTGATTTCGCAGCTGTTTGGGGACAGAATGATTATTGCCAACGCCACCGGCTGCTCGTCTATCTATGGCGGCAACCTACCGACCACCCCGTGGACGGTCAACAGTGAAGGGCGAGGGCCTACGTGGTCGAACTCGCTGTTTGAAGACAACGCCGAGTTTGGGCTTGGGATGCGGCTCTCCATAGACAAGCACAACGAGTATGCCCGTGAATTGGTACAGCAACTCGCTAGTGATGTTGGGCAAGGATTGGCAGATGCTATCTTGGGTGCTGACCAGACCACAGAGGCGGGTATCCAAGAGCAACGCCAGCGCGTGGATCAACTCCGCGAGAAGCTGCAAGGCAACGATAGCCCACAAGCCAAAGACCTGCTCGCCCTAGCTGACTATCTGGTCAAGAAGAGCGTATGGATATTCGGCGGTGATGGTTGGGCGTATGACATCGGCTATGGTGGGCTCGACCATGTGCTGGCACAGGGACGCAATGTCAACGTGCTGGTGATGGACACCGAAGTCTACTCCAACACCGGTGGGCAGTCTTCCAAAGCTACCCCCGTGGCAGCCGTGGCGCGGTTTGCCGCCCAGGGTAAGGACATCATGAAGAAAGACCTGGGCTTGATTGCTATGTCCTACGGCTACATCTATGTAGCACGGGTGGCGATGGGCTACAATGACAACCAGACCTTGCAGGCAATTCTGGAGGCAGAAGCGTATGAAGGGCCTTCATTGATCATTGCCTACACCCACTGTATCGCGCATGGTATCAATATGCGAAAGGGTCTGGAGCAGCAAAAGCTGGCAGTTGAGTCGGGGTCGTGGAACCTCTGTCGCTTCAATCCAGACCTGGCAAAACAGGGGGAAAACCCGTTCAAACTGGACTCCAAAGCACCGAGTATTCCACTAGAGAAATACGCCTATAACGAAGCACGCTACAAGGTGTTGTTGCAGACGGACGAAGAACGCGCCGAAAACTTGATGAAACAGGCTCAAGGCGGAATCAACGAACAACGGAAGCTGTACGAACGACTGGTACAAGCCTACGCACCCGATACCCAATGATGGGATAGATACCCGCAGCGTGTCCGGGGGCAGAGTGAGGAAATATCGCCTCGCTGCTCCCTGACCCCTGCGCTACAAGGAGGAGATTATGGACCTTACGACGAAGTATATGGGATTGACGCTGAAAAATCCGTTGGTCGCCTCATCAGGACCACTTCAGCGTGATGTAAGCAATATTAAGAAGATGGAAGAAGCCGGTATTTCTGCTGTGGTGATGTATTCGCTGTTTGAGGAGCAGATTGTCCACGAGGGGCGCGAACTAGAATACTACATCGGCACGGGCAAAAACACCTTTGCCGAGGTGCAGAGCTATTACCCCGACTTCCAGACCTACAACACCGGACCCGATGGCTATACCGAGCAGATAGCAAAGGTGAAAGAAGCGGTCAATATTCCGGTTATTGGCAGCCTCAATGGGGTATCTGGTGGCGGATGGGTTGAGTATGCCAAGAAGATTGAGCAAGCCGGGGCTGATGCGCTGGAATTGAACATCTACTATGTGGCGACAGACCCGACAATGGACAGTTCCAGGCTTGAAGAGCGATATGTTAGCCTGGTGCGCGATGTGCGGGCGCAGGTTTCTATTCCCATCGCCATCAAGATTAGCCCCTACTTTACCTCGGTGCCAAATCTGGCAAAACGACTGGTTGAGGCGGGAGCTAATGGTTTGGTGCTGTTCAATCGCTTCTATCAGCCGGATTTTGACCTTGAAGCCCTAGAGGTTGTCCCCCACTTGACTTTGAGCACCTCATATGAGATGCAACTGCCGTTGCGATGGGTGGCATTGCTGTATGGCAGGGTAGAGGCAGATATGGCTCTCTCCAGCGGGGTACACACGGCTGCTGATGTACTCAAATCTATGATGGCGGGGGCAAAAGTCGCCATGATGACCTCTGCCCTGCTCAAGTTTGGCGTAGACCATACCATTGACCTCATAGATGGTATCCGCAACTGGATGGAAGAGAAGGAATATGAGTCTATCCAGCAGATGCAAGGCAGTATGAGCCAGAAGGCAGTAGACCAGCCGGCGGCATTTGAGCGCGTCAACTATATGCAAGTGCTCAATTCCTTTGGCAATGGGGCTGGTGGGCTTTCCCAGTCTGGCGTTGAGATGCACCGGGTTGGGCTGTCATCGTCCGATGACCGCGAAGGGTTTATGAGCGTATAGTATAAGGAAGCGCGTAGCGTACTAGGTAGCACAAGAGCGTAAGGCGGTAGAAACTTGAGCCGTCTTGCGCTGCTACCTACACAAAAGGGGCGATACCAACAATGGAGACGATAAAAGAAGTCCTCACAGGGCAACCCTTTTTCAAGGGATTGGAACCACACGACATAGAACTCATAGCCGGGTGTGCCTCAAATGTCCAATTTCGCCCCGGTCAGTTTATCTTCCGTGAGGGCGGCGAAGCCAATGCATTCTATGTTATTAAGCAGGGTAAGGTGACGGTGGAGACCTTTGTGCCTGGGCGTGGTCCCATCACGCTGCAAACGGTAGTACCGGGTGATGTGATTGGCTGGTCGTGGCTTTTTGTACCCTACCAATGGACGTTTGATGCTCGTGCTCTGGATAATACCCGTGCTATCTCCTTTGATGCCAATTGTTTGCGAACGAAGTGCGACGAGGATCACGATTTGGGATATGCGCTGATGCAACGGTTTGCCCATATCATCATTGAACGCCTCCAGGCAACCCGTATGCAGTTGCTTGACCTGAAATTTTAAGGAAAAACGAAGCTATGACGCTGCATGAATTGCTGCCCGAACTCTACAAGTTGAGCTATGCAGACAAGTTGCTTGCGATGCAGTTTCTTGAGTCGGAGATAGCCCGCGAGGATGAAGAGGCACAGGCAAAGGCGGAGACGAACGAGAGTTGCCCCATCTGGTATAGACCAACGCAGGTGGAGCAGAGCGGGTGGTTTGTTCAGAAAGACCCCGGCTCATTGCGGAGTGCGTCTGAGGCGTTTACTGCTGCCCGTTCGCTGCTCAAGGAGTATAAGGAAGCGGCAATTAAGGCACAGCAAGAAGCACAGCAGGGGGATGAGGAGTAGAAACTGCCTTGTCTCACCGGGCAGCTCCCATCCCTTTGCCCCGCGTCCCACCGAGGGGAGAAGGGGAATCGGCTCCCCCTTGCCCAAAGCGACCCGCGAGTAGTAACGAGCGGGAGTATTACGTTGGTATGTTTGCCGGTAGGTAAGGATGTGGTATGATAGGGAAACCAAGATATAGAATCGTACTATATATAGCACATACCACTGACCTCACCCTATGGACATACAAATAGACAACCTCACCCGCACCTTTGGTAGCTTACGGGCTAACGACTCCATCACGGTACACTTTGCTGCTGGCAAGATACACGGTATTTTGGGCGAAAATGGTGCTGGCAAAAGTACCCTCATGAAAATCCTCTCCGGTTTCCTGCGCCGTGATAGCGGTGAGGTGCGGCTAGATGGCAAGCCGGTATCACTCGGCAGCCCCGCCGATGCGCTGAACGCTGGTATTGGCATGGTCTATCAAGACCCGCTCGATGTCCCTGCCTTCACCGCCCTAGAAAACTTTACCCTCGCCTGTCCCCGCCACCTTGTGCAACGCAAAACGGCTATGCGGCAACAGCTTATGCAGCTTTGTCGCCAGTTTGACTTTGCCGTAGACCCCGATATACCCGTCTCCCGTTTGACGATGGGACAGCGGCAACAGTTGGAGATTATGCGCTTGTTGGCGTGGGGAGTGCGGGTGCTCATCCTCGATGAACCGACCACTGGCATTACCGCCGCGCAAAAAGCCGCCCTCTTTGCTGCGCTGCGCCAGTTAGCCAGCGAAGGTAAAACCGTCCTGTTTGTTTCCCATAAGCTGGAAGAGGTAGACGAACTGTGCCATACTGCCAGCGTACTACGGGCAGGCAAGGTGATGGGAGATGGGCTTATGGCAATGCCACAACCCCGCGATCACCTGCTTACCCTGATGTTTGGGCAAGATGTCCATACCCCAACGCTTTCTGCCCCGGAGCAGGCGTTTTACTCCTCGCTCCCCTATCCCGTCTGGCGACTGGAAGATGTTACCCTGCGCGAGGGGCGGCTTTCGCTTGCGCCCATTACCCTAGACATCCGTGCGGGTATGGTGCTTGGGTTGGCAGGGCTAGACGGCAGTGGGCAGCAGCTGTTGTTACGCTTGTTGGCAGGGTTGAAATCGCCGCTATCGGGGACTATCCTGCTGAATGGCAAGGACTACACCCGCGAATCGCTGGCAACGTTTCAGGCGGATGGGGTGCAATACCTGCCGGCAGATCGTATGGAAGATGGACTCATTGGGGCATTCTCGCTAACAGAACATATTGCCCTCTACACCCCAACCTCACGCTTGCTCAAGCCACGTAAAGAAGCCCAACGCGAAGCCCAACAAGCCATCAAGGAGTATGATATTCGCGCTACCCCAAAGACCCCAATGGAAGACCTCTCCGGTGGTAATCAACAACGGGCAATGCTCTCGCTGCTGCCGCCACGCTGCACGGGGCTATTGCTTGAACAGCCCACCCGTGGCTTAGATGTCACCTCTGCCGTTGGGGTATGGAGCAGGCTTCAAGCCCGTTGCGCTGATGGTATGGCACTGGTTTTTACCTCGGCTGATTTGGATGAACTGCTCCAGTATAGCGATGAGGTGCTGGTCTTCTTTAGTGGGCAGGTCTCCCAATCTTTGCCCCGTTCCAGCTTGAGCGCAAATCGATTAGCAGAGTTGATTGGCGGTGTCGGCTTTGATGCGGTGCAACAGAATCATCAACGAGAGGAAGTAGCTCTATGACCCAGGAACCCCCGGCTGTATTCCCACAACCAACACCATTGCCTAAGACCCAGAATCTGTGGCTCATGCCCTGGGTGTTTGGGGGGTTGCGCTGGATTATCGTCATCGTGGGGACGCTTGGCTTTACCACGCTCGTGTTGTTGGCAACAGATACCTCGCCATTTGAAGCCTATCGGTTGATCTTCTTTGGGGCATGGAGCAGTGATTTTAAGCTGGCAGATATGGTGATGCTATCTGCTCCCTTGTTGCTCTGTGCTACAGGACTCACCCTCACCTTTGCGGTAGGTCTCTATCACCTCGGCATTGAGGGGCAGGTGACAATAGGGGCTATCTGTGCTATGCTTCCCTTACGACTGTTTCCCGATATGCACCCGCTTCTCGTGTGGGGATTGGCGTTTGTGGCGGGGGCAACTGGCGGGGTCTTGAGTGGGTTTGGCATTGGTCTGCTGAGACTGTATGCTCGCGTGAGTGAAATTTTCGTTGGGCTTGGCGTGAATTTCCTCGCCACCGGGCTTGCGCTCTACCTTGTCTTTGGTCCCTGGAAGCGTCCCGGTATCGCCTCGATGTCTGGCACAGAGCGGCTCCCTGATGCGCTCTGGTTGCCCACACTAGAAGGTCTGCGGCTTGCCCCTGCCGCGCCTATCATTGCAGTTGTTGGACTTGCGCTGGTCTGGTTTGCGCTGGCACGTACCCACTGGGGGCTATCGCTACGGGCAGCAGGTCTCAACCCATCGGCATCTCGGCGGCTTGGGGTGCCATCCAACCGCCGCTTGATAGAAGCCCTGGGCGTGTGTGGAGCGTTGGCAGGCATTGCCGGTACGCTGCAAGTGCTGGCAGTCTTTCACGCCCTAGTCCCCAACATTTCAAGTGGCATTGGGCTACTTGGCTTACTGATAGCCCTGCTGGTGCGGAGCAACCCGGCGTGGGTGTTGCCCGTGGTGGTCGCGTTTGCCTCGTTTAGCGTTGGCAGCACCAGTTTGCCGCTGCAATTGAATGTAGATAGTAGCATTAGCGGCGTGTTGCAAGGGGCGTTGGTGCTGTTTGCGCTGGCAGCCCGTGGTATTGGCAATAGGCGGCGGGAGCGGCTGTGAAACGCAAGGGTGAACCTTGCCAGATAGAGTAATTTTAGTCGTTTAAACATATGATTGCTCATACATAACCTATATTAAAGGTATAAAGGATTAGTTTATGCAAACAAAACGGACGAAAACAAAACGCATAGCATTAGCTTGTCAAGGTGGGGGTAGTCATACTGCTTTTACCGCCGGTGTCCTCAAAAGGCTTCTCGCAATGATACACAACGACAATCGTTACCAAGTTATCGCATTAAGTGGTACATCTGGGGGGGCTATGTGTGCGATGATTGCTTGGTATGGTATGCTTCGTCAGGCAGCCGGACTAGATGACATAACGCAAGTAACCGAACGGTTGGAGACATTTTGGCATGAAAATGCTGCACACACTCCCCTAGAGCGCATGATGAATAAGAGCCTTGTTTCCACGGTACGGATGCAAGGTAAGGGGATGTTGCCAAGTATAGCGGTTAGTCCCTACGATGCCATATACTCTATGATGGTTGCCCAATCATCAGCAATGGTACCACGCAAAGAGTTTGTCGATTTTCCCAAACTCATCCAAAAACAGGTCAACTTTGACGAACTCGATAGCCTCATCCAACCAACAAGCCCCCGGTTACTTTTGGGTGCCGTTGATGTTATTGAGGGGACATTCAAAGCCTTTGACTCCAAGCAAAAGGAAATCAACGTAGACTCCCTACTCGCCTCAGCCGCTATCCCCATGCTTGTACCTGCCGTCAAAGTCGGTTCAAGCTACTACTGGGATGGGTTGTTCTCGCAAAATCCGCCTATACGGGAATTTTTCGAGGGTATCGAAAATGTACAGGAAAAGCCTGACGAAATATGGGTTATACGGATAAGCCCAAGACGATACCCCCACGAGCAAGAACCCAAGACTATCGGCGATATTATGGACCGTCTCACGCAGCTTTCTGGCAACCTCTCGCTCTACCAAGAAAAGAGCTTTATTGAATCTTGGAATGAGTTTGTGGTTCGTATGAAAGAAACTGAGGAAAGTGCGCTTGTCCTCTACGATGTCTTGACCAAAATTCGCAATCGCAAGTATGTTGAATGGCGCGAGATTGAGATTAGTCAGGAAATCGTCCGTGATCTTGATTTTGCTTCAGCAGCAGACCGGGACATAGCCTTTGTTAATCGTCTTATCGCTGATGGCGAAACGCAAGCGGAGCAATTCTTGCAAACGCTTACCGAAGAAGAATAACCAAAATAATCAATGAGGAGGTTTTTATGGAAATCACGCACAGAACAACTGATACCTGCACCATCGTAGAAATAAACGGCGACTTGGATGGGAAAACAGCCCCTATTGCCAATGAATACATAGAGAAACTCTATCAACCCAAATGTTCCCTACTGCTTGATATGAGTAAGGTTTTGTTTATGTCCAGTGCAGGGCTACGACTTATGCTCTCAGTCCATCGGACGATAAATGAAGTGAAGGGAACCCTAGTTCTTGTTGGATTGTCTGAAGATATAGAAGATACCATGCGAGAAACGGGGTTTCTTACCCATTTTACCGTATGTGAAACGGTTGAAGAAGGGTTAGAAACTCTCTAGGAGATAAGGGGTATTTGGGAGATGCGTGTTGGTTGCAACCAACACGCATCTCCCACTGAAACAAACCACACGATGACATCTCCACAATGGGTTATTGACCTAGCCTTTGTGCTGGCTATCACGGCACCGCTCATCTTCGCCACGATGGGCGAGACCATCACCGAACGGGCGGGCGTGATCAACCTGTCGCTTGACGGCACAATGCTGCTGGCGGCAATGGTTGCCTTTGCCGTAGGACTCCACAGCGATAGCGTGATCATTGGCTTTATCGCGGCGGCGGGGGTGGGTATGCTGGTTGCCTTTGTGCTCTGCCTGTTGAGCCTAACGCTCCACCAATCGCAAACGGCAGTGGGGTTTGTACTCACGCTGCTCTGTACCGACCTTTCGTCCTTTCTTGGCAATGCGTATGTTCGCAAGTCGGGGGTGCTTGTCCCGCATATGCCCATCCCCATCTTGGCAGACATCCCGATTGTTGGTCCGCTCTTGTTCAATCATGATCTGCTTATCTATGCCAGCTTTTTGCTCATCCCGGCGGTGTGGTGGTTTCTCTTCCATACCCGCGCTGGTTTGGTTGCCCGTTCGCTTGGCGAGCGTCCGTCATCTGCCTTTGCACGGGGGGTAAAGGTGACTGCCCTGCGCTACGGGTATGTGATGCTTGGGGGGGCGTTGGTGGGCATTGCCGGTGCAGCCTATTCGCTTGACCTGAAGCAGGGGTGGAGCCATCGCCACATTGCCGGTATGGGGTGGATCGCCTTAGCCATTGTTATCTTTGGTGGGTGGCGACCCTGGCGGGTTGCTCTTGGGTGCTACCTGTTTGGTGCTTTGGTGATGCTTGCCAGCAGGATGCAGAGTACGCTAGAGTGGCTGCCAACGCAGGTGTTTCAGGTTGCGCCGTTTGTGCTGATGATTGGCGTGTTGGCATTGGTAAATGGCAGCACCCATCCCGCAGTAGTTCACTGGGTGGCTACGCTGCCAGATGGGGTGCGTCTCCCGTTGCAGCGGGTGCTCAATCACTTTGCGGTATCGGCACCTGCCGCCCTGGGCAAGCCATTTGAAAAGCCATAATATTCACCATACTTCAACCCGTTGGGCAAACTCCTAACCTTCACAATGGGGCTACGGTATCCGTGTTATCTATGGGAGTACCCGCCCGTCAGGGGTCACTCTGGTATAGTTATCGCGCCCATAGGGGTAGTGTTGGACATCCCAGTGCTTCTCGGCACTATCCCACACCCACACCGCCTGGTTGGTATCCAAAAAGCCATAATCACGCAGTGTTCCACGTCTGGGGAAAGATTGTCCCGGTTGCCAGTTTGCAGGCGGGTTGTAGGCATAGCTATCTTGCTTTGGTTCTGGTAGCCCCGCTGCAACCCACGGGTTGACCTGCTTGTGTACCTCCTGCCACTCGTCACTATGGCAAACAACGCGCACTGCAACTAATGATGCATTGTTTCGGTTGACATCCAGGGTATCTACTAGTTGCTCTGGGTGGGAAGCCACACACGAGAGGGCATCATCCTGATTGACACACGTTGCCAGTGTATCAAGCCACGCTTGTCTTGTATCAGCGGTAACAAAATCGGGGACTATATCAGGTTGTAGCGTACATGTTGGATAAGATTGAACAGATATAGGTTGTTTCCTGTTCAAAATTGACATCAGTCTTGCTCAAAGCTCTTAATCCAGAAACTCACCCTGTAGGCTTATAATTAATGCATCAGAGAAGCCCCAATGAAACCCGCAAGCTGTGAGAATTGCATCGTGTTGGAGAAACCGCTGCCAGAGGTTCTCAAAGAAGTGCTGGTCGTAGGGGTCTTGGTCGCGTGGGCATCCCCTTGTCGCTCGCCCTCTTCGAACCGTGAGGGGCAACGAACGGATGAAGCGGGGGCAGGGGAAGCGGGTCGCCAGTACTACACAACCGCAAACGGTCTATGCTATAATAGCAGCATGCGAAGTATACTACTCTTCTTCAAACGATGGTCTCGCTACATCCAAGAATGGCTTGACCAGCACGAAAAAGTACGCCAATGGTTAGCTATCCTACGACTTGGGTTGTTTCAGTTTGGCATGGGGCTATCCCTTGCCCCCCTCACCGGTACCCTCAACCGCGTACTCATTGATGAGATGAGCATATCTGCCCTGGCGGTAGGCTTTTTGCTGGCAATCCACTACTTCGTTTCCCCCATACGGGCTATGATCGGGTTTCGGTCAGACAAGAGCCGTTCCATAGGGCGTTGGCGCACCCCTTACGTCATCATGGGGGCAATGCTCACCTTTGGCGGACTCGTGTGTGCGCCATTTACGCTGCTCATCCTGAGTGGCGATGCTATCATCCCCATACCCTTTTGGGTTGGCATGGTCGTATCCACAGCTATCTTTCTTGCCTACGGTATCGGCGCAAATATCGTTGAAACGATTTACCTTGCCCTGGTCAGCGACATCACCCCCCCAAAGGAGCGTGGTAAGGTATTGGCAGTGTTGTGGGTAATGCTCGTGCTTGGCACAGTCGTCAGTTCTATCATCATTAGCTACCTCTTGGAAAACTACTCAGGCGAGCGGCTCATCCAGGTAATGCAAGGGTCAGCGGTTGTCTTTATGCTGCTTACCTTTATTGCGCTCTGGAAACAAGAACGGCTCAACCCCGATGGTACGGTTGTCTCCTACGTAGACGAAACCCGTGTACGCCTGTCTTTCTGGGAGTCGCTCAAGTTGCTGTTGGGGCAAAAATCCCTGCGTGATCTGTTTGGGGTGCTCTTTATTGCAACGATGGCTTTTGCTACACACGACGTACTGCTTGAGCCGTATGGTGGGCAGGTGCTGAATATGAGCGTCGCCGAGACTACCCAACTAACCGCTTTTTGGGGCATGGCTATGTTGGTTGCCATTGTCCTTGCAGGCTGGTCGCTCTGGAAGGGTGTTTCGCCGCTGACTATCATCAAAGTGGGGTGTGGAGTCGGGGCGTTGGGCTTTCTCGTGATCAGCGTTGCCAGCAATGCGGAAATGGTCAATCCTTTTCGGGGAGGAGTGTGGTTAATTGGCATGGGGCGCGGCATCTTCATTGTCGCAAGCGTAGCCCTTGTGATGTCCCTGACCACAGTTGGACACGCCGGTCTATTTATTGGCATTTGGGGGATTATGCAAGCCATGGCGCAGGGGTTTGGGACGATCTTTGGCAGCTTCATGCGCGATATTGTCTTTGGGCAAACAGGCAGCGTTGTGCTCGGCTATGTTGTTGTCTATGGAGCATCGCTTGTGTTCCTGCTCGTGTCGCTTGGTCTTATTGTTGCGTTGCGGCTAGGAAAGCAACTCAAGGCAGATATGCTCAATTCGCCCTGGTCTGGCTTGCAAGATGTGCCAGCAGACCAAATCGCGTTTTAGCTTTCCCCGTCTCATACCAATGTGAGATCACTATGGCAAGAAACCAGGGCAATAGCAACGTCTAGGCAACCCCTATCCCCTTGCGCCGCGTCCCACCGAGTGGAGAAGGAGGGGGGGATGGGGTGAGCAAAAAGGGGCAGGAAATAGCGGTTGCCCGATGGAGCAGGATAATGAGAGCCAACTCACGAAATATCAAACTAGATCAGAAAGGAGCCACATATGCCACTTCGTATTGCACCAGACATTACCCACACGATAGGCAATACGCCGCTTATTCAACTCAACCGGATGAATGATACCCAGGCTACTGTTGTGGTCAAAGTTGAGTACTTCAATCCAGCGAGCAGCGTCAAAGACCGCATTGCGCTGGCAATGATCGAAACTGCCGAACGGGAAGGTCGCATTACCCCCGGTGAAACCGTTATTGTTGAGCCAACTAGTGGCAATACCGGCATTGGGTTGGCGATGATCGCCGCTGCCAGAGGCTACCGTATCATCCTCACCATGCCAGACACGATGAGCCAAGAACGGCAAAAACTGCTGCGGGCGTATGGGGCAGAGTTGGTGCTCACGCCCGGACAAGAAGGGATGAATGGCTCTATCTGCCGGGCTGAGGGCATCTTGAAGGGACTCCCCAACGGCTTTATGCCCAACCAGTTTCAGAACGAGGCGAACCCGGCAATTCATCGGCAAACGACTGCCCAAGAGTTGTTGGCTGATACCGATGGTACCATTGATATATTTGTTGCCGGGGTTGGCACAGGCGGCACCATTACCGGCGTGGCAGAGGAAGTCAAACACCACAAACCCACCTTTCAGGCAATCGCCGTGGAGCCAGAAGGTTCACCAGTGCTCTCTGGGGGCAAGCCTGGACCACACAAGATACAGGGTATTGGTGCAGGCTTTATCCCCGATGTGCTCAAGCGTGATCTCATAGATGAGGTGGTTCTGGTCAGCAATGATGATGCCTACGCCTATGCTCGCCGTCTGGCACAGGAGGAAGGGCTATTGCTTGGCATCAGCAGTGGGGCAGCAGCTTGTGCTGCTTTGCGCGTGGCTCGCCGCCCGGAAAATGCCGGCAAGCTGATTGTCTTCTTGGCAGCCAGCAGTGGGGAGCGGTATTTGAGTACCCCGCTGTATGATTTTGACGATGCGTAGCATGGTCATCCGCCACATACTCCCTTCTCCCCTCAGTGGGGGAAGGGCAGGGGATGGGGGCTGCCCGAAGGGCGCACCGCCGTGCGCCCCTACATCCGCTCGTTGACCCTCGCGGCTCGTTTG
>CAZLKK010000071.1:0-14024 GCA_964559995.1 uncultured Chloroflexaceae bacterium
TTAGCACAAGTAGCAACTTGGCGCATGTATCAACCGCTGCTGCTGAACGAGCATTGCAGCTCTGTAATGACGTATCGCTTCGCCTACGGCTAACTTACGGACTTACGGGTTGACCGAGCGGGTCTGAACAGATATGGGGGGCTTGCTTCCTTCCATAGACGGATTAGACGAGACGGCAGGGAGTGGGCAAACCCGCTCCAATATCATTGGTAGAAGTTTAGGAGAAAGGAAACAACGAGTGCGTATTGTCGTAACCGGTTCGCTCGCCTACGACTACATTATGAATTTCCCCGGCTATTTCAAGGATCACATTTTGCCAGAAAAAGCCCATATTCTTTCTGTGAGCTTTCTGGTAGAGTCTATGAACAAAATGCGTGGCGGTGTCGCCGGCAATATTGCCTATAGTTTGGCATTGCTTGGCGAACGTCCCTTAATAGCCGGTACGGTTGGAACCGATTTTGAAGAGTACCGCGCATGGCTTGAAGCCAACAATGTAGATACAAGCGGGATTCTCCCCATAGAAAACGAATTTACCTCATCCTGTTTTATCACCACAGACCAGTCGGATAACCAAATTGTCGCTTTTTATGCCGGGGCTATGACCCACTCCAGCAAGCTCTCGCTCAAAGAGCTAGGGCTAGGGGCAGATGACCTGGTGCTGATTTCCCCCTCGGATTCCGTGGGGATGCACCAACTCGCCCTAGAGTGTCAGGAACTTGGTATTCCCTACGTCTTTGACCCAGGCAAGCAGACCCCCCGCTTAGAAGCGCAGCAGATACGGGATGGCTTGAAGGGGGCTTCCCTACTCGTGGGCAATGACTATGAATTTGCGATGATGGCAAAGCTGCTGGAGACCAGCGAGGCAGACCTCATCGCCAGCGCACCTTTGACTGTCGTTACCAAAGGCGAGTCTGGTTCAAGCATGTATGACAATGCCAATGATCGCAAGGTGGATATACCCCCAGCGACCATTGAAGCCGTCCGCGACCCAACGGGGGCAGGCGATGCCTACCTTGCAGGGTTAGCGTTTGGCTATAGCCGCAAACTTCCCTTAGATATTACCGGGCGTATCGCAGCACTGGCAGCAGCCTATAACATTGAGCAATATGGCTGCCAGCAACATCGCTACACCAAAGCCGCCTTTGCTGCACGCTATCAAGATACATTCGGTCCTAGTGACCACATTCAGTCGTTGTTTGGATAATCAAGGTCAGGGGAAACCTGACCCAAGTAAAGGAGAAACACAAACCGTTATGACGAACTATGATGTTAAGGACATGAACCTTGCAGAAGAAGGTAAACGCCGTATGGAGTGGGCAGAGCAAGAGATGCCCGTCCTCCGCCAGTTGCATGAGCGTTTTGTAAAAGAGCGTCCCCTGGAAGGGGTCCGCTTGAGCGCATGCCTCCACGTCACCACCGAGACCGGCAACCTGATGCGAACGTTGAAGGCAGGTGGGGCAGATGTTGTGCTTTGCGCTTCAAACCCCCTCAGCACCCAGGACGACCTGGCTGCTGCGCTGGTCAAGTATGATGAAATCCCCGTCTATGCCATCAAAGGCGAGGACAACGATACCTACTACCAGCACCTGAAAGCCGCTCTTGACCACAACCCACAGATTACGATGGACGATGGCGCAGACCTCGTGTCTGGGATGCTCAATGACCGCAAGGACCTGTTGAGTGATCTGTATGGAAGCACCGAGGAAACGACCACTGGCGTTATCCGTCTGCGAGCTATGGCAAACGATGGCGTGCTGACCTTCCCGGTTATTGCCGTGAACGACAGCGACACCAAGCACCTGTTTGACAACCGCTACGGCACCGGGCAGAGCACCATTGACGGCGTTATCCGCGCTACCAACGTGCTGATTGCTGGCAAGACCTTTGTGGTCGGTGGCTATGGCTTCTGCTCCCGCGGTATCGCCGAGCGTGCTCGTGGTATGGGAGCCAACGTTATCGTCACGGAGATTGATCCCGTTCGTGCGCTGGAAGCCGCTATGGATGGCTACCGCGTGATGCCCATGCAGAAGGCTGCTGCCGTTGCAGACTTTATCGTTACCGCCACTGGCGACAAGCATGTGCTGGATAAGGATGACTTCGAGGCAATGAAGGATGGCTGCATTGTGGCAAACAGCGGTCACTTCAACGTCGAGATCAACATCCCCGCGCTCGAAGCATTGAGCAAGGAAAAACGCCAGCCGCGTACCTTCATTGACCAGTACATCCTCGGCGATGGGCGCAAGATTAACCTGCTTGGCGAAGGTCGCTTGATCAACTTGGCAAGCGCAGAAGGACACCCTAGTGCGGTTATGGACATGAGCTTTGCCAACCAAGCCCTCGCAGCCGAATTTTTGGTCAAGAACAAGGGCAAGCTCTCCAGTGGTGTCCACACCGTACCAAAGGAACTTGACCGCGAAATTGCCGCCCTCAAACTCAAGGATATGGGCATCGTTATGGACATCCTGACCCCTGAGCAGGAGAAATACCTGAACTCTTGGCAGGAAGGCACATAGAAAAACCAGCGGCAGCTGCTATCAGCTATCCGGGACAGGAGAGAGGTGTTCCGATAGCTGGTGGCGTTGTTGCGACTAGTGCAAGGAAGCAAGGAAGCAAGGGAGCAAGGTGTATGAATCCTGCTAATCCAGGTGATCCAAACCAACAGCATGTTTGGAACCCTCCACCGGGACCGGGGGACACAGGGGTGTCTATACCACCAGATGCAGAGCCATCTACCAGCGGGGATAAGTGGGCATTGATTGCCCTGACCGTGAGCATCTCTTTGGTGCTCTCATCCTGTATCCCTGGTTTTGGGTGTCTTGCTCCTTTAGTTGCTGGTATTATTGCGCTTACTCAGGCAAAAAAAGCAGCAAGACCAGACCGCGCCCGTACCTATGCATGGGTTTCTATTGGTATAGGGGGGCTTATCTTGGTCTTGCTCATTGCTATTTTTGCCCTTTATGGAACGCTATTGATGTCTGCTATCAATGCAGCGGAACCGAGATAATGAAAAACCTAGAAAAACAAGGAGTTTGACGTGACAACGTTTATACAGTCCCCCAAATTTTTTTACACCAGCGAATCGGTGTCTGAGGGACACCCTGACAAAATGTGCGATCAGGTAAGCGATGCGGTGCTTGATGCGCTGCTGGCACAAGACCCGCGCTCGCGGGTGGCGTGTGAGACTGCCACGACCACTGGACTGGTGATGGTATTGGGTGAGATTACCACCCAGGCAACGATTGATGTACCAGATATTGTCCGAAACACCATCCGGGAAATTGGCTATACGGATTCTGATTATGGCTTTGATGCCAATACCTGTGGCGTGATGGTAGCCCTCGGCAAGCAGTCCCCGGATATTGCCCAGGGGGTAGACAAGGCATTGGAAGTCCGCGATAAGGTGACAGATGAGGAAGTCAACTCGATTGGTGCTGGCGACCAGGGGATGATGTTTGGCTTTGCCTGCAACGAGACTCCCGAATATATGCCGTTGACGATTAGCCTCTCGCACAAGTTGGTCTTGCACCTTGCCAAGCTCCGCAAGAGTGGGCAGCTAGACTACCTGCGACCCGACTCCAAGAGCCAGGTCACGGTTGAGTATGCCTATGGTAAGCCGGTGCGCGTGGATACCGTCCTCATCAGCACCCAGCACTCACCGGATGTCTCCCAGGAGCAGATTCGTGAAGATGTTATCCAGCATGCCATCCGTGAGATTATCCCATCAGAATTGATTGACGACAAGACCAAGTACTTTGTGAATCCCACCGGGCGATTTGTCACAGGTGGTCCGCTTGGCGATGCTGGCTTGACTGGTCGCAAGATCATTGTGGATACCTACGGTGGGATTGCTCGCCACGGCGGTGGGGCATTCAGCGGCAAAGACCCAACGAAGGTTGACCGCAGTGCAGCCTACGCTTCCCGCTATGTCGCCAAGAACGTGGTAGCCGCAGGGCTGGCAGAACGGTTTGAGGTGCAGTTGAGCTATGCTATTGGGGTAGCCAAGCCGTTGTCCGTCAGCATTGAGACCTTTGGCACGGGCAAGGTGAGCGATGAGGTCATTGAACGGGCGATCAACGAGACGTTCGACCTGCGCCCAGGTGCGTTCATCCGTGAGATGGACCTGCGCCGTCCCATCTACCGTGCAACAGCAGCCTATGGTCACTTTGGGCGAACTGATGTAGACCTGCCGTGGGAGCGCACCGACAAGGTAGATGCGCTTCGCAAGATCGCTGGTCTGTAATTTTACGCTCCGTTTCCCCCCTTGCCCTCTGGGAGCATGTGTGGTAGCAAGGGCGCATGCGTCCTTGCTTCTTTCACCCCCTATCTCACCCCCGCTCCCCCGCTTGCGGGGAGAAGGGGGGAGCCGTAGCATGCAACGTCTCTACAACTATGACCTACCCCTATAGGGAGATGTAAGGAGAGCATGCACACCGGCTGATCCCCCTAGCCGTGCGTTCCTTGTTGTTGAATAAGAATATTTATGCCCTTTAATATACGCAAAATATCATACAACTCATCCCGTGTCGAGTCATATGGCAGGCTAATAGCATAGTCTCGCTGCTCTAGTATGACAAAATACCACAGCCGCCCAATGATATATGCGCCATAGATGGGTTGCTCATTAGTATTGAGTACTTGTGCTGCTACCATCGTTGCCAAAAGTTGCCCAACTGGGTCTTGATCATATCCAAAGCGAGACCGTTTGTATTCATGCAAGAGGAAATAGGGAGCTTCTGGTTCATACTTGCCACTGGCAACCATAAAATCTACCATACCCGATAGCCATATGGCGTGTATTTCTGCTTTCAGGGGGCGTTGGGCAAATGGTTGGTAGCGTTCATGACTAAAATGGGCAAATTCAAGAATGAATGAGATGTATCGCAATAGGAGTTCTTGCTCAGACCATGAGTCAATCAGTTCAATGGCTTCTCGTTGTTTGGCAGCCAACAATTCTGTCTGCCACGATGGGATGGCATATGCTGGCGGCAAAGTGATAGTGAGCCAGTGTTGCAAGGTGGGATGGGTACTGTGGCGTGTTAATCCAAAAAATTTCTCCATTTCTTGTTGTGTCCACTGATTAAACGATTTGATTTTTTGATGCGCCATATTGTTCTCCTGGTCTATGTTGTTGCCACAACCGTTGTATCAGTCATTGTCTCGCGCTGTATAGCACAATAATGCCTGTTGCCGACGCTCTGCAATGACCTGTGAGAAATCTTCAAATTCCCCGTCTGTCATATCCTGCCAGCATCCTGCAAATTGCATGATTTCTTCTGTTTCGTCCCGAATCGTTTCAATACCCAGCCTGAAAAAATGGATAAAATTATAAATTTCGGGCAATCTGTCTTTCGGAATACGCCTGATTTCTTCTATAATTTCGGAGAGTTCCATAATGGGTACATCCTTGTTTTATCGTTTTATCCACTATTACTATATCCATACTACTACATCTGGATGATAGAGAGCAATTCATCGGAGTTGTGAACCAATTGGGGATGAGCGCAAAACACCCACTCACCGCTGCTCCCCCACCGCCCACTCCACCCGCGCCTGCGGGTCTATGTCCAATGTATCGTCTGTTGCAGCAACAGGTGTAGTACCTGTAAGAAACCCACCCAAGACCAGTGAAGGCTTTTGGTAATGAGACAGCGCGTTTCAGAGTTATCAAAAAGAAGGTACGTTTGTCACGGTGTACCGCTGCTTTCTATACAGTAATTGTACTGCATAGTGAGGCAAATAGGCAAGGGATGGGGGGGAAAATATCTGCCCCCCTATGAACCAAGCGGTTGCATATCATCACACAATACGATACAATGGGGAAATATATGTATGCAAGAACCAACGACGAATGCAATTTTGCATTCGTTATTTCTTTGTAACGCATTAGAAACACGAGAAGCCTTTTTATCCCACCGCTCAAACTGGTGGGCTTTGGGCTATCTTTAGTAATGCGCCAACAGAAAGGCAAGCGAGTGCCACATACCATTTTGATGATTGCTTCCACCAGCTTTTTCTCTGACTACGGCTGTCATGTCAGAATTCTGGAGGAGATACGCGCACTCCAAAACCGCGGACACCGAGTCATTCTGACGACCTATCACAATGGCGATGATATGCCTGATGTCACCACACGCCGATCTTGGGATGTTCCCTGGATTAAGCGGGCGATGGTTGGCTCTTCACGCCACAAACTCTACCTCGATGTAGGGTTGTCTTGGCGCAGCTTGCGCGTTGCCCTAGCCATCCGCCCGGACATTATCCATGCTCATACCCACGAAGCAGGTCTTATGGGCACAGTACTCAAACGGTTATTGCATATCCCGCTTGTGCTTGATTATCAAGGCAGCATGACCAGCGAAATGTTGGATCATGGCTTTATCGCAAAGACGAGCCCCTTCTTTCCCATCTTAAAGACCATTGAAGACCGTATCAATCGCTGGTCAGATGCCGTTGTGACCTCTACGCACAATGCGGCAAACTTACTGCGCCAAGAACAGGCGATAGCCCCCCACCGGCTGCACACGCTCATAGACGGCGTGGATGTCAACCGCTTTCGCCCCTTTGATGGGTCGCCAGCGTGGGAAGCGCAACGGCAAGAGCTCCGCACGCAGCTTGGCATACCAGCAGGACGACGCATTGTTGCCTACCTCGGCTTGCTCGCCCCCTACCAGGGAACCAACGTCCTGCTCCAAGCGGCTCAGCGGCTCATCCCACGTATTCCTGATATACACTTTCTGATTATGGGCTACCCAGACCCAGAGAGCTACTATGCCTATGCCAAATCGCTTGGCATAGCTGATCATATCACGATGCCGGGACGGATTTTCTACCGTGATGCCCATGCCTACCTTGCGCTTGGTGAGATGGCAGTAGCCCCCAAAATGAGCCTAACTGAAGGCAGTGGCAAGATTAGCAACTACATGGCGGTAGGCCTGCCGGTTGTTACCTTTGAGAGTCCTGTTAGCCGCGAAATACTCGGTGATTGTGGGGTCTATGCCAGCATGGGCAGTGCAGAAGACCTAGCAGAGAAGATCGCTCTGGTGATGGAGAATCCCCCTTTGGCAGACGAGCTACGCGCTAGGGGACGAGAGCGAGCTATCAGCGATTTCTCGTGGGAGCGAGCGGCTATTCAATTGGAAGCGATCTATGACCAGGTCCGTGAGCAAAAAGCCTATGCTGCCAAGCCTACGCAATTGCCAGAGATTGGAGCCTAGATAGGGATAGGGGCAATGTTGTTTTTAATCCCCTGCCCCTGAAAGAGGGGGAGCGGGTGGGCAAGAAGGGCAAGATTTCTTTGATTGGGCAACTTGGCAATTGCCCTGGATAGTGTGCTCGTTTTTAGCGTAAGGTGTGCTACAATGGCAATAGCGGGTGAAGGCAGTAATCAACGGCAATGGACAGACAATCTTTGGCAAAACTTATCCGGTGAGGGAACCCACGTATGCGTGACTATCTACAGATGGGGATACGCGGACTGTTTCTTGATCAAACGGTCTTTCAACAGCAACGTGACGCAACAGATGGCTTGAAGCGGGGCTTTATCTTGGTGTTGCTTGTTGGCTTGGTGCTTGGTGTAGCAGCGATGATTGGGCAGGTGGGCGAGTTTCTCGTGAGCCACGATATAGATGTTGCCATGCAGGTCATCTATGAGCGATTGATCGTGATGCCCTGGTACCAGAACCTCTCTAGCAGTGAACCTGGGTTTGATGCCATCTTCAAGCAGCGGTATGATCAGATTACGGGGATTATCAAGTTGTTTGAGCAAGTGACCATCCCCGGTGCTTTGCTAAATCTTGTTATCGCCCCCATACGCCAGGTGGCATTGTGGCTTATCTATGGGGTAGTTGCCCATATGGTAGCCCGAATAGTTGGCGGACGGGGGAGCCTAGCCCAAACGCTTGGGTGTACGGCGTTGGCTTCAGGGGTTAGCCTCTTAGGAATAATCCAAGTCGTGCCGTTTGCCCAAGTGAGCGGGGTGTTTTTGCTGACGATGATTGCCAATTACCTCGCCATACGCGAAGCCCACGAACTCACGCCACGGCAAGCGTTCTGGGCAACGATTTTTGCCCCCCTGCTGCTGCTCCTGTTAGCCCTTGGGGCAGTAGGTGTTGCCTTCTTTATGATCATTAATGCCAGTGGCTAGAGTGGCTCGTCTAGCTTGTGTTATGGTAGCAAATGGTAGCAAAAGGAAGATTTAGATGAAGAACCAAGAAAAAGGGATTATAGACATCTTCAATGGAGCTTTGCTTATAAAGCAAGACCTTTTTGTTACCTTGCGCTCCTCGCCGCTGCTGGTGCAAAAGGGCTTCATGATTGTCCTGCTTGTGGGATTGCTGGTAGGGGGGATAGATGGCATTCGCACAATGATGAGTACCCTGAATCCAGAGCGTGACTTTGCCCGCTTACAGGAGGAGCTCGAAGCGTCTATCAATCAGCAGGCAATGAATGCCCAAACCCCTGAACAACGGATGATACTTGGGGCAATTAGCGAGAATATTGAGTCGGGGGTCGCTTTGCTGCGCGATGTCACCTTGCTGCCTACCCCGCTACCCAACGCAGTGGGGGCGGTATTTCGGGGGCTAGGGGTGGTTGTATCGCGCCCACTGGGGTACTTGAGTAGTCTGTTGTTAGCAGTCGTCTGTATCCATATTGCGGCGGGGTGGCTTGGTGGTCGGGGCAGTATTCAGCAGATGCTTGGGCTAGGAGCACTTTCCGTAGCCCCGCGTGCGCTAGATGCCCTCCACTTTGTGCCTGTGCTTGGCTCCGCGTTAGGCTTTTTGTCGCTTGCGTGGAGTGTGGTTATCCTGATTATCGCAACAAGTGTCGCACATGAGCTAGAGTCAGGTCGGGCAACGTTTGCTGTGTTCTTGTTTCCCTTGATTGGCGCATTAATTGGCTTGTTGGCATGCTGTGGGCTATTTTTCCTGGGGGTTATTGCTGCTGGTGGGGCATAGCACACGCCCCCCGCGTGGTGTATGCGGGTTGTCGCCCTGGTATGGGAGCGGGGGCAAGGGGGAACCGAACATCCCCGCCCCCCCCACCATATGCTATAATACTCCTAGAGAAAATAGGGCAACGAAAGGAACTTTTCGATGGGAAATCCCCCACTCTGGCAGATACAGGAAGGCGATAGTATCCCCATCCTCGCTACCGCCATCCACGATGGACACGCCATACGCGACTCGCTCCACGATTATCTCCATATCACCCCCGAAGAACGCTATCGTGAGGAAGACCCCCACACCGGCACATGGGCGAAAGCAGCCGATAGCTGGATTGTTGTCAACCGTTCCCGCTTTGAGGTAGACCTCAACCGTTCGCCGGAAAAAGCCATCTATCTCACCCGCAAAGATGCATGGGGGCTAAAGGTCTGGTCTACCGATCTACCGGATGATGAGATAGCTACCTCGCTGGCAATATACGATGATTTCCATACACAAGCCAATGCTCTGATTACCCGATTGGTAAATCGTTTTGGACGCATTGTTGTGCTAGATATACATTCCTATTGCCATCGGCGTGATGGTCCCGATGCCGCACCTGCTCCCCAAAACGAAAACCCTGATGTCAACATTGGCACCAGCAATATGGACCGTACCTACTGGGCACCTGTGGTAGAGGGGTTTAGGGATGCATTCAGTGAACTGAAGGTCAACGGAAACCTGCTTTATGTTGATGAAAACGTCCGGTTTCCTGGCGGGCATTTCGCCCGTTGGATACACAATAATTTTCCCAAACAAGCCTGTGTTCTGTCTATTGAGATGAAGAAAATCTTTATGGATGAGTGGACCGGCGAAGCAGATCATGCAATGATAGATGCGCTAGGGCAAGCCTTGCAGCAAGTCAGCACTGTGATGCTGAAAGGGCTAAATCAAGTTGAAGCATAGGATAGGTCACTGAGGTACCGTTCTGCTACAAAACCTCCTAGCATGATTACCTAAACCCGTACTTTCTCTACGTTCATGTGTCTGAAAGGGTATGCGTTTCATGCTCTTGGAGAAAGATTTGTAGTCATGACAAAACAGGCAACCAATGTGACCATCCGAGGCGATGTTGATATTGTCGCAGCTCGCACCAAAGCGCGTGATATTGCCCGAAAAGTCGGGTTTGGTCCCGTAGACCAAGCGCGTATTGCGACAGCTATCAGTGAATTAGCTCGAAATATTGTCCAGTATGCCGGTACCGGCAGCATCTCTACTGCCATCGTTGAGAATGGAAGTCACAAGGGTATTGAGTGCTGTATCGAAGATAAAGGTCCTGGAATAGAACACGTTGAACTGGCAATGAAAGATGGCTACACCACATCAGGGGGCATGGGTATGGGGTTGTCTGGCGCAAGCCGTCTTATGGATGAGTTTCATATAGAGTCCCAAGTGGGACAGGGTACAAAAATCGTTTGTCGCAAATGGTCTATTACCAAATGACCTCTCCTTCTCGTCTGTTTTCTCTCCACTCGCTTAAAAATAGCCGTAATACCCGCTCCACCCTGCCCCTTCCTTTTAGGGGTAGGTTAGGTTGTAGAGCCGTTGCAAGCAACGTCTCACCGGGCAGCCCCCATCCCCTCGCCCCTGTGGTTGTATGCGGGTGTAGGGGCGCACCGCCGTGCGCCCCTACGGAGGGGGTATTGTCTAGCATGTCCAGAGAGCGGATAATACAAGGGTATACTTTGCGATAAATCTGGATACCCAAAGGAAATCTGCAAGCGTACTATACGTTAGGAAGTTACAAGCCGATAAACAGAAAGGAGCAGACTATATGACTACAGACCCTTCCATACTCCAACGAATTATTGACCACAAACGCAAGGAATTAGCCGACAGCCAAGCAACCACGCCATTAGGTGCTATCCAACAGCAGCTTGCTTGTGTCCCACCGGTGCGTGATTTTGCTGCGGCACTTTGCAACCCATCAACTGTTGCGCTCATAGCAGAGGTAAAAAAAGCCTCCCCTAGCCGTGGGGTGCTGATTGATGCCTTTGACCACACCGCCATTGCCCATACCTATATGACACACGGCGCATCTGCCCTTTCTGTCCTTACTGATGTAGCGTTTTTTCAGGGCAGCTTGACTTATTTGCAGGATATACGCCACATGCAACAGTCTCCTCCCCTTGCGGGAACCTCTGCCGAGCATATCCCGCTCCTTCGCAAAGACTTTATCATAGACCCGTATCAGGTCTACGAAGCGCGAGCTTATGGTGCCGATGCTTTGCTGCTTATCGTTGCAGTACTAGACGATGCGACCTTACGCGATTTGCTCTCCCTCACCCATGCCCTCGGTATGCATGCGCTAGTTGAAGTGCATACCGCCGATGAGATGGTCCGAGCACTGGATGTTGGCGCAAAGATTATCGGGGTCAACAACCGCAATTTGCATACCTTCACAACTGACCTACATACGACAGAGACCCTAGCAACGCTGTTGCCAACAGGACTAGATCGCCCTATTCTGGTAAGCGAGAGTGGTATTCACACCGCGGAGGATGTACGACGACTACATGGCGTGGGGGTTAATGCTATGTTGGTTGGTGAGGCGTTGGTGACATCGGGGGATATTGGTACACGGGTGCGGGAGTTGGTGCAATTGTAGGGACTTGTGGGGAATATGAGCTAAAGCGGGACAAGGGGCAAGGCAACGTCTAATTTGCCCCATCCCCTCGCCCCTGCCTTTTTGACGTAGCCCTAGCATACAACGGCTCTACTTGCACCCGGCACCGCCTCATGCTATCATCTTGCGTATGAACAAACAGATTATCGTCAAACACTATCCATTACTCATAACCATACTCAGCACCTTACTGCTGTTGACCTTTTTACAATTCGCTGCTGCCGATGATGACTCCCCTACGCCCCAACCTACATCAGTTGCCTCATCCCCTGCCCAGGCTCAGGCATCATTAGCAGCACAACCTGCCCAAGCCAGCTTTTATGGCATGAATACCTATTTTACCGGGTTTGAGCGCATCTTGAATGATGGGGATGATGGTATCCCTACCCTGATGACGCTAGGACGTAACGCCGGGGTGCAGTGGGGACGGGAGGAAATCAGTTGGGCAAACCTGCAACAGCACGGGGCTTACTGGGATCGCAATAACCGCAAAGTCTATGATCAGCGCATCCGTGAAATGGCAGACGCTGGCTATGGCATTATTGGCATGATCGCCACCACGCCAGAATGGGCGCGTATCAACGATTGCCAAACCCGCACCGAACGCTACAAATCCTATGGCATCATTGCCCAAGACTACTGGTGTCCCCCCCAAGACCCCCAAGACTTTGCCAACTTTGTGCAGGCTGTGGTAGAACGGTATGATGGCGATGGGGTAGAAGATGCCGAAGGCTCCCCCCGTGTTGCCGCATGGCAAATCTGGAACGAACCCAACCATTGGGAGACGTGGCCCGGCTCTGCTGCCGAATATGGCGAACTGCTGAAAGCTGGCTATGCTGCAGTCAAAGCCGCCGACCCTACTGCTCTGGTCGTTACCGCTGGCTTGTATGTGCTAGATGGACAGAGTGGCTCCGATGAGCGCGGCTGTACCTGTCACCAAGACGGACTCTATTTCTTTGAAAAGGTGCTCAATGCGGTACCTGATGCTTGGACACGGTTTGATGTATTGGCAGTACACCCCTATATGCCCTACGATGCCCCCGATAACCCCAACATTCTGTCAAAAGTCACGCTTTGGGGCAGGCTTGCTACCTCTAGCGAATGGCTAATAGCCCAAACGCAACAGCGCGGCGGTGCTTTGCGTCCCTACTGGATTAGCGAAATAGGGTGGGTAACGTGTGAAGAGGGGGCTACCTCGCTGGCACAAACCAACGCAGCCCTGGCACGTTATGCTATTCCGGCTAAGTACCGCATTGATAGGGATGGACAATCTGCCACATTGAGCGCGGATGCTCTGTGCAAAACAGAGCTAGAACAGTCGGACTATCTGTTGCGAGCGCATGCTATTGCGCTGGCACTTGGTGTTCAACACGTCAACTATCATCAGCTTGAAGATAAGTTTGATGTGCATCAGCGGGATATTTGGCAAGCGACAGCTATTCTCAAGACCAAAACGCAAGGTTATGCCCCCAAGATTGCCTACACCTCCTACAATGTCCTGACACAACAGCTGACCAACACGGTGTACTTGGGCAATGGTCCCTTGCATACCTATACCTACAACCCCAACGACCAGCAGAATCCATCGAGCCGCTATGATTTACGCTTTCAACCAGCAGATTACATGCTGGTAGATATGATTTGGCAGACCAGCGGGGCTAATGATGTCTCTATGCAGGTAGAGCCGGGCGTAACCAGCGTACAGTTGGTCAACTTCAACGGCGTGTCTACCCCATTGACGGTGCAGCAAGGATCAGTGCAGTTTACGGTGGGGATGCAGCCGCTCTACATACGGCAGACGCTGCCCAAACCTACCCCCACCCCAACGATGACTCCATCACCAACGATGACTCCATCACCAACGATGACTCCATCACCTATGCCAACTGCCACGGCTACGCCAACGGCTACCCCTACTCCGCCGCCGGGTGATGCATACGAGCCAGACAACACATGCAGCAATGCCCATACCTTGCCTGTCAATGGACAAGCAGAAAAGCGCACGTTTCACGTCCCAACAGATAGCGACTGGGTGCAGATAGAGGTAGTCTCTGGCACAACCTACCTTATCGAGACCTATCTGCCCGCAAACTCACCGGCTAACGTGGATATGCAACACTATAGCGAGTGTGGGGGCAATGTGCTTGAAAAGCAAGACCAAGCCGCAATCCCCCATATGCAGTTGCGCTACACTGCCAAGAGTGATGACCCGCTGGTATTGCGGTTGTTTAACCATGATTCTACCGTAGCAGGTACGGATGTTACCTATGAACTGGTAGCCCGGACCTTGCCAGATACGTTGACATCAGATGGCGTTTTGCTGGTGTTGGGCTATTTGGGAGAAACCAGTGGGGAGCATAAGCAAAGCCGCATATTGACCAACACCATACAAGAGGTGCAACAGCTTGTGCAGACCG
>CAZLKK010000071.1:14034-14672 GCA_964559995.1 uncultured Chloroflexaceae bacterium
AATGGATTCATTTTTTCTGGGAAAAGAAGAATGATGACATCGAGCAGGCTGTGACCGTATGGGCAAAAGCGGCTATCGCGGATGGCGGCACGTTGACGATCTATATTGTTGGGCAAAGCGGCTCCGACAGCCAAGCCCCCGCTATCATGCTCAATAAGCCAACGGGCGAAACGATTACCCCCGCCTTGTTGTCAACATGGCTGGATAGCCTAGAAAGTCGTACTGCCCCTATTACGCTCAATGTGGTGTTGGATGCCCCTATGGCAGGTGGGTTTGTAGACACCCTGACCAAACCGGGGCGGGTGGTGGTTGCTTCGGCAGCAGCAGAGGCTACAGCATGGGCGGTGGATGACCGCTCGCTCTTTACGCACTACTTTGTTACGGCACTGCGGCGCGGTTCAAGCCTAGCCGCTGCCTACCAACAAGCGCAACAAGCGGTAACGCTGGCTAGTCCCTGGCAACAACCAACCCTCAAGCAAACTACCGGCAGCTATGCCGCAGCCTTACGGGGGTTGTATGCAACAACGAGTGCAACCAATGGGGGGTGGTCGCCGGTTATCGCCGGCGTAGTCGCACCCATCACCGCTACGGTCTCCAGTGATTTGGCTATCCAAGCGACCATACAGGATGATGAGTCT
>CAZLKK010000072.1:0-1364 GCA_964559995.1 uncultured Chloroflexaceae bacterium
ATGACATTTCCTCTTCTGATACCCCAAGATCGGCAAGGGAGAGCGGCGCAATTTCCGGCTCATCGCTTTTTGCTGATGGGCTACCCTCTGCCTCACCTTCGCCAGTATCAAACGAGAAGGGTTCAGCCGAATCCGCTTCTTCATCCTCGCCAATATCAAAGGAGAAGGGTTCTGTACTGTCCGCCACTTCGTCACTACCTGCGTCAAACGAGAAGGGTTCAACCGACTCCTCACTGGTCGCATCACCGCCGAGGTCAAAAGATGACATTTCCTCTTCTGATACCCCAAGATCGGCAAGGGAGAGCGGCGCAATTTCCGGCTCATCGCTTTTTGCTGATGGGCTACCCTCTGCCTCACCTTCGCCAGTATCAAACGAGAAAGGTTCTGGCTCTGCGCTGTCCGTTACTGCTTCACTACTTGCATCAAAGGAGAAGGGTTCGGGTGTTGATGGGGAAACCCTATCTTCGCCTAGTTGCCCCTCACGCATGGGAGTTTCTGATGATACCCCAACAGCCGGAGTTGCTTGAACTTCAGATGGGGAACTTTCGTCTCGTAATGAGACGTTATCATCGGAAAAAAACCGGTTTTCCTCATCGTCATCATCCAGCGTCACTTCTGGCAAAGGGGGAGGTTCTTCAACAGGTATCTCATCCCGTCGCTGCTTGAGCTTGGCAAAAATAGATGACCTTGATACAGTTTCTTTCCTCGGTTCTCCAGAAGGTTTCTTTTCACGCAAGAAGTCTGTAGAATCTTTTGACGAAGGCATCTGCCAACTATATGCTCCTGGGTCTTGATTGCCTACCCCCTCTTCCATATCCATTCCTTCTGATGATTCTCGTTCCGTAGGGAAGGGACGTTGTGGCTGTTGTGGAGGCATATTGGCTGCTTCGTCTAACGTGAAGGGCTGGAGTGAAGGAGGCAATGAGGATGAATCGAGATCCACAGACTCTACTGAAGAGAGGTCAAGATCATCAAGCGAAAAGGGTTGTAACGAGCCAAATTCCCCTTTTTCTTGGGACGAGGAGCGTGCGGTTTCTTGGCGTTGCTGCCTAGAGGATACCCCCTTCTCTTTGCCCCAGTCAAAGGGTTCCAGGTCTGGCATATCACTCAACCCGCCACCTTCCATTTCGTCCATTGCCCCTAAGCTACCTGAAGATGATGGGAGATCAAGGGATTCAAGATCGGGAAGGTTTCCCATTGCCCTTCCATGATCAGCATCATCATCATCCATAGCAAAGGACTGCAAATAATCTTGCTCTTCTTCTAATGCCTGGGCAGCGGCAGCTTCGTCTACCCCCCCCATATCAAAGGGTTGTAACCCCGAAAAATCATCCTGCTCTTCCTCTTCGGCTAATGGTTGGGCT
>CAZLKK010000072.1:1464-5233 GCA_964559995.1 uncultured Chloroflexaceae bacterium
GTGGCAGCTTCGTCTAGCCCCCCCATATCAAAGGGTTCTAGGTCTGCAAAGGCAGTTTTCCCTTCGTCTGCAGCGGGAGCGGGGGCTGTGGCAGCTTCGTCTAGCCCCCCCATATCAAAGGGTTCTAGGTCTGCAAAGGCAGCTTTTTCTTCGTCTGCAGCGGGAGCGGGGGCTTCGGCAGCTTCGTCTAGCCCCCCCATGTCAAAGGGTTCTAGGTCTGCGAAGGCAGCATCACCGCTATCTGTGCTGACTTCAGGCTCAGACGGTAATCCCTCGCTCCCCCCATCAAAAGACTGATCACCAGATTGGTCATCTTGGGGAAAATCTTGTTTTTGGGAACCTGGTTGTTTACCCTGGTCATCCTGATCAAACCCCAGGTCTCCGAAAGAAAAAGGGGTAACATCAGAATCAGTCATCGACAAATCTTCAGAAGCAGCGGATTGTTCTGGTTCTTGGGGAGGTTCAAAAGCCCCAAAGTCAAAACTGAACGAATCCTCTGGCGTTTCGCTTGGGGGTTCAGCCACAGGTTCAGGAACCACAGCAGATGAAGTCCCTGTATCCACTGGTGAACCATTACCCGTTTGTTGAAAATTCCCATTGTCACTTGAGATACCAAGTAAGGAAGCCAACAAGAGTTCGTCGGGGTGCGAAAGGCTGACCGAGGATTTTTTTGTTCCTTTGAATGCATCCGACTGCTGATCAACGGGAGCTGTTTCTAAGGCTGCACGGGCTACCTCAACCTCTTTTTGCTTGCGCCACGTTTCTTCATCCCAAGCAGGTAAGGAAACATCCACTTTAGGGACATCATGCGGTATACCCCCAAACAACACCTGCGCGACATTTTGATAGGGGTCAAGTTGTTGGGCAGTACGCCAGTAGGTTTCCCCATCTGGGTCGCCGGCGGACAGTTTGATATACCCAAGCACGAGATTTGCCTTGAGTACATCATGCCGCTCTGTGAGGATTTCATCACACACAGCGACAGCGTAGTCTTCCTGCCCATTATGCCAAAGGGCTTCCACCAGCCCTACTCGTGCATCAAACCGATCTGGTTGATCGGCTACGACGCTGCGAAATTCTTGGATAGCTTGTGGGAGCATATGCCCTTTGGCATAGAGTCGAGCCAAGCCGGGACGACTTAGGCGCAACTGGGCATGTTCCCCTCCCCATGCATCCGCATAGAGACGCAAGAGTTGGGAGCGGAGTTCCGTCATATCGGGCTTAATTTCAAGAGCCTGCTCAAATTCACTTACCGCACGGTCTAGCTTACCTTGTCGTTCGTAGGTAATACCAATACCCACATGCGCCTGGATATTCTCTGGGTCTGCATTGAGCACCCGACGAAAAGACGCTTCCGCCTTGTCAAATTGGCGATCAACAAGATAGGCTTCACCTAGCAAACGATGGGCTTCAAGGTTATTGGGAAAGTGATGCAGAATATGCTGAATTACCGCAATAGCCCGTTCCGTATCGTTCTCTTCGAGAAATCGCTGTGCCTGTTCATAGACAGCCTGTAGGCTGGTTGTTGCCATCTTTGGCCTCTCCTGCCAACCAAAATTCAGAAACCGAGTCCAACCAAGAGGATAGGATTAACGTACAAGAACATATATATCAATAAAAGCAATCAGAGAAAAAATGTAGAAACCATGCAATCAATCGTTTGTGTAGCTCAAACCTCAATAGTACAAGGACATTTGACCATACATACCCAGTCTTTCATGACAGAATATGAAGAACATTGTAACACGAACGATGGCATATTGCAACACCTCTGGCTCTTTTCCGGGGGCAAAAAAACCCCTCAGCACGGTTGATGCTGAGGGGGTCTTGTCGTACTATTGGTTGTCTTTTGGTCGGGGCGACTGGATTTGAACCAGCGACCTCCTGAACCCCATTCAGGTGCGCTACCAGTCTGCGCCACGCCCCGCTATGCTCTTGTTGCTAGAGGTAGACATGTTCTCTTCCCCGCAACACTGGTATTATAGCGTGAATGCATGCGTGAGTCAAACACCCCGCTTTTGTCTCCCATGTAACCTTCCCTACGTATTGAACATCAAAGGATTAAAGGTATTGCCAGACTACCCATACTATGAGGAGGTCATGCGAACTATGCATACCATCACACCAGATAACTTGAGCAAGTGCCAAGAACGGCTCCGCCAGATTAACGAATACCTTGATGGCGAGATTGACGAAGAACTCTGCTCGGAAATTGAGCGACACCTCAATAGCTGCCCAGATTGCCAATTTATTGTAGATACGCTAAGTCGCACTATCAAGCTCTACCACTCACTTGCCAATACCGATATTGCCCTACCAGAAGCCGTAGAACACCGCTTAATGCAACGGCTCAATATCCCAATGTAGCCCAAACCTATGCGGTGTCCTTAGATTATGCTGATGTAACCTTCCTGACGTTATTGTCATCTTATCTTATGGAGGGGTTATTCTGTCTGCTTCTTTTTCGTTCTCTTTCAGCAGGCAACGAGTACCTTTCCATAGAGTAACAAAAAACCAACCTGTATAGGAGGAAGCATCATTATGTTTAAACAAAATGAAGGCAATATTGAACGTATTGGTCGGCTCACTCTTGGTATTGTCATTATGGGAGCTGCTTTAACGATATTGAGTGGAGGCATATTTCAGTGGGTAGGCGTTGTTGTTGGGGTGGTCTTTATGGTCACAGGTGCCACAGGTATTTGCCCGCTCTATTCCGTTATTGGGATGATTACCAAGCAAGGCAAGGATATTTGCCCCACCTGCACAGAAGAAGAATCAGCAGCACGACGCTAACGGTCTAGCTCATTATCACCCAAATAACGGCATTTCTGCCATTACAGCTATAACCAAACAGATCTCCCTTCGTGGGAGTTGTTTGGTTATCATAGGAAAATAGGAAAGGGATAGATGGTAGGAAACTGGGGGACAATAAAAAAGAGCGTTGAACCAGCATAGAAGCGTTTTCCCCCCGTTATGCGGGGTTTCTGGTACCAACTTTGGTATCCGCTATTGCTGCTTCACCACTCTTTATTGAACATTGTTGGTTGCGGCGGACTTAACTCTTTACCAAATTTCAATACTACCGGCGCGAGTCCGCCGCCTTTTCGTGCCATTGGGTAGTACGATAGCTTACCTAACTCTATTGTACATCCAAATACTGTTTTGTCAAGGGTTATCGTATCACTTCCCTCACGCGACCTGTGGCAATATCTACATAATAGTCAATACTGCGCCAGCGCATCCTGAGTACCCCCCCCCGCACCCGCAGCAACGTCTTGACCATTGCCACACCACCTAGAAAAAAGCCTAACGGGGTTATCAATAGCCAATATCCTCTACGATACTGTTTTCCATCACTAGCCGGCTGTGTATTGCCCGGTATGCCAATGAAGAGCCAATACCCGGTCAGCATCATGAGCACCCAAAACAGCGCAACTACACCAATCAATATCCCATCGCCATGCAGCACCCCATAGGCAACAAGGAAAGGCGACCCAAACACAACGAGGTTGTAGAGCACAATAGCTGAGAGAAAGAAGGCATAGAGGGTGCGAAAGTATATCTGCAAAAACTGTATTTGACGTACGAACCACTCCACACTCTCACGGATAGACATATCACAGTAGCTTTTGAGGGTACAGCTTTGCACGTAGCGGCGGGAGAGCTTGTGCTGATGCAGCGCATGCATCAACGCCACATCATCGACAATCTCCGTAGAAAACCGCTCATACAGCTGGTACTCATCCATTACTGCCTTACGTACCGCCAG
>CAZLKK010000072.1:5243-6936 GCA_964559995.1 uncultured Chloroflexaceae bacterium
TCCCCCCCCATAGTGATTTGAGCGAATCATTTGAGATGCCCGTCATAATGATGGAGCTAAAAAATCCTGCGAGGTAATCACCTATGCGAAAGTGCGAGACCACCGGCACACGGCGGAAAAAGCCTGTCGCTGCCCCGACTTGCTCGTCGGTAAAGGGGGCAACAAGCTCTTGAAGCCAAGTGGAATGGGGTTGTATATCCGCATCAGCAATCACAAAAATCTCTACATCTGCGGCACACTCCATCCCCTTCAAGATATTGTAGGTCTTTTGGGCGCATTGCGTAGAGAAGCCAGCAATGCACATCTGCACATGCTGATATGCATGAGCAAGTTTACGAAGCGTGGGTACCGCGCTGTCTTCCTCGCTCTCTACGCAAAAGATAACCTCTATATGCCCAGCATACTCTTGTTGCACAATGTTGAGCAGGTTGTTCTCAAAGTCCGGGTCATCGTTGCCCTTGCACGGGACGAGCACCGCTACAGAAAATTGGTCTGTTGGCGGGTAGACTCTGGCAAGCCGTAGCCGCAGCAAGTGCATACCCGGCAGAGCTAAAAACAAGCCAGAGAGGATAAGGATGAGAATAATTGTTCCTATTGCCATTGGTGTACTGTGACCATACTAGTTGCCTTACCGATTGTCCCTAATCCACCTGGGACAAGCTAGGACAACCCACGAAAGGCATTACGTCTGACAAACCATTGTATTGTACCATAGGATTCCCCTCGCCTAATCACGCTGTTCTAGCATTTCCTCAAAGAGAGCTAGTGTCACCACTTGCTCCCCGCGGCTCTTGGCAAGCTGCTCGGCGGCACTGCGTAGCTCACGGCTGGCACTGAACCGCGCAAGGTAGGACATACCGTCAAGCACCCCTCGCATCCGTTCGGTTGCTTCGTCACTCCAGACCATATTACCCTGCTCGCTACTCGTTGGCTGCTGCCCGCTGTTGGCAGCACTGCTAGACGGTGGGCGTGGGGGTTGGTGTTGGTGTTGGTGTTGGTGGGGAGCATCACGGGAAATGGTCTCTACTGGCAGCACGGTGAAGACCATATCATACATGTTGTTGGCTATCTCCTGGATCAGATGGGCTGTGCCAGCATAGCCCATAAAGGGCGTGCCTACGGTGCGCCGCACGATGGGACCGGGAAACGCCGATGGGATAAAGCGGCTACTGGACCGGGCTTCTGCTAGGTAGATGCGCTCGTTGATGCTGCCAAAGACAAACGATGGCGCACGTTCATGCAGTCGCCGGCGCACTTCTAGCGTATCTGGCTCACCCTCTGCCAACGGACGACCAGCAGACCAGACGACCCGTAGCCCAAGCTCATCATTGAGAAACCCTTTGAGACCATCTACATAGCTGCGCCCCGCAACCACACAGCAATCAAGCGTGGAAAACCAATCGCTCTGGGTACCACGCCAGAGGTCCCACACCGGCTGTAGGGTAGTACGCTTTTCATGCGCGACAAATGCGTCTATCGTCTCGCGTGGTGTGCCAAGCAATGCGCCAAGTTCATACAAAAAGCTGGTCGTGCCAGCCAAGCCAAAGGGGGCAAATAGGTAGGGACGGTCTAGCTCCTGTGCCAGCGATTCGCCAAACTCGTGGTACATCACCAAGTTGACTGCCCCCTCTGCCAACCGTGGTGTATCTGCCAACGCGCACTCGTAGGGGTACACCAGGTTGATCTCGCCACC
>CAZLKK010000072.1:6946-14060 GCA_964559995.1 uncultured Chloroflexaceae bacterium
ATACCCTGGACGAGCCGTTTGATTTCATGCAGGTCAGAGGGGGCATTGAAGCAGCCAAGCGTAGGCCCGATGATATTAACCAAGCGTGGGTTTGTGGGAGGGGTTGTGGTGGCATATGGCTCGCCATACTCCCGCCACGCAAAGACCAGCGACCTGTCCCGTCCTGCCCATTCATCCTCTTCTAGCGAATGTCCCCAAAAGAAGCGGGCTTCCGGGTCAAGCATTGCTAGGAAATTGGTATGGTCTGCGCCGATCATCTCACTTTCGGCACTGCTCATAACGACCAGCTTTTTGCCATCTAGGTAGCCAAGCTCGCGCATATTGGCAATAGTCCGTTTGAGGGCTTCGCCGGTACCATTGATGACATCCTCCTCACGGATGACCGTTGGGGTCAGGTTTTCTAGGTGGGGGAGTGCATCCGTGTAATTCGTGACGGCTAGGCTAATCATGGCAAAGCAACCAACCGGCATATCGCCAACGAGCCGTACATCTGGGAAACCGCCAAATACCCAGGCAGCCCCCCAAAAAGCACTGGAATAGGGTATATCTCGTATAAGGTGCATCCTGTATCCCCTTAATTCTTATCTGCTGTGAAGAAATCAAGCATGGTTTGGTAGATTGGTTTTCGGTTGAGCAATTCGCGTGCCATTGAAATACTGGCTATGACCCCCCCGGCTAGGAACAGGGGACGCACACTCAAGATACTGGTAGCATAGACCGCCGGTATGCCCTGCTCTTTGGCATAGGATGCCAACATGGTCGTGCCTATCACGAGGTCAAACTTCCAATGGCGCAACGCTTGTTGGTCGTCCTCAAAGCTCTTGCGATAGATGACCGCTTCGGTGCCATGCGCCCGTAACCACGCCTCATCCGATGCGGTGTGCATACTCTGGGCAATGCTCGTGCTGACGTAGGGAACGTGCGCCCCCCCTTCAATGAGCAGTCGGGCATAGGGCATCTCATTGCCATCATAGCCAGATACCAGAATAGTTGACCCTTTGAGCGGCTGCATCGCCAGAAAATCGCGGGCTTTTTGTGCTTCCTCATCGGCTACTTGCTGCACTACATCCTCATCCAAATCCAGTGCCATTCCCACCGCACGCAGCCAGTCGGATGAGCCTTCTATGCCGCTTGGGGTGCCACCAACAACTGAGACTCCCCGCTCATGCAGCAATTTGAGCGTCTCGCGGTAGTAGGGGTGTAGGGCTGCCACGGCTGCCCCCCGTCCTGCCTGTCGCAGTTCGTCTATGCTCCGCCCAGGGAGCGTCACCAGCACCCGCGCCCCCATCTTGCGAAGCACCCCGTCTATCATCAGCGGGTCGGCGGGGAAGACCTCGCCAATGAGGACAAGCGTTCCCGCTTCGGCAGGTTCATCACCATCACAGAAGCGGCGTAGCAGCGTAGCCAGGGCAATGTCTTTTGTGTCCGGGTGGGCAGAGATCGCGTAGGATGGCACACGGACGAGCACAACTGGCTTGCCATTGACCGTCTCTGGCAGCAGTTCTTCTGCCAACCCTGCGGTCTCGGCTACGCAGAGCGACAAGACCGGGATAACGCGAACGTTTGGGTCTTTGGCTGCCTCTGCAATAGCTGCAAGGGCTGCCTCTTGCACATTGCCGCCCGATAGTTCCGCTGTGCCAAGCACCGGGGCGAGGATACTTTTTCGTGCGCCGTAGAAATGGGTAACAAAGCTCAACCCGTACAGACACCCTGCGTCTGTCACCATGACGGGTTGTGCTCCCTCTATTCGCGCTAATAATCTCAGCGCACCAAAGGCGGGGCAAGTGGTTTGGGGGTAGAGGGTACAGGTTGCTGGTTGAAAAGCTCCTTGAGGGGTCTGCCTAGCTTCGGCAGACGACAGAGGAGTACCATCAGTCATGAAGATTTCCTTGTTGCTCACGCCTTAGCGCGAGTCCAAGCATAAGAACACCTTGAGGATACCGTCTTACGGTATCGTTTGTCTATTATACGACACCTGACAACCCTCCGGCAAAAAACGCCCTTTGTAGCCCCGTGCCCTATCCGAGCCGCGAGGGTCAACGAGCGGATGCAACCCTCTCCCCTTGCTTGGTTCCCCTGCTCCCCACGTTGGGATATGGGGCGAGGGGATGGGGGGAATCTGCTAGGCTAATACCCGCTCCATGACCGCATCGTAGCGTGGGGCTACCTGGTGCCAATCATACGGGGCAGCAGTAGCTCGCCAGTCGTAGCGACCAAGCGTCTTACAGGAGAGCAGCGCAAGGTACAGTTGCTTGACCAATTCTTCAAACGTGTTGTAGAGACAATCTTCGTGGGTAGCTTCTGGCAGCAGGTGGGGATAGACCAACCGGCGGGGGAGTATGGGGATACAACCACAGTACATCGCCTCTAGGATGCCGATACCAAGTGTTTCCTGTAGAGCAGTGCTGACCACGATGTCTGCCTGATGCAACAACGCCCGGTAGGTCGCGGTATCTTTGGGGTAGCCCCAATGCACCAAACGGTGCGCCCATCGTTCATGCGCCGCCACAAACTCTGGCATGTTGGGGTCTACCGCCTCACCTGCGATGATGAGGCGAAAGTCCCCACCGCGAGCTTCTACGGCTTCAAGCGCAGCAAAAAACATCTGGGGTTGTTTGTCGTAGTCCCACCTATTAAGCCAAATAATCGTTGGCGGAGTAGTGCGAGCAGGGGGATTGGGGAGGTCAAGCCGTCGTAGGTCTATGCCCGTAGGCAGCACCTCAGCCTTTGCTGCTATGGTTGTTAGGGTGTCTAGCTCGTTGTAGTCGTGATAGCGTCCGAGCAGTTCAGGGAGAGCATCCAGAAACCACTGGCGATGAAAGGCAGAATTGAAGAGCACAAGGTTTGCACTGAGGGTACTGGTGTAGTTCGTCCAGGCATAGGCAAGGTCGCGCTTGCGTTCGGGCGGCAAGGGGTAGGTGAGTTGGTTTTCAAAGAAATAGGTGACAGCAGGGATAATCGCATGGTACACATCACGGGTAAGGGCGCGGAAAGTCGCTAGGTCAAGCATATCGGTGGTGAAGATGAGGTCGGGGGTGATCTGCTGCTCGCGCACCATACGGGCAAAGGTGACAGCTGCACCCCGCATACGCCACCGCCACCCGCCGTCAATGGGGAGCGTGAGCAGGGTAAAGGTGTGTTGGCTATGGGCAATGTAGCCGTTGGCACTGGCGGCGTGGGAGCCACCGTGGTAGGGGTCGAGGTAGAGGATGTGCATAGGGTTTTTGGTTCTCGTTAGTTATTTCTGTAGCCTTATTTCCTATTGTACGGTATATTCGCGCTTGGTTCAACCTGCATGCCTTCCCGATCTTTGCGTACCGCCTTCAGGCGCAAACGGTTTCATGAGGAGACCATTGTCTGAGCAACCCAATCTTAAAAGGATTGGGCATTGTCACAAGGGCAGTAATACGGTTATGCGGATAAACCATTTCTTAACCAAAAGGGTTTTCCCTAATATACAAAGTGTACCACACAAAATGATACTATTTAAGGTAGTAGAAGGGCTTTTATTGGTTATCTTGAATACTTTTTGATTATTTCCCAATAATTGTCTCTCATATAGGGCAAAAATCCTACGATTTATGGTAGTCTCCACCTATCCTCCACCGTATCTCCACTTGAATGTGGGAGGTTTCGCGGTATACTTGAGACAGAAAACGAACCCACGAGGTGTACCGAAATGTTATTTATTACCCAGGAGGTCTTACGATGCAAAGCATAATGTCAATGAACTACCAACCAACAGAACACTATACACCAGCAACGCCAACGCAACAACTTACCGCAGCCCACGGGGGAGAAGACACGCCCATGATACTCGTTGGCACAAACAATACCATCCTGACTATCAATCACGCTGCGGCAACGCTGTTTGATGTTGTCCCAGGTATGGTTAAAGGAAAGTCTGTGACCATTCTCGGTGATGCGTTAGAGGCAGTTGCTCAACAGCCTACCCGCCCTGGGTCGTCAAACCTGCTCCAGCTAGGCAATGGTAAAATGGTACTTACTAACACGCGCACGGTGGTGGGACAAAATCAGCAACCAATGGGTCGGGTTGTGACACTACAACCAGTACATTCACCAATTGAGCAATTTACACCCCCTATGTCTTCACCTGTGATGTCACCCGCCATTGGGACATTGCAAGACCAGATAAAGAATATGCAAGAACTGATAGAAATGATGCCGACGTTTAACAATAATCGCTACTGGCAAAATCTGTTGCTTGAACATATGCAGCGGCTCATTCAAGAGATGCAATCTCAAGTGCAAGAAATCATCCCCATCGCTCCTTCTGCGTAACATTTTCGGGTTCTTACACCTCACAATGCCCCACAGGAAACCCTGTGGGGCATATTATTTTGTGGTTAAGGGGAGATAAGAGCTATTTCACGTCCGTTTTGCTTGGATTGGTTCTGGCAAGGGAAGGGGAGAGGGGGAGCAAGGGGAAAGGTGGGGGCTATAGTTCTTTAATGTATGACGAGGGAAAACTATTTGCCACACCCAAATCTCCTCATGTTCTTGTAGCGAAAACATGGTATCATACCCTACAGGTTCTCGGATAAAATAGTAAAAACACTACAAAAGGAGAAAATAACGGTATGTCCAGTTCAAAACGGATTGTTGTGACCGGTGCTACCGGACTCATTGGCAAAGCCCTGTGCAAACAGCTTTCCCTTGATAATTATGAGATTGTTGTCTTTAGCCGCAACCCCAAAAAAGCCCGTGATTCTGTCCCCGGTGCAGTAGTCGCTTGGGATGCCAACGAGCAGGGTGAATGGTTTAGCGCAATAGATGGGGCATATGGGGTTGTTCACCTCGCCGGCGCGGGGGTCTTTGCCAAACGATGGTCGCCTGCCTACAAACAAGAAATCCGTGATAGCCGCGTTATTGGCACCCGTGGTATAGTCAATGCCATCGCCGCCGCCGAGACCAAACCATCGGTCTTTATTAGCGGTTCTGCTATTGGCTACTATGGCTTCCGTGACGACACCCCAATAGACGAAAGCGGCACACCCGGCAACGATTTTTTGGCACGGGTCTGTGTGGAGTGGGAGCAAGAAGGGGCAAAGGCGGAAGAGTATGGAGTCCGCACGGTGCTGCTGCGTACTGGCATTGTGCTTGACCCCAACGAGGGGGCTTTGGCACAGATGCTCCCTATCTTTCGTATGTACGCAGGCGGACCAATCCTCCCCGGTACCCAGTGGTTTTCTTGGATACACCGTGATGATGAAGTCAACCTGATCATCAAAGCCCTTGAGGATGAAGACCTCTCTGGTCCCCTCAACGCTACCGCTCCCGAACCACAAACCAACAGCGATTTTAGCAAAACGTTAGGCAAGGTTATTGGGAAACCCTCATGGTTGCCTGTTCCCCCCTTTGGATTGAAAATTGCGCTAGGTGAGGTGGGGGATATGTTGACAGAAGGGCAACGGGTCATCCCCCGCAAGGCGCAGGAAGCAGGGTATACCTTTCTCTACCCTACCGCGGAGTCTGCCCTCAAGCAATTGTTGGGATAGGACAGATAGGGCAATTACAAAGTCTGGTTTGCCCCCCATCCCCTGCCCCCTGGCGCGGTTCCCCTTCCCCCACCGAGGGGAGAAGGGGCAAGGGGAGGGGGGTTGCCCTTTGTGTCGCCTACCCCCTACTCCACAGCCACCTGCAACAACACCAACGCATCGGGACCAGCGAGCGCAGGATCGGCTGCTACCGATGCTGGCACAGCTAACCGTTTGCTATCCTGTGGGTCATATAAGCCAATGACCACCCGATAGGTGCCAGTGGGCAGGTCGGGGGGCATAGGTATATGCGTCTCGGTCTGGTGAAAACGCCCCGCCGTCCATGCGCTGGTCGGGTACGGCTGATCTACCTGGCTATACCGCTTGCCATCCTCGCCTACCAAATGGGCAAAGAGCCAGTAATCTTGCGGGGGTTGTTGGTCTGTCTGCCAAACAAGCCGCACCCGCAACGGCTGCTCGCGCACTGCTGGCTCAACCTGCGTGTAGCCATACAGGGTGACGTGCTCCCCCATGCGTGTATCAACCACATGGGCGGTGGGGGGGGGCGCAGCATATATCCAAACATACTCCACCCCATGCAGCATAACCGTGTGTAGCGGGGGACGTTTACCATAGAACTGGTCAAAGGGGGGGGGCGGTGGTCCCCCCTGCACCTGGGCAATAGAGACCACGACATATCCTGCGCCCGGCTTGAGCTTGCCAAGATCGGGGAAGGTAGCGCGAGCACCTTTTCGCAAAAAGGGGTCAAGTGAGGTAATCATATGGCTAATGGTCAACACATCGGTAATATCCTCTTGTTGGTTGAGCCATGCTGCCGCCTGCTCTAGCCCCTCGCCCCATCCCACCACAAACGTTTCTGCCCCCCCTTTTGCCCCCCCAAACAGCTGATTAAACGCGGTAATCTCGTAGGGATGCCAGTACCCCACATTGACTATTGCCACTAGGACTATCCCGCTCATCAGCGTAGTGGGAATAGCTTGGAGCTTGTGGGGTTGGAGTGTGGGAATAGCCCGGTGTATCCCCCGCGTTAGCCAAGCGATACCGCCCATCAACCCCACTGCCGCTAGAATATCAAACGCGGGAAAGACCGGCACAAGATAGCGGTTGAACTTCTTGGGAAACAGACTCATAGCGACAGTGAAGAGTATCAGGAAGGCGGCGAGGGTTGCCATATCACGCAGCAACAACCGGCGTTGGTCAGGTGTACGCGATTGCATCGTTGGCGATAGCCGATGCAATGTCAGCGGCAGCAGCAGGATACCCGCCAGTGTCCAGGGAGTTGCCCGTTGCGCGAGTGTCACAGGGTAGAAGAGCCAGCCGGGAGCAGGGTCTCGGTGTCCAAGAAAGAAGTTGCCGGTCATATGGGGTTGTGCGCCCTCTACCTCTACCCCCACCCGCAACGCTTCTATCACATGCAGCGGGGCAACCCACAGCGCAGGGAAGCAAACAACAATGGTGATGGCACAGATGATGCCCCAAACGACAAACGCGCCTACTGGTAGGATTAGCCTGCGTGATGGTGTTGGGGCTAGGTTATCGTGGGAAAGCGGGGGAGCTATACCAGATACCAACGCTAGGACTAACACAAGCGGTCC
>CAZLKK010000072.1:14070-14594 GCA_964559995.1 uncultured Chloroflexaceae bacterium
GCCAAACCTGCACAGACGGCAGAGATGATCAACCATCGCCGCTTGCGAGCGTGGCTCCAATAGATACAAGCGGCTAATAGGCTGAGGGTGCCAAAGGATGCAACCAGCGCATCTACGTGGAGCAAGCGGCTATAACCAATGATAAAGGGGTCTACTGCCCAGAACAATGCGGCTAGTACCGCGGTAGTGGGGGGCAGGAGTTGACGGAGCATGGCATAGCCAACGAGCAGTAGGATGGCATGCAGACTGGCAATAGGCAGTCGGTAGAGGGCGAGCATAAGCGAAAAAGTTTCGTGTTGGAGCAAGCCATGCTCAAAGAGTAGCCGGTGCAGCAGAATACCCCCACTGCCAAGCCACATGGTCGTCACGCCCGGATGGGTTGATATGTCCATAAGGGCATAGTTGCCAGATTGCAGCGCGTTGAGCAATGATTCGGAGCGGGAAAACCAAAACTCCACCTCATCGTGGGTGGCAAATTTGCCCAGGTTAGCGAGGCGTAGGGCAAAGGCAAGGGCGGCGAGGGC
>CAZLKK010000073.1:0-8932 GCA_964559995.1 uncultured Chloroflexaceae bacterium
CATCAGTCGTCAAAACAACCCGGTCTAATTCGTCAATCATGGTGTACTCCTTGTCAAGGTGTTACTGGATAGGCTGTGATGAGATGGGGGGTGCTGGTATCTGTGGCAATCAACCACACAGTACGGATAAACGGTGTACGACCATCAGGGGTAAGCAGTATACCCTCTACCACATACTTTGTGCCAAATGGGGTCGTCTCTTGTTTTACCACCTCATGGGTGCTTCCGTGATGCACAAGGGCATCAGCAAGAACCCACCACCTCGCTGCAGAAAAACCATAGCGGAGAAAAAAGTGTGCCTTACTCCTCCCATCTGGATGGGTTAGTGAGAGCAGATATGCGGTTATTTTTGGCTCAAAGACCGTGGCTTGCTCACCAAAGGGAAGGTTCATAGGTATTTGTTTCGTGCATAGCTTATGGTCTATCCCAACTGTGGGTAACTACCTAAGTAATAGGAGAATTATAGCATACCTTTGTTCAGCAGCGTAGGTCTCCCAAACCGTCTTTCCTCTCTAGCAACAGCAATATTCCCAATACAGCCACCACTTCTGTTTCATCGCCAATACCTCGCATTTGTTGTATGCCCGTTGCGGATGGTTGTGGGCTTTCCTCAATGTTAGGACCATACCCTCTTGAAGAAAGCGGGATACCAAAACTGCCCCCAGCACCCTATCACCCCAGCACCCCGCCACACCATCACTCTGTCACATCATCCAACACCGCCTGCACCTTGCGATAGGCAGACCCACCTGTTGCCCCATTGAATACCTGCCGACAAATAGCCCGGCGACTCACCATTTGCCCACTCGCCTGCAACGCTTCCCACGCCGCCAAAATTGCCGCCCGTTCCGCTGCGCTTACCGCTACGCTGCTTCGGGGAATCGTCCCGTTTGGGGCAGATTCTGTGAGATTTCCCCCCCCGCTCCGACACGGATCATCTTCGCTCTTACCACAGCCACAACGTTCGCCGTGAACTCGCTGTGCAGAGAATGGCTGTCGCGTTGTTCTTGTGATGCGCGTAAGCGCATAAACGGGTCTAGGTCGTCTTGAAGGGCAATAAGACTGGGTTTGCAACCTTAAGTGAGGCATCAAGTAACCATTGGACAATCAAGGCAGATACCTGAAAATTGTGGAGGTGTTGCAAAGGCTGCCAACTCAATGGATGTCCGACTTCTCCCTGATGTCTAAGGGTAAAAATGGTGCGAACCCACCATTGCTGCAACCAGACACAAAGTGGCAATTTTTTGATCATCTTCATAGGCAAACCTGTACGTAGAAGAACGCATGATTGTATAGTATGAGCTTACTCTGGAAACCGTTATTGTTGTCGCATAATGACGTTTCTTGTACTCCTCTAGCGATAGGTGGTAGTACCCTTCTAGCAATGATTGTACTCGTATCTGAATACTGCTTGATCAGTATAAATTGGAAGTATCAGGTTAATTTGTACCATTACCGCCGTAGGGGAACTGGCACGTATCTTGTGTCCAGACGGACGAGTTATCATCTCCTACCTAGCGACCCCAACCACGATGCGCCGGGCAGATGGACGATTGTATACGGCATTATCGGTGGATGCACTCCATACGCTGTTGGTAGGCGCAGGTATGCGTTTGCTGGCGGCTGAGGAACAGGCAGATGCTGCCCGTGAGGGGGGGGTATACGTTGGTGGGGGGGGGTGAGGGCGAAATAAAGTAACCTGCAACGACCATGCTTCTCCCCCACCCACCGCCACTAACCGCACATGCGCTATCTCGCCGCGCTGTATCGGGCGCACCTGGGCAGCAACCAGTGTCACAACTGCTATCGTTTCGCCATCGAGCGTGATAAATTCCACTTCATACCCTGCTCCATAATGATGTACCCACACCACTGTGCCAATATCACCGGCAGACAAGCCATGTTCAGGTACATCAGTTGTCAAAACAACCCGGTCTAATTCGTCAATCATTGTGTACTCCTAAGAAGTATATAATCCCCCTAAAGGAAGTCTCCATCACATCAATAGGACGTTGCTAAAATTAGGGTAATCTGGTATTATGAGAATGAAAGAAAGCAACTAGAGCTATACGGGAGTTCCTATGCCAAGCGAACACTATGCCCTGACAGCTATTCGGGGCAACCAGGGCAAGTATCCGTATTACATCACCCATTGTCCCTTACGATTAGTCCCCCGCTTGTTTCTCTTTGATGAGCGAGAAGTCCCTGAGTGGCTACGTCGGGGACGTTCCCTGAGCAATTTGCGTATAGGGGAATTGCTCGCCTATCTTACTGCCCAACCAGAGGATTATATCTTATCTCCTCTGATTGCTGTCATAGATAGCCCCATTCTCTTTGAGCCATTTACCGAAAGGATGCCAGATGTAGGACACCTCCAAATTCCCTTAACTGCTCAGATGGTCATTCACGATGGACAACATCGCCGGGCTGCTTTGCAACGGATACTAGAGCAGGAGCATTACCCCCAAATGATCAACAATGATACTGTCCCTATTATGCTCTTCGTAGACCCTGACTTGCAGCGTTCCCCCCGTATCTTTGCCAGTCTCAACCAAACCAAGAGTCGCCCAACCAAATCACAACAGGTCTTGCGCGACCAAGATAGTCCCCTAGCCACGCTCGTGCGCCGACTCGTTGATACCACACCCATCTTTCAAGGACTCACCGAACTAGAAAAAACCACGATTTCAAACCGATCTTCCGCACTCTTTACCCTCAACGCCATCTACCAAGCGACCCAAGCCCTTTTGGGAAAACCCAAAACGGTAACACCAGAACAGGAAACCCTTGCCCTGCAATTCTGGCAGGAATTGGGGCAGATTATTCCTGAATGGCAACAGGCAATTCGGCGTGAGATGTCTGCCTTTGACTTGCGGCAAAACTATGTGCATGGGCATGGGGTTACGCTGTTGGCAATAGGGAGAGCAGGACATGCCCTTATCCAGACCTACCCAGAGACGTGGAAAGAGTACTTACCGGTGCTTGGACAGGTTGATTGGTCACGTACAAACACGGATGTATGGGAGGGGCGGGCAATGATTCGCGGTAAGATGAGCAAGGCACAGGATAGTATCAAACTTACCGCGAATACTATCAAGCAGTTGTTGGGATTGCCCCTAACAGAAGAGGAATACCACCTAGAGCAAAATATCCCATCATAAGAGACGGGGTGGGATAGTATCACGATAAATATGCTTCGTATGCCAACGTAACGCTTGTTTTGCTGGATACACCGATGGTTCACTTGGCAGGTGTATCTGCTGGTCATGCAATTCCCGCAGGGGTTGGGATAATGCATCATCCTCTGCCACTATGGGAGAAACCAGAATCGTATAGTCTGTGGTAATGCCAAGTATCCCCCTGTCAAAAGCCCAATGGTGGGTACCACAGAGTGCCATACCGTTACGTGGGTCATCATTGTGACTCGCGCTCCACGGGACAATGTGTGCTGCTGACACTGCGGTATATCCTTCGGGGGTAACAAGACGAATTTTACACACCGCACAGGTATGATTATAGGCATTGACGATTAACCGACGAAATCCTGCGGAACGGGACATGGAATGGTAGTGCTGGTCCAATTCGGAAATTTCCTGTATCTTGAATGCTCCACGGGAACGATTCAGCAGTTCACGACTATAGGCAAAACTCTGTGCGGTAATTTCTCCGACTTCTACCAAAAGTGGGCGGGTATCTGGGGCAAAGTAGGTTTCAATAAGCACTTGCCGCAGGGCATCTCGTGTTTGGGGGTCTTGCAATTGTTCAAATAAGGCTTCATCAAACGTTGCCCCTATGCTAATGCGCTCCAATTGTTTGAAAGAACGAATATGACTGGAGGTTGCTAGAGCCTGTTCCATACCGGGGACAGGTTGTAGGTACCAAAACCCTTCACTTTTGAGATGGTAAAAGGGGAGCACAGGGTTTCGCCATTTGTCTTGCCCCATAACCTTATCCCAGTAAAGGGTAAAAGTATCTAGCAATTCAGCGTTAAGTTGAATAAAGTTTGTGGTAATTTCCCCTTGTGCTATCAAGTCCATGATCGCTAACAAGAGAAATGGCTTATAGGGCGCACCGTGGTTGGTCTCTTCTCCCCAACGACCCGATACTTTGTCAACGCTAAGTTTGGCAAATGCCGTTTTGTAGTCTGTAATCATAGGGCTTGCTCTCGATTAGGTAATAATGCTTCTATTGATACCCCATATAACTGGGCAAAGGTTGCTACCTCAATAATATCTAGCCGTCTTTCTCCCGATTCACACTTAGAAACATACGATTGAGGCTTTCCCAAGTGGGATGCTACTTCTGCTTGGGTTAGTCCAGCTTGTTTGCGTGCTGCGCGTAGCTTTTCTAAGAACTGTTGGTATTGAGCAGTATGGGTTTGTCCTGACATGCTTATAGCATATAGCTACTTGCGTAATATCCCAAAGGGGGATATACTGTAAGTAGAGAATATCCTGTATTGGGATATACCCAGAGAAGAAATAGAGGAATCTATGAAAACAAAAATCCTTAGTCTAAGCAAGCCACAACGCATGGTGTTGCTGAACCACTATCGTGTTGGTGGGGGTATTATTGCGCTTCACTCTCCTGCCAATAACCTAACAACCCTACATATTTACGTAGATCGCAGCGGGATATTGCGCTCTAGTGCCACAGACAAACCAGTGTACCCGCTCTCCCTTCGTACTCCCGCAGGCACTTCAACCCTTCCCTATGATCCACCATCCTATGCAAATGATCAGCAAACCGAAGTACGTACCCAAGCCCTAGCGATTTGCCAAGCGGCTCATCGTCACCTAGCCGAGATAGATGCTATCGGTTGCTATCGGCATGAGGCGGTACGGACGGTTTTACAACGTGAGGCGACAGGATGGACATTTCGCGTGATCATTGGTAAAGACCCCTTCCAATTATTGGTAGATGCTCCAGAGGGGCTTTCATGGATACTTGCGCGTGATACGCATGGCTCTTGGTACCCTTGTCCAGAGGAAGAAAAAGCGTATTTTGAGCAAGCGTGGGGGGGATGTGTCTATGATACCTGGACCCAACGTGTGCTCAATACGGCAGCATACATTATAGGGCAAACGTATGGAGTTTACCCAATGGATGAGATACATTCCCCACAGCCGGGGTAAGTGCTACCATTATGGGGCAGGCGCGAGCGGCTACGGGTCGCGCCCAGGTGGTGAACTTCATCCGTCACAAACAACACAAGCTGGCTTGCCAGCTTTGGCATATGCGTTGTAATGCTCTCGCGGTGGGCAGACGAAAGCCGACCAAACGGCGTATCCATCACCAGCGGGGCTTCCCGTTCCGCCACCTGCGCCATACCCGTAATGAATGACAAACTCAACACCTGCCGTTCGCCTGCCGAAAGTTCAGGACGGGCAGGCAACCCATAGCGATCTATAACCTCAAGCTGATAATCTGTCGTCAATCGCACATCACTGAAATGCTCACCCTTCCACGCCAGTTTATGAAAGATAGTGCGCGTTTGCGCTTCAATTTGCTGCCGTTTCTGTTCCGCAAACGTCTCATAGACCTGCGCGATAGAGTCTGATGCCTGTTGTGCCAGTTCAATCTTGCGACTGAGCAACTGCTCTCGGTGTTCCGCTTTGCGAGCCTTTGCAATACGCCGTTCCAGTTCCGCAATCTTCTTTTTTACTCCATCAAGCTGAACATCAACTCGCGCCAACTCTGTGCGGTTGGTATCTATATCCACCTGATACGAGTCGCGCTGGCGAGCCAATTCGCTCACTTCTACCTGTTGTGAGTCCTTCATTTGGCGTTCCACATCATCGCGTTCGGCATGCAACTGTCTTATCCTATCCTCTAAGCGCACCTTCTCGCTCATCTGGGTATGCAAATCATCCATCACTTGCGTAGCGCGATTGTGCAGTGATTGTAAGCTGCCACTGGTAGTCAACACATCATTCTCTAGTGCTGTCGGTAGCGAGTCCCCCATCAGGCGCGTTAGGTGTTGGTAGGCATCATCATGTTCTGCAAAAGGACGACCACAGATGCAGGTCTGGCGTTCTAGCAAGTCTTGCAAAAACTGCTGGCGAATATTGCTTGGTATCTCCCCCCGTTGGCGTTTCTCATCCAGGATTGCCTGTGCCTGTTTCACCGCATCACCGATAATCAAGACATAGCCCTGGCTTGCCAGATCGCGGACACGCACCGTAAGATTTTGGTGCTCTTGTTGGCGTTCTTGCAACTGCCCCGTGTAGAGGTCATAGTGTTTTTGCTGCTCCTGCACCACTTCCAACTCACGCAGCTTCTGATTGACACTTTCAATATGTCGTTGTGCTGCTGCTATCTCATCCTTTAAGTCTTTTTGACGTTTGACGAGAGTTTCTTCCTTTTGCCGTGCTTCCTCGTCTTGAGCAAGTAAGGTTTTGAGTTCTCCACTAGCAAGCCCCCGAAGTTCGCTTCGCAGTTCTTTCGCTACCTTTGACAAGTGATCCTGGGAACGACTTAACACTTCCAAGCTAAGAACCTGATAGACCGAGAAGCGTACTTCACCTGCTGATTCAGGACGGGCAAAGGTTTCTATTTTCTCTCCATCAAAGAAAAAATATGTCCGTACATTGCTAGGCAAAATGGCATTCATGGTACCTATCGGATTTTCTACTCGACGAGACCGCCCATCGGGAGAGGTCCGGGTGAGGACAAATTCAACATCTCGCAGTTCCCGAACACTCCCATCAGGTTGTTTAATCCCCTTGAGTTGTCGTGAAGCCATGTACCGCTGACCTTCATGAAAAAATGTCACCACAACCTTTGAGATAACTTCCTCTCCATCTTGAGCGCATTGGACTGCCTCTTTGCTGATAATCTGCCCAATATTGTCGGCTCCCTCACCATACAAACACCAGTTAATAGCGGTAAAAAAGGATGTTTTGCCCGCCCCATTAACCCCATGAAAGATGGTGACATTATGCTCCGTATCTTGGGCAATATCTACTCGTTGCTCACCAAAATACTGACGAAAGTTGGTAAGGATAATCCGTTCAATGTTCATCCTCGCCACCTTTCTTTATGGTCTCACGAGCAACGCGGTCAAGGACATCAGTAATCGCCTCTTTGAAGCGGGGACGTTCAAGATGAATATTCTCTTGTTCAAATTCAATCACTGAAGCGATAACCTCGCGGACATCTTCATTACTTTTTGCAAACAATGCGAGTATCTGTTGTTGGATTCTCGACATAGTAGGTTATACCTCATGGAGATCATAACGTTGTGCTATGTCCCAAATACGATCAATTGCTTGGTGTTTATTGCGAGCACATTGGGCAAACTCACGAAACCGAGCAAGCTCATGCCGCATAATGCTTTGTTCTGTGCTAAACGTTCCCGCACCCTGCCACTGTTGAGCGGGTATCGCTATCAAGTCATAGATAATGGCTTCATCTTTGCCTGGAGCTTTGCGTAAGATACGACCCCGCCGTTGAATAAACTCACGCGGATTACTGCTGCTTGCCAAAATAAAAGCAATACGAGTATTTGGGACATCTACCCCCTCATCCAAACATTTCATAGCTACAAGTCCCTGCAAATCCCCATTAGCAAAGTCTTCGAGAAGTTGTTGACGTTCATCATTGCTTTCCTCTGCCGTGAAGGTATGAATAAGTAAGCCATGCTCCCACCCCACCAAACGACACACAGCTTCAAGCTGTTCTGGTGAACAATAGAACAACGCATGGCTCAAGCTGCTTTGCATCTCTGTGAGTAATTGACTCAAACGGACGAGCTTGTTTTCTGCTTTATTCAACAATCGTGCTCGCTTGATAAGGAGCATTTCTCGTACTTCTTCCATATCAGGATTGTCATTGCCGATGAGTTTACCAATCTGTTCACTCAGATTTCGGTATTCTTCCATTTCATCAGGGGTAAGTTCTATAAGTTGGGGATAATAGCGATAGGGGGTCAAAGCGGTGCCTATCGCTTGCTCAAGCGGATAGGCAAATACTGTTTCCCCAAAATACTCACGCAGCATGACGGTCCCATCAGCATCAAACCAACGGTTGGGGGTCGCAGACAAGCCGAGACGATAGGGAATTTCAAGGGGCAGGCGCGAGCGGCTACGGGTCGCGCCCAGGTGGTGAACTTCATCAGCAATAAGTAATGCAGGGTGGGGCGTAATTCGCTCCAGAATACGCTGAAAATCAGCATCTCTAAAGGTCGTATGGGTGGTAATCACGGCAACATGGGAGCGATCCTCATGGATGTACTCAGAAACCTGCTGATGGAGCGGGGTGAGCCAACGCGCCTTACTTTGGTATGCCAGCAATGGCTGCAATCCAAATGCTACGGCTTCTTTGTGCCACTGGGTAACAAGATGTTGGTAGGGACAGGAGATAATGATCGCCAATCGTCGATCACGTCCAAAGAGCCGTACCATTGCTGCCAACGAGGTGATCGTTTTACCAGTACCAGTTGCCATCTCCAAAATACCCTGACATCCATTGGTAAACCATGCGTGTAGTGCCTCTTCCTGGTAATCGCGTAGGTGCAGTTGAGGAGGACGATGAGGATAACCGGTTACGTTATATACGGATGGTTGTTCTGCTACTCGTTTGGGGGTATGGTAAGGTCGCTCATAGGTGCGAAGTTGTAGGATGTGTTCTCTGGCTGCCTCTGGGAGATTATACACCAACACATTAGGGTCTTCATTCCCCCAGAGTCGTTCAAATCGTTCACTATCATGCTGCACAATTTCCTCTTGTGATGGCTTCCAAGAGCAAAATATCTTGAGCGACTCGTAGTTGCGTGTCCCCTGGATGCTGTCATTGTAGCTGCCCTCAAAGCTCACTTTGTCCCCATATGCATCGGTGAAGATGCCAAATTTGGCGTGAAATTCTCCCGTGAGCGCATGAGCGGGGACGGCTAGACGAAAATCCAGGATGTGATCGGCAATCATCCAAGCAA